>NZ_JBSFLB010000028.1:0-134118 GCF_053598835.1 Streptomyces sp. NPDC001070
GGAACCGCGATCACCACCGCGGTTCCCAGGCCCGCCGGGTCAGGAGGGCGTGCCGTTGCGCACGGAGGACAGGTTGATCCGCGCGCTCTGCAACTGGGCGTGGTGGGGGTCCTGCACGTCGGCATCGGTGATGTAGAGGGTGGTGCCGTGCACCGCGGTCGCGGTGGGCGAGGCGAGCCCGTACACCAGCGTCTCCTCCGGCCGTCGCATCGACCGACGGCAGCAGCCGGAGCGGCCTCGGATCGAACTTACAAGGCGGATGTCGGCGGTTCGAAACGGTGCACGCCCATCTCGACGTGGCACCGTGCATCAATCCAGCGGCGTGCCCGGTCGTCGCGGCAAGGCGCTCGTCTTCGCGCCCTCGCAAGCGGGCTTCACCGGTTCAGTGCCTCATCCCACACGTCTCCGCCATCCGCCCAGGTCCATAGCCAATTACGCAGTGAGGCCGATGCGTGCCTCAGCCCGTCGTGCGCGTCTTCGCCCCAGCCGGGAACCCACCCGTCCGCGTCGTAGAGCAACACGGGGTTGCCGACCGCGGTAAGGGAGAGGTGCCACTGCATCGTGCAGCCGCCGTAAGCGAGGTGCAGCCACGACGCCGGCACTCCACGCGTACGGTTTCGCTCATGAAGGCTGACCGCGCTTGGCCAGTCGCTCAGGTCCCCGGGGGCCCGGTTGCCGTCGGTCAGCGAGGCCAGACCGCTGTCGGGGCCGAAGCCTCCGTTGGCGACCTCGGTGTACACGCGCCGTAGAAGCTCGGGAAGGCGGCGCCCGATTCTGTGTTCTGCCTTATCGAGATCCGCCATGGAGAGCGGCGCAAACAGCGGGCCGCGGGGAGCGTCAGCGTAGTAGACGGCCACCTCCTCGACGTCGGACTTGAGCTGTACCGTCCCATCGCTGCAGTACCCCCTGATGACGTCCCGGCGCTGCTCCAGTCGCGCGCTGCCGTAGCGCTCGGATATCCACAGGGCTGGAACGTCAGCCGTGTCGAATCGCCGACCCGGATCGCACGCCCGAGCACGCAGCTTCTCGATCAGCACATCGTCGTCCTCCTCCTCGACGCCCGACTCGTCGAGAGACTCCGGCCTGAGCAGCGCAGGACCATCGTGCGAAGGGGAGGTCATGCGCGGGAGCCTAGTGCTGAGCCCTGTCCTCGAAGCCGATCTTCGCGGCCGGTGTCACCAGGATGGAACGCCCGGCGTACTGGATCGTGGAGAAGATCTCGTTGTTGTGCGCGATGACCTGAGCGGCGGCGGGCGCGGCACCAAACGGGCGTTCGGGCGTGGTGTGGCCGTCTGCGACCAGCACCAGGTCGTAGCCGCGGGAAAGCGCACTGCGGCAGGTGGAGTCAACGCAGTACTCCGTGGCGAAGCCGGTGACGACCAGGCGGCGCACTGCCTGCTCGCGCAGCAAGTCGTCGAGCGCCGTATCGAGGAAGGAGTCGGCGCTCTCCTTGTCCAGTACGGCGTCGCCCGGCTGTGGCGCCACCGCCGGGTGGACGTCGACCAGTTCAGCGGTCAGTCCGGGAACCACGAGGTCCAGCCGTTGCCTCAGGTAGACAACCAGCGCACCGGTAGAGCGAGCCCGATCGGCAAGTGCGGCGACCCGAACCAGACAGCCTTCGGCATCGTGGGCGTCGGCCAACAGGGCGCTCTGCATGTCGATGATGAGCAACGCAGTGTCTGGCACTCCGCGATCTTATAGGCCCCGCATAGGGGGCATGAGCGTGCCCGCTGCGTGCCCGGTCCGGCGGGGTCCAGGGTTGGAGCCCAGAGAGCGCCGACAGGGAATCGATCACTCCACTCGCACGTCTTGCTCAGAAGATCCACAGACCCCAGACGCCGGCCACAGCCGCTCGGCCACAGCTACCTGCCCCCCGCCCGTCCGAGACACCTACGATCGAGCTGTTCTTCAGTCTGCTTGATCAGTACCGAGCCGAGCAGCAACCTGTCGAATCCCCTTTCGTGGTTGACGGGTTGGTGTCGGGTGATCTTTGACATCCGCCATAGACGGGTTCGATTCGGCACCGCCCGCGTACCGGCCGGATGGGACGCGTTGGCCCTCTCGCGCAGCGGACATCGGCCCGCTGTCCCGGCTCTGGGGGTGCCCATACGGGCGCGGGTGGGTGGTCTTGGCCATGCGGCTGAAGCCATCCTCGACGGCGAGCCGCTTCCCACTTGGGAACGCAATCAGCTCCAGGACGTGCTGTTGAGCGGACGCCCCGGACCGTGGCCCGGCGCCACGGTCCCCACCGGCGGTGCAGTGCTCAGCTGGTCAGCGGGCTGGTTCACCGTACCCGGGGCCTGCGCGAGTCCGGTGGCCCACAGCTGGTCGACACGCGAGCGCTCGGTGGCGTCCGGGTAGCGGTTGGTGCAGGACGGGCCGGGGCCGCCGCCCGACATCAGCTCACTGCACGGCCCGCTGTAGTCGTCCGACAGGCCCAGCACGTGCCCGGTCTCGTGGGTGACGACGCGGATCGAGTCGTTCTGCTGGGTTTGGGAGTAGTCAAGGAAGATGTAGCCGCTTCCGTGGCCGTTGGTGGAGGCGTAGGACCCCCGCTGGTTGTTGCCCTCGTAGTAGGAGAAGTCGGCACCGCTCGATGCCTCCTGGAGCTTGACGTTGGACTCCGAGCTGTTCCAGATCGAGGCGGCGCTCGATATCTGCGAACGGAAGCTCGGTGCCCGGGAGGCGTCGTAGTAGACGGTCACCTCCTGCGCGTTGGGCTGGGCGGCGCGCTTCTCGGCGACCGACTTGAGCACAGCCTCGAAGAACGCCTTGTTGTTCGTGGCCTCCTCAACCGACCCGCCGTACCGCGCCACGGAGGTACCGGCGGAGGCGGACGGGGTGGCGGCCGTCTGGGCGCTCGCCGGCACCGCCGCGCCCAGCGCGCTGGTGGCCAGGCCGAGAGCGAGGGCGAGGAGCCTCGCGGACGTTCGGGACGACTTCATCTGAGGGCTCCTACTCACTCGGTGACGCCGAGCGCCCGGTGCGCGGTCGACTCCGCGTGAACACCGGCGACGAACTGCAGCGACGTCCTGTGGGTCGCCATTGTTAGAACGGCTCGACAGGGAGCGCAAAGGGCCCCGCCACTACGTCGCCTCGTAGGTCCCAGGAACTCGCCGGGGCAGTGCGCGGGTCTCCAGTCCGCACATGGCGGCGGAAGACAAAGCTGTCGCGACGTCAGAAGCCTTACGCCACCGGCCAACGGCCGCGCGGGTCGGACGGGCGGAATTCCGGGACGCGCGGCGGGATCCACATCCGGGCAAAGTCGGACAAATCCTCAGGTATCTGCCACGCCGCGTCTACTAAGTGCGCCCGTTGGTTGGCGGAGCACTGTGACCGACATCATAGAATATGGGCTTCCGTTCCTTTCGCGCTCCACCGGCCCCGAGTCGCCCCCGGGAAGTCACCCTCGGTGCTGGGCGGCATCCCTCACCGCTGAGCCGCCGCCGCTCAGTCCTGATCAGGATGGAAGCCGGGCCCGCCGTGCAGCGGCGAGCGGCGTGAGGGAGAGGTCGGTCGGTTCCTCGGCCGCCTCCAGCGGCGTGTCCGTGCCGGCGTCGTCCGCCGTGCTGGTCGGCGTCGTGCTCGGTCCCCGGGCGTAGAGCCCGTTGCGCAGTCGGCGCTCGTGCGGCTCGACCGGGGCGCGGTCATCGTTTGTTCCTCGCGTTCGTGATGCCAGGCGGTGGCTCGGTGGCAGGGGTTGACGGCGGTGTCCTGAGGTGTGGTCGGGTGTGCGCGCTCCCCAGGTGTGCAGCCCCGGCCGCGCGGGCACTGTTCGAGTGCAAGGGGGCTCTGCAGGGGACGGGGGGACAAACATATGGGGGACGGAGTGTTCTCGCGCCTGGAACGGGCCTTCACGGACGGCTGGGACCGCTGGATGCTCAGCCTGGAACGCGAGGACCCGCGCGGCTTCCTCATGGACATGGTCCGCTCACTCAAGGGGCACCGTGACGACGGCCTCGGCAAACAGATCGAGAACAAGCACCGCTACATCGGCCTGGGCCCCACCATCGCCTGGCTGCTCACCTCCAAGGACCCCTCCTACCCGGTGGCCTACGACAGCATCGCCTCCTTCGGGCGGGTCTGGGACGACTGTTACGGAGCCCTCGGCGACAAGCCCTACCACTACGTCAGCTTCGGGGTGGGCACCGGCGACAAGGACCGCCATGTTCTCGATCGCCTGCAGGCGCACAACGACGGCCTCCTCTACGTTGCCGTCGACATAAGCTCCGCCATGCTCAACCTGGGGACCCACGAGACCCGGCTGCGCATGCCGGGCCGCACCGTTCCCCTGGAGCTCGACTTCGAGGACAGCACGAGCCTGATGGCGCTGCGCGAGTTCCTCGACGCATTCATCGGCGAGGAGCCGATCCTGTTCAGCCTGCTCGGCAACGCACTCGGCAACGTCGAGGACGATCGCGGCCTGCTGCGCACCCTCGGGCAGGTACTGCGCCCCCAGGACCGGCTCGCGCTGGAAGTGGCCACCACCCAGCGCCTCGACGACGAGGCCACCCAGATCGTCGCCGCCGAACGCAGCGGAAGCCGCCTGTACAACGAATTCGTGACCGCCGCACTGGCGATGTACACCGACCTCACCATCGACACCAACTGGCTCAGCTACACGGCGAAGATCGATGAGGACCACGCCATCCGGGTCGAGGGCCACTACATCAATCGCAGCGGCACCCCGCTGACACTGATGCTGCCCAACCGGGAGACGGTCCCCTACCGGGTCGGCGAGGGTATCCGGGTGCTCCTTGGCCGCCGGTACTCAGAACAGGGTCTGCGCTCGGTGACGGAGGGCGCGGGGCTGCTGGACGTCGTGGCCGAGCAGGGACTGGACCTCGGCGCGGTGCAGCGACGACCCCAGTCGCCGCTCGGATTCGGCGATACGCTGATGCTGCTGCGCCGCGCTCCTTCACCGCCGCCACCGCCCCCGCTCCCGCTGGCTCGGCTCTGGACACCGGCCACGGAGCGCTGAGGTGCTGCGTGTTGCCGTACGCACCACCACATTCGTGCTGCTGTTCGGCCTGTTGGTGCAGTCGGCGTGGTGGTGCTTCGTTCCCGACGAACCGGTCATGCAGCCGGTCAACGCGCTGCTGGCGGTCAGTGCCGCGATCTCCGGCATCCCCGCGGAGCGGCTGGCGACAGCCGCCGAGCGGCGCCGCCGGGCGCTGTTGGCCCTGCGTCATGAACTCGGCAGGAACCGCTCGCTGCTGGCGGACGCCTGCGCACTGGCCCAGCGGCCCGGATACGGCCAGATCTATCCGCGTCTGATCCTGGACGCCCTGGACACCGCCGTCTTGCTGAGCGCGCTCAGCCCGATGCGCGACCAGGCGGTCCTGGCCAGGGTGATGGACTGGCGGGGCACCGCGGCCGACCTCAACCGCCGTTTGGAGATGACCGAGCTGCGGCTGTGCTCGGGGGAGCCGGTCGATCGCTCGGAACTCGCGCTGCTGCGGGACATCGCCGGGCGACCCGACGGCCCCTTCGCCCAGGCATCCTCCTCGCTGGAGGAGTTGCACGAGTCGATAGACCGCTCACTGCGGCGGGGCCGGCGCTGACGGACGGGCGTCCGGTATGGCCCTGTCCTGCAACGAGATCCAGCGCCTCATCACGCTCGTCATCCAGCCCTCCATGACATCTGCATGACCGTCTGACCAGCCGAGCAGACTTCCGCGTCCTCCACGCCCACAGTTCGCAGCGAGGGGGTCGTGCGGTCGTGCTGAGCATGGCATGGTGCGGCCTTTGCGCTGTGTACGTCGGGGCATCCGCGTCAGGAGGACACTGGTCCTATGACCCTGCCCAAAACGCATCATTGCTCTTCCTGCTCGGACGGTGGCGCGCAGGAGGAGGTCATCCACGAAGACCTCGTGGTCGGAGCACCACTGTCCATGGAGGATCTCACCGAGGCGCAGCGCCTCGACCGGTTCGCCCGCAAGTACGCCCACGACGGTTGCGAGGTCAGAGAAGTCCGACGGGTCCCGCACGACTGCTTGAGCGGCTACGCGTGGTCCGTCCGCTTCGTGGAGCGTTCCTGACCAGGACATCACCGGGTGGCCCGGGGAAGATGCCTGCCGGCGGGGGCCGGGCCCGTTGGGCAGTTTCGGACTTCTCGTCACGGCCGGCGATGCCGCGCCCTCCCTGGGGGTGGCAGAGTCTTGGCCGTGCCCGATGCGTGCCCGATCGAGCCGTGAACCCCGGTCAGCCGGGGTCTGCTGCGGGCTCCACCAAGGAAACACGCGCCGCCGTTCTTGCCGGTTCAGCGCCGGTTTCAGGCAGCCGGGCACGGCGGGTTTCGGTCCGCCGAGCCCGTGCCCACGTCGCCTGCCTCGATTCTGCAGCCGGCCCGTGCAACGCGACCCGTGGCTCACGCAGCGCGGTGTTCTGATCACGGCTGGGGCGGGTCACACCGGTCGTTCCCAGGTTGCCGGGAGCGGGGGAGCGAGATGGTGAAGGCCGCGCCGTTGCCGGGGCCGGCACGGATCAGTCGTTGATGGATCCGCAGCTGAGGTTGACCACGGTCCCGGTGATGGCGCCCGCCCGATCGGACGCCATGAACGCGGCCGTCTCTGCGACTTCAGCCAGCTTCGGCAGCCGGCGCAGGGCGGTGCCGCGTTCCATGTAGGCCTTCACCGTGGAGCTGTCTTCCGGATCGGGTTCGGCGTCGTCGATCAGGCCCCAGGAGACCCAGGCCTCCGGGATGCCGTCCGGGCGCAGGCAGACGACACGTACGCCGTGCGGTCCGACTTCACCGGCCAAATGTCGGGAGAGCAGTTCCACGGCGCCGCAGGCGACGCCGAAGCCTCCGGTCGCGTGGAAGCCCTGATCGCGGCCGGACAGGCGCGACGCTGACGTGGAAAGGGTCACGATCACGCCCGAGCCCTGTGCGGCCATGTGCCGGGCCGCCGTTGTCGCGGTGACGAAGTTGGCGGTGGCGGCGGTGGTGATCGGTGTCAGGAAGTCGTCGACTGACATGCCGGTCAGCGGCGTGCCCTGCAGATCACCGCGGATGCTGACCGCGTTGATGGAGACGTCCAGCCGGCCTGCCGTGCGGACCACCTCGGCGGCGTGCCGCTCAACCGCCTCCGGGTCGAGCGCGTCGACCTGGGCGACATGCGCCCGGCCGCCCGTGGACTCGATCTCCTCGGCCAGCTCCTCGAGCCCCGCGAGTCTGCGACCGGTGAGGAAGACTCGTGCTCCCTCGCGACCGAAGGTTCGCGCCACTGTCTGCCCGACCGCCCCGCCCGCTCCGTAGACGACGGCGGTCTTGTTCTCCAACAGCATGTCCCAGTCACCTCGATCGGAGTCTGCGTCGATCTCGCCGGCACATTAGATGCCGGTACTGACATACGGACTCTCGTGTGCGGTGCCGACGGCCCTGACCCTGCGGCTGTCGCAGCCCTCGCCGGCCGCAGCCGTCCGCGCGGAGGTTCCTCAGCCGGCCGCCGGCTGCCGTGCGGGTACTGGTGATCTCCGAATGAGGTCGCCCGTGGATCGAGGATCGCCGCAGGTCGGAGGTTGGCCAGGCGGCATCACCCGGCGAACCTCAGTAGCCGGCTACCGCTCGTGCCACTGTCGTGCCACATCGGGCGGTCCGCCACGTCCGCGGGTTCCGCCGGCCCCCGCGCTGTGCAGCTCACAGGCGTCCCCTATCGTCCCCACCATGGGACTGTTCAAGAAGGCTGCGAAGCAGCAGCCGACTGCCTCTCAGCCAGATCTCGCGGTGCTGGTCATGCAAGGCGAGGACATGATCGAGCAGCTTGCCGAGGCCCACCGGAAGTGGGGCCTGGGCACGGCAGATCGCTGGGACCTGGATCAGCGTACGGGTGAGATCACGTGGACCTTCCCGGACAAGATCGCCACTGCCCCCGCTCAGATCATCGGCAGCTACAACCGATCCACGTCCTCGTGGGTGTGGGCCTGGGCGAACGACGACATTCTGCCGGCGATGAGCCGGGACTCCGAGAAGGTCCGCGACTGGGCGGCAGCCAACGGTCACGCTGGCCTTGCACTCCCGCGCGTCGAAGTCGACGAGGAGACTGCGGGCACGATCGCTGCAGTAGCTCTCCGGGTCACGGGGGCGACCGGGTTCTACCGGGGCGGCAGTGGCACCGCCTTTCCGATCATCACCTTCGGGCCGGTAACGCTGACCTCGGCTGACGGAGAGGTCTCTTCTTTCACGGTCGACATCGAGTAGCAATACTCACGGCTGCACGACGGCGACGTCAGCGGCCATCACCGGACTCAGCGGCCGTCGTTGTGAGTTCCCAGGCAGACGCCTTCGCTTGGAAGTCCTGTCCTGACGCCTGAGTTGACCGCCCGGCGGCACGCTGAGCCCCCGACCCCCGCTGCGCAATCCGTGCGCCCGCGGCAGCGACGGCAGCGTCGACGGCACGGAGTACGGACCGCACAGCACCCAACGGCCGCCGGCAGTCCGGCCGCCGACTGATCAGGCCCCTGTTCGGGTGCCTGCCCGCATCTTCGAAATGCCCGCTCCAGCGGCCCCCCTGGAAGGCCTGTGCTGCGGTGTCGGCGGCCGGCTGTAGCCTCCGCGCATGGCCATCAGACCGTCCACGACCTGGCGCGACGAGGTCGCGCGACACGCCGGTTCCACGGAGCTCTACGCCTCGGGGATGCTGCAGGCCACCGAGGCCGCGCTGACCGCGTTCGAGGAAGAGGCGCGTGCTCTCGGCAGCGCATCCGACGAGCCCGTACTTGCCGCCGTCGAGCGCGTCGTGCAGCAGCTGAACGTCATCGATGAGGAGTACGGGGCGTACTGCACCGTCGAGCGCGAGGACCTGTGCGAGTACATCGACGACGTCCTCAGCGGGCATGGCGTCGACGTCTCGGCGCTTCTTGCCCGCCAGGACATGGCGGAGCTGACCGAACGGTGGCGTGAGTGGTAGGCCTGTCGGCCGTGTGTCCAGGTGCCGGCGCGTGATGTCACAGAGCCGTCCGGCGGCCACCTGACTGCGTCGATGAAACCGCCCCGGAAATCGAGCATCCGGGACTTCTCGCAGGTGGAGGGGGTCTACGCGCGGTGGAACCGGGCACACCGACCGTGCCGCCCGGCTCTCTCACCCGATTGGCGACGACGGCTTCACCCACCTGGCCGCAGTGCTGGCGATGTTGAGGACTGTCCGTCGCCCTCCGTGCTTCCATCCCGTCAGGAGGCACACATGATGGCTGAGGACCGACAGCAGGAAACCCACCCGGGAGCGGGTGCGTCGCGGCGGCGCGTGCTGGCCGCGGCCTCTCTGGCGCCGATGCTCGCCGGGACGCTCTCCGCGTGCGCGTCAGCCGGAGCGACGAAGGGGCACCAGCACGCGCCGGTCATGCCGGTGCGCACCGCCCTGTCGGACTGGAAGGACGTCGCCGTCGCGTTGGGCCGGACGGGCGACATCAGGCGCAACTTCATGTACCACACAGGCCTGCCACGCCGGGACCTCAAGGTGGTCTCGCAGGGCGTCACCGTCAAACCGGGGCTCGCCCTGGGTTCGCATGTGTCCTTCGTCCGCTACGCCGACGGGAACACACTGCTGATGGGCGACGTGGTGGTCACCGAGAAGGAGATGCAGTCGTTCGCCGACGTGCTGCACGAGCGCGGGATCGAGCAGACCGCGATCCACAAGCACCTGCTGTCCCAGTCCCCGGAGATCTGGTGGTTCCACGTCCACTCGCACGGCGACGACGCCGTGGCCATCGCCCGGGGCCTGCGCGCGGCGCTCGACCGTACCGGCACTCCACCCCCGGCCCGGCCGGCCCACGTCCTGCCGCGCACCATCGACCTGGACATCGCCGGCATCGATGCCGCGATGGGCGTCAAGGGCGGCATCGACGACGGGGTCTACAAGAACACCTTCGTCCGCCGGGAGACCATCACCGACGGTCACATGGTGCTGCCGCCGGGCCTCGGATCCACGAGTGCGATCAACTTTCAGCCACTGGGCGGCGGCCGGGCCGCGATCAGCGGCGACTGCGCCATGATCGCCGGCGAGGTCCAGGCCGTCCTCGCGGCCCTCAGGCGTGCCGGTGCCCAGCTCGTCGAACTGCACAACCACGGGCTGACGGACGAACCCCGGCTCTTCTTCGTCCACTTCTGGGCCGTCGGTGACGCGGTCAAGCTCGCCCGGGGCGTGCGGGCCGCGGTGGACGCCACCAACGTCGTGCCGATGCCTGTCTCGGTGGGCTGATCGCCCGGCCGGCACCCGTCCCCGGCCCCGGTCTCCCAGGTGCCGGGTACGGGCGGGGCCGGAGGGTGTGCCCCCGCCTTCCGGACGCTTGGCCGCAGGTTCGAGCCCTGCCGGGGGCTCGCCGGCCGGACACGGCCGGCCGAACGCAGAGCAGGGGCACCTGGGCGACCGGGTCCGCGGCACGGGGAGTCCGGGGTGACGAGCGGCTGCCCGGCGGCATCCCGGGTCGCGGGTGAACGCTTCCAGGGTTTCCGGGCCAGATCGGGGTCGCGCAGCGCGAGGCGGCGCCGCTCGGGATCCGGCGAGGTTGCGAAGCGGGCGGCGAGACCTGCTGCGGGGAATCGCGGGTGGGTGGCGAGCATCTGGACGGCGCGGTGAACGCCGTTGAGATAGAGGTCCAGCAGCAGCTCCGGCGGCGGCTCCGGGTGGAACTCGCACAGCAGGAGCCGTACGGCGAAGTCTTCGTCCTCCGAGAGCAGTTCGACGAGGTCGGTCTCCAGGGCCGGGCATACGGCGGCGCTGCGTCGCAGCCAGGTGTGGGCGGAGGTCGCGCACGCCCGCAGGACCTCTGGGTTCCCGCGCGCCTTCCATACCCAGTCGAGCGTGCCCAGGCGGGCCTCGGGGTCCACGGTGTAGTCGATGGCCGCGCGTTCCTGCTCGGTCAGTTCCTGCCTCGCAGAGACGACCAGGCGCACGTGCGGGTCCGGGTGGGCGGCCAGCTGCCGCACGAGGTCGGGCGGGAGGGAGGGGTTGGCGGCAACAGAGGCGGGGTGATCGTTGGTGACCAGGCGTTCGGCGAGTTCGCGGCTCAGCATCCTGGCGGAGTGCCTCGTCCAGGCGCCACGAGCCCGCGAGGCTCTCGACCAGCCAAGCCGTGCGTTCGGTGTCCATGTGGCAGACGCACAGTGCCGCTTCTCGCCGCACGTCGAGGTCGTCGTCGTGGAGCAGCGCTTGTCTGGCCTGCTCGGAGAGGGAGTCCCACGCGCCGCAGGCGGCTTGCCGCAGGGCGCTGTCCGGATGGTCCGCCAGTCCGGCCAGGACGTGCGCCGGCACGAAGGTCGACATGAGGGTTGCGTGGCGGATGCGTTGTTGCGGGTGGGTGAGGAGCTGCTCGTATGCCGAGTCGGGCAGCGGTTCCACGTGGGCCCGGTACGGCATCGGGCCTGCCGCCACGCCCAGGATGACCTTCGAGGACGGATCGTCGAGGAGGCGGGCTCGCTGAGCCGGGTCTGCGCTCGCGCTCTCGGCGAAATGGGTCCGCAGTGCCGGGTCGGGGTCCGCCAGGATCGCGTCGACAACCTCGGCCGGGAGGCTGCTGCGCTGAGTGATGTTCCTCCTGATGTTCTGGTCGTCGTGTTTGAGCAGCCGCAGCAGGACAGCGGCGTGTGCGGCCGGATTACAGGAGAGTGCCTCCAGGGCGGCGTTGTGGTGATCGGCCATGGTGTCTCCGTTGGGTGATCCCGGCTCGTGCAGCTTGCCATTCCACCAGCCGGGCGGCGCCGCGTCGATGGCGGGCGTTGCCCTGCCGGAAGCCGATGCCCGGCTTCGGAGCCACCTGCCGTACTGAAGCAGGTGCCGGCGCGTGTGGTGGACGAGGCCTGGTCGGCCTCGCCGGGCAGCCATGCTCGGGATTGCCACCGGCTGGAAGGCCCGTGGGTCTTGGTCACGGGCCTTCCAGCCGGTCAGTGCCGGTCAGTGCTGCTTCACAGGCAGCAGTGGCCGGCTAGCCCAGCGGGCCGAAGTAGGGGATGAACGGGGTGAAGCCACCGATGGGGGCGTAGGGGACCAGGCCGCCGTAGAAGCCGTAACCGCCGTAGAGGCCGTAGCCGCCGCGGGGGACGTAGGGGCCGAAGGGGCCGAAGCCGCCGCCGCCCTGGACGGTCTGGTGGGGCGCGGAGGCCGTGGCTTGCGGGGCCGCGGCGGCGGCGCTCGCCCCGACGAGGGCGAGCAGTGGCGCCGCGAGCGCCGCGGCGACAGTGCGGCGGACGCTGATGTTTGCGCGCATGTCAATCTCCTTTGGGCTTGAAGATTGCTGGACAACGGCCGTGTCATTTCCGACCGCCGTCAAACCGGCTTCGTTGCACCTGGAGCCGGTAGGGGGCACGCGACCCACGAGGTTCTGGCTCACTGGGCAGGGACGCCGTTATGCAAAGCGGCAAACGCCGAGACAATGACCGTGACATGCGCGGGGCCCGGAGTCAAAAGAAAGGGCCGCGGCACTGAGACGCCGAGGTGGATTTCCGCAGTTCAGAGGGCATGTATTCGCTCTTTGGAAAGCTTGGGGCCACGGTCTCCGCAGTCGCGGACGGCGCCCGGAACGCGGTCCGGGGCCCGCGGTCACCGGGCGAGGATCGCGCGACGCCCGCCCGGTATCGCGCGGACGCACCATGGCGCCGGCTACCCGGGGGCATCGCCGCCCGGCACCGCCGACGATCTGTGCGGAAGTTCGGCGTCGCACCAGAGCAAGCGGGCGGCGGCAGCCCCGACGCCGCCCCGGCACGGCGGATGTCGGGGCCAGGCTCGACCTCGACGCGCCGACCTCCACGTCGCCCGGTACGTACACCGCGGTGCTGACGGTGACCGTCATCCGACCCGGATCCGCGCGCGGTCGGCAGGTGGCCGGTCGCGGCCCTTCCCACCGCACACGGACCGCGACATGCGCGCGCTCCGGGATGGGCGGGAAGGGCCGACCGTCGATGCGGGCCGCCGGGGCGATCCGCCGGGGCCGGGTCAGCCGGTGATGCTGGCGCTGCCCGTCTCCAGGTGGCCGCTGAACCGCTGCGACCAGGCGCGGTCGTGGTCCGCGGTGACGGTCACGTCGTACCAGCCCCCGCTGATCTCCAGCGGGCTGACCGTCCACGCCTCCTCGCTGTGCGCGGCGACCCGCACCGTCTTCGGGGCGCCGGGGATGTAGTGGTTGTGGGTGATGGAGAACCTCACCGGTGAGTCGCCGTTGTTGCGCAGCCACAGCTTCAGCTTGGGGCGTGCCGTCGGCTTGCCGTCGTGGTAGCTCGCCTCGACCAGGAAGTCCTTGCCGGCGGTGGCGGTGTCGCCGATGAAGCGGCGCAGGAACCGGTTGGGGCCGGTGACGGTCAGGTCGTACGCGGTGTCGCCCGCGGAGGAGCCGATGGGGCCGCTGCCCTTGACGGCCCGGTTGGCGGGAACGGTGTACTGGCCGGGGAACGCGGCCGGGTACTGGGCCAGGGTGGGGAAGCCGCCGCGGTTGTTGTGGACGGTGAAGTGGCTCGCCTTGGTGGCGAACGGCGCCTCGTTGCCGAACTCCAGCTCCACCGCGCCGCCGGCGAAGCCGGTCAGGTTGGCGTTGGGCTGGTACGGCAGCGGGCGGGCCCGCTTGGTGCCCTTCTCCTGGACGGGCATGGTGTTGTCGCCGGGCAGCGGGGTGTACCGCGTCTCGGGGACGAGATCGCCGGTGTCCGGCAGGTCGGGCAGCCCGTAGACCGGTGAGGAGAAGTCGAAGGCGCCGCTGAGGTCACCGCAGACCCTGCGGCGCCAGCTGCTGATGTTGGGGCAGATGGCCGGCGTGCCGAGTGCGGTGGTCCACTTCTCCATGAACTGGATGACCGAGGTGTGGTCGGAGACCTCGGAGGTCACCCAACCGCCGCGGGTCCAGGGCGAGATGAGGAGCAGCGGCACCCGGAATCCGAGGCCGACCGGGAGGGGCTCGGTGACGCCGTACTGGCTCATGGTGCCGGAGACGAACTCGTCGGCCTCGCCGGGCGCCGGCACGGGCGGCGGGACGTGGTCGAACTGGCCGTCGTTCTCGTCATAGTTGACGATCACCAGGGTGGAGTCGAAGACGTCCGGGTCGGCGGCCAGGACCTCGAGGACGCCGCGGAGGAAGTACGCGCCGTTGCTCGGTGCGGTGACCGGGTGCTCGGAGAAGAACTGGTTGTTCACGACCCAGCTGACCTGCGGCAGCGTGCCGCCCAGTACGTCGGCGCGGATCGCGGCGTTGATGTTGTCGGCGTTGCCCGCCAGGCCGGTGACCGGCTCGGGCACGTTCTTGACACCGTTGTCGTAGTAGACGTTGCCCGGGGCGGCGGTGCCGCCCTGCGCGGGGTCGAGCCTGGCGAAGGTGTCGAAGTACTCCAGGCCGTTGTCTCCGTAGTCGTCGGCGCACTGGTACACGCGCCAGCTGACGCCGGCCTTCTGGAGCGTCTCGGCGTACGACTCCCAGGGCAGGAACCTGCCGAGCTCGTCACCGCCGTCGTTGGCGGTGAAGCCGCCGTGCTTCTTGTCGGCGTTGATCGTGCCACCCCACAGGTAGGTGCGGTTCGGGCCGGTCGCGCTGAGCACGGAGCAGTGGTAGGCGTCGCCGACCGTGTAGGCGTCCGCGAGGGCGTAGTGGAAGGGCAGGTCCTTGCGGTCGAGGTAGCCGAGGGTGGTGGGGCCGCCCTTGGCGTGATACCAGCCGTTCATGAGGCCGCCGTACCAGGCGCCGTGCTGGTCGGTCCAGCCGTGGCTGGTGCCGCCGTAGTTGGCGGCGCCGAGCTCGGCGCTCGGCGGGGTCGCGCCGCTCCAGGACTTCGCGCCGCTCAGCCGCCAGGGGTACTGGGTGTCGGCCCCTTCGGTCGGCGTCTTCGGCTGCTCCCAGACGGACTTGCCGCCCGGCAGCTGGATCGTCGAGCGGTCGCCGAAGCCGCGGACGCCCCTGAGGGTGCCGAAGTAGTGGTCGAAGCTGCGGTTCTCCTGCATGATCACGACGACGTGCTTGATGTCGCGGATGTCGCCGTGGACGTGGTGGTGCCGGCCGGGCCCGGTCTGCGGGGCGGCCGCGGCGGCGCTCGCGCCGGGGAACGTGGCACCGATGGCGGCCGCTCCGGCGACGGTCGCGGCGGTGCCGAGGAAGTTTCTTCGGGACACTGCGGACATGACTCAAGACCTCCAGGTGGGAGATACATCCATCTGGAGACCCTGACGCCGCGGTCTTGCTCCCGGGTGTCGGGAACCGGGCGCGGGCATGGACGGGGGGTGGCCTCGGCGATGTCGAGTCGGGTCCGGCCGGGAACGGGCCGGCCCGGGGCGGGGAGAAGGCCTGACGGAGAGCGGACGGCGGCGCGGCAGCGGTGACCGTGGCCGACGCCGCCGCCTCACCGCGCCGCGAGGAGGGCGAAGGCCCCCGCGCCGCACCCCAGTACGAGTAGCTGCAGGATGCCGGAGATGCGCCACCGCAGGGCCACGAGGCCTCCGCCGGTCACCACCGCGCCGCAGGCCAGGACCCACATCGCCTGCCGTGCGGCCTGCGGCGCGTCCGGGGCGTTGACGTCGTCGAAGCTGTCGGCCCACCCCGTCATCGCGTAGCCGTACAGCAACCAGGCGATCACCACCAGGTCGACGAGGAGCAGCGCCGAGCCGACCGCCACCTGCCGGCCGGTCGACGGCCTGTGCCCGCGCCTCGTTCCCGCCACCACTGCCCCCGTCCGCGATCACGTGTCCGTCATCCGGGCCCAGCATCGCGCCCCGGTCCGCACCGGGCATGAGTACCGCTACTCAGAACCGCCCCCGTTCGCCGCTCGCGTCGGCCGAACGGGCGGAAGTCCAACTGGCGGCCGTCGTCGGGTCCCCGGTACGGGAAGGGCCATGGCGCAGCCGCCGGACCTCGCCGGCACACCTTCGGCGGCCTCAGCGACGCCGCGTTCCGGATGACCCCGCTCCTGGAGTCCGGCCGCGACGCCGCATGGCCCTGTCCGTCCGCCACGGGGCCCCGTGAGGCCCCCCGCGGCCGCACGGACCACCCGGTCCTGACCGGGCGGCGGCACGACGGGCCCGGCCCGGCGCGTCCTGCGGGCGGTCTCAGCCCTTCTTCTGAGTCTCCTGCTCGCGCAGCGCCCGCTGCACCGCGTCCCGTACGCGGGCGTCCTCCCGCAGCTTGCGCCGTGCGCGGCCGCGGCGGGTGAGGACGAGGGCGCCGGCGACGGCCGCGACGAGGACGACGAGCAGCACCAGCAGGGTCCACGGGACCGCCCAGCCGTGGGCGGTGGCCTCGACCGGCTTGAGGGAGGTGGTGGTCCCCGAGGCGTCGGTGAGCAGGGGAGTCAGCGTCGCGGTCGCGGTCAGGCCGACGGCGGGTGCCACGCCGCGGACGGGCACCTTCACCTTCCAGCTCTCGCCCGGCAGCAGCTGCGGCGGCGCGGCGATGTCGCCCGCGCCGGCGCGCAGCCACCCGAACGGGCCCGAGACGGAGACCGTCTGGCGGGCCGACAGGAGGGCGTTGCCGGTGTTGTGGATCGTGTAGGTGACGGTGGCGTCACCGGTGGCGAACGGGTTGGCCGAGCCGGTGTAGTCGACGTGGAGGTCCTCGACCGCGAGCTTCGGCTTGAGCTCGCCGCCGACCCGGAGCTTGACCCGGATGCCGAGGCGCCGGTCCACGTTGATGCCCTGGGCCTCGTCGGACTGCTTCAGTGAGGTGAGGATGCCGCCCACGTAGTCGCCGGGTGCGGCGTTGCCCGGCACGGTGACGGTGAAGGGGATCTCAAAGGTCCTGCCGGGCTTGATCACGACGCTGTCGCGGTCGGCGTGGACCCAGGCGCCGATCCCCACGGACTTCTTGTCCTTGGTGAGCAGGTCGAGTTGTCCCGTGTCGGTCGTGTAGCCGTCGGCGGCGTAGAGCGCGAGCCGCAGCGGTGACGTGCTGCGGTTGGCCACGACCATGGCGTCCTTGACCTGTCCGCCTGGGTTCACGGCGTAGTTGTAGCTGGACCGGTCGTCGCCGTACCCGTTCGCGGCCGTCCTGACCGTCCAGGTGACGTCGCCGTCGTCCGCCTGTGCGGGGCCGGTGCCCGGGCCCACGATCGCGAGGGCCGTGAGCAGCGCCAGGGCGGCGGTGCGGAGGAGGGCGCTGACGGGGGGCTTCCGGCGCGTTGCGGGCGCGTGCATCTCGGGGGTCTCCTGGAGCGGGGGGGCGGGGCGGGCACCGCACGGCGCCTGCCCCGCCGGTTGAACGGGTCCGGTCAGCTGCTCAGCGCAGTGATCGTGAGGGTGGCGCGGTAGCCGCCCTTCTCGACGCTGTCCGGGATCTTCAGATCCAGGTCGGCGCCCAGCTTGGCGGTGCCGCGGGCGTGGCCCTGGTCGGCCGAGCCCAGGCCGCGGGAGACGGACAGACCCTGGCCGTGGTCGTCGTAGCCGGAGGCCACCGGGTCGCCGGCCTTGGCGCCCGCGCCGCCGTCGAGGACGTAGGGCGTCCAGCCGAGGTAGGAGCCGGAGAACGTCTTGTCGGCGTCGCGGAAGTCGCTCACGTTGGCCGAGATCGACCACGGGGCGAGCGAGCGCCGGCTGTCGGAGACGAGGATCGGGTTGATCCTGCCGCCCGCGACGAAGTGGTCGCCGTTCTGCTCCTGGGCGGTGCCGAGGTCGACCAGGCCGTTGTAGCCGTCGATCGTCCAGCCGAACTCGCCCGGAGCCGGGTTCGGGACGTTGACCTGGAGGTCCTGCTTGTCACCGTGGTAGGGGTGCACCGTCACCTTGTCGACGAGCGAGCCGACGGGCTGGCCCTCGGGGGTGTTGTCGCACCATTCTCCGTGCTCGACCTCGGAGTTCGGAGCCACGCAGGTGCCGCTGCGGACGTTCTCGACCACGAGCTTGTCGTTGCGCACCTGCACCTTGACGTAGGTGCGGACGTGCTCCTGGTTCTGGACGGAGTTGTACCAGTAGTTGTCCGGGTTCAGCGGGTCGGCGCCGTTGCCGGCGCCGCTCGTGCCGCTGCTGTCGGGCTTGGTGATGTCGTAGTACTTCGAGCCCGAGGCGGAGTTGCCCGTCACGTAGAGGACACCTCCGGGACCGGGGTACACGTCGGCGGCACCGGGCTGCTCGGCCGGGTTGGCCTTCTCGCCGTTCTTGATCAGGTAGCTGCGGGAGTAGCTGTGGTCGTGGCCCTGCAGCACCAGGTCGACGCCGAGCTTGGAGAACGTGGTCGGGAAGTCGACACGACGCGTCTTGTTGTCACCGTCCTTCGCGTGCGAGGCCGGCGAGTAGATCGCGTGGTGGTAGACGAGGACCTTCCACTTGGCCTCGTTGCCGTGCTTGTTGATGACGTCGGTGACGTAGTTGATGTGCGCCGCGTCGCCGCCGCCACCCGTGGCGGGGTTGTAGCTGTTGCTGTTCAGGTCGATGAACAGCACGTCCTTGTAGATGTACCAGTAGTCACCGCCGGACGTGTTCGACGCCGGGTTCCCGTTGGAGTAGTACGGGGCCGAGCGGTCGGTGTTCGGGGTGGTGAAGTGCTGCTCGTAGGCCTTGCCGCCGACGTCGTGGTTGCCGATGGTGGCGGCCCACGGGTACTGGCGCAGCTTGTCGGGGGCGAGGAAGGAGTTCCACTGGGACTCGTTGTTGGCCGTCTCGACCTGGTCGCCGCCGGACACCAGCAGCTCGGCGTCGGGGTTGGCCTTCAGCGAGACGTCCACGGTGTCCTGCCAGCCGGCCTGGTCCTTCGCCAGGTCGCCGGAGGAGCCGATCTGCGGGTCGCCGTAGAACAGGAAGTCGTAGTCGCCCTCGAAGTCCTGCGTCTTGAAGGAGTACGTGGACGACCAGTTGCCCTCGCTGCCGACGCGGTAGGAGTACTCGGCGTGCTCCTGCAGGCCGGTGATGGTGGCGTGGCGGTTGAAGCCGCCGCTGGTGGCGATGTTGGCCCCGCCGATGGCGTCGAAGGTGGCGGCGCCCGCCGGGAACTCGCCGTTGACCAGCTGGGCGGTCGGGGCGACCTGGATCTCCTGCGCGGTGTCGGCGGAGGAGTACCACGTCACGGTGCGCTGGGCCTCGTTGGCGCCCACACCGAGGATGATGCCGGTGAGCGCGGCGGGCTCGGCTGCGCCGGCGGGCGACACCAGGCCATTGCCCAGGGCAACAGTCAGGCCCAGAAACGCCGCGCCGGCCCCCAGGGCCACGCGGCGCCGCGCAGACCCGGAGGTCTGCGAGGAGGTGCTCGATCTCATTGTTTTTCGTTCCTTCTGTGCACGAGTGATGTGCATGGAGTGGAGATCTTCACGCTCACGCCGCCAGGTAAAGCGAACGCAAATGCGAGCTACGGAGTAGTTGAACTTCGCACGAGCCCTGAACGGGTCTCAGAATCCGGACACTCGTTGCACGAACCACACCAGACCCATGACGGACACTCCCGCGGAAATCGCGCCGGTCGCCCAGAGGGCGGCCCTCGCCGAGCGTCGGCGCACCACGATCAGCAGCGGGAAGACGCCGGCGATGATCGCCAACTGCACAGCCTCGATGCCGACGTTGAACACCAGCAGGGACCACAGCAGGGTCCACGACCACGCCTCGTCGATGCCCAGCGCACCCGCGAAGCCCAGGCCGTGCACCAGGCCGAAGCAGAACACCACGCCGAGCCGGGTCCAGCCGGCGCGGTCCAGGCTGAAGTGCCCCCGCCCCGCGGTCTCCAGGTCGCACGCGTGGTCGCCGCGCCGCCAGATCCTCCAGAGGTACCAGCCGGCGACGACGGCGATCGACAGCGCGATGACGGGCTCCACGATCCTCGCGGGCACGTCGACCACGCCGAGCGCGGCGAGCATGAACGTCACGGAGTGCGCCACGGTGAAGCTCGTCGCCGCCAGCACGATCTCCCGCGGGCGCCGCGATCCGGCGATGAGGGCCAGCAGGAACAGGATGTGGTCGATCCCGGTCAGCAGGTGCTCGGCGCCCAGGCGGAAGAACTCCCAGAACCGCTCGTACCAGGACTGGCCGATGGAGAAGGAGGGATGCCCGGCGTCGAGCGCGGCGCTGCCGGAACGGCCGTCGACCTCGTACGTGACGATCGTCTTGGTGCCCTTGACGTAGCCCTCGGAGTCGGGGAACAGCCCGCTGCGCACCTCGTGGTCGTCGCCGTCGGGACAGGCCCAGTCGAGCGTCAGACCGGCGTACGGCACGCCCTCCTTGCGGCCCATGGTGAAGCCGCCGGTCCGCGACGGCGTGCAGGCCTTGCCGTCGGCGGTGACCGTGAAGCGCTCGGAGGCGTACGCGACGGCCGCCTTGGCGTGGGCGTTGAGCGCGGCGGCCTGCGCTGCGGCGTCACCGGCGTCGAACGCGGCGGTTCCCTCGCGGAAGAGGGGGTCGTCGTCCTCGTAGTCGGCGGCGGACACGACGTAGAGGTCGTACTCGAGCCGCAGCGCCGTCCGTATGTGACCCCCGTCGGCCGGGGTGACCCGGACGTACACGGTCGACGTGAACCCGTGCGCGAGCGCCGGCTGCCCGGCGCCCAGGAAAGCGATCACCGCCACGATGATCCCGACGAGGGAGCGGCGGACGCGTTGTGACATGTGGCTCCTTCAGGTTGCCACTGCACGGTGCACGTCACGGGTGAACCGGAACCGGCCGGTCGGCGAATCGTACGAAAACAAGTTCGACAACGGCCCCTCGCGGATGGAGGGCGCCGGAACCGGGAGAGCAGGATGTGAGCGCACCACCTGCCACCACCCGGAGGTCGATCGCCTTGCGCCCCTCGCCTCGGGCCGTCGCCGTACTGGCCGCGGCCGCCGCGCTGCTCACCGGATGCGGGTCCGGTGACGACTGGTCACGCCCGCATCCCAGGCCCACCGCCGTCGGAACCCCCGGCCCTGGCTTCGTCGATCCCGCCGCCCCGCCCGTGCCCGAGGCGACCGCCACGCCGCGGCCCGGCTCCTGGTCCGGGGTCCACCCGTCGAAGGGTTACCGCGTCGTCCTGCTCACCTCGGGTGCGGACCGCCCGACCAAGGCCCTCGTGAAGGCGGTCGAGCAGTGGGCCGAGGCGGAGCACGTCGACCTCAGGACCGTGGCCGCCGCCCGCCACTCCGACCTCGTGCAAAGCATCACGAAGGCCCTGGACATGCGCCCGGACCTCATCGTCAGCGCGGGCAACGACCTGATCGACCCCCTCGCGATGGTCACCCCGAACCACCTCTCCCAGCAGTTCCTCGTCGTGGGCGCGGAGCTGGCCGAGCCCACCGGCAACGTCACCGCGGTCGACTGGTCAGGCGCCTCCTTCCGCGGCGAGGGCCTCGGCATGTCCTCGACCTACGACCCCGCCTCGTTCACCCCGCCGCGCTGCGCGGCCGCCATCCGCGCGGGCGTCGCGTCCGTGCTCAACGGCGTGACCGGGATCGTGCTCTGGCTCGACGAGCACTGAAGCCTGACCGGCCGGCCGCGCGCCGTGGCGACGCGCCGGCCGAGGTCGCGCCGAGCGTCGTCGTCAACGCGACCGGCGGCAGGTGAGGCACGACGAGCTGACGGGTCACGAGACGACCCGGACCACTCGGAGGATCCCGGGAGGGGCCCTGCTAGCCTGCCCGGCATGATCGGGAAGGGCCCCAAGCAGCGGATATCCGACTTTCCGGCGTCAAACGGTCCGCAGCGCGCTCTGATCATCTCGAGCTTCGTCAGTCGGGTGGGCAACGGGCTGTTCAACTCCGCTGCGGTGCTCTACTTCACGCTGGTGGTGCACCTGCCCGCCGCACAGGTCGGTGCCGGCCTCACGATCGCGGGGCTGACCGGGCTGCTGGCCGGGATCCCGGCAGGGAATCTGGCCGACCGATACGGGCCGCGCACGGTCTGGCTGACGGCCCTCGCGACGCAAGCCGCGACGATGGCCGCTTTCGTCCTCATCCACGGCTGGGTCACGTTCACGCTCATCGCCACCCTGGACCGGCTGGCAGCGACGGCGAGCGGCGCCGCAGGCGGTGCGCTCATCGCGCGCGCCGGCGGTGAACGCCCGGCCGCGTTCAGGGCGAGACTCCGCACGTTCGTCAACCTCGGCGTGGTCCTGGGCACCCTCGGCGCCGCCTTCGCCGTCTCGGTCAACACCCGCCCGGCATACACCGCGCTCATCCTCGCCAACGCCGCCAGCTTCGCCTGCGCCGGCCTGATCGTCCTGATCGGCGTCCCGAACTACCGGCCCCTGCCCCGGCCCGAGGAGCACCACGGCTGGGCCGTCCTGGCCGACCGGCCGTTCGTGTCCTTCGTCGCGCTCTACGGCGCCATGGGCCTGCAGTACCAGACCGTCTCCCTGCTGCTGCCGATCTGGCTCTCCGCTCACACCGACGCGCCCCGCTGGACCGTGGCGGCGGTCTACGCGGTCAACAGCGGGGTATGCGCGCTGCTCCAGAGCAGGATCGGCTCCCGGGTGGAGACACCGCGCCAGGGCGGCCGGGCGTTCCGCCTCGCCGGGCTGCTCTTCTTGGTCAGTTGCCCCTTGATGGCCCTGACCGCGGACGTTCCGGCCTGGAGCGCGCCGGGGCTCGCCATCCTCGCCGTCTGCGTGCACAGTCTCGGAGAGGTGTGGGAGTCCTCGGCCGGCTTCGCGCTTGGCTTCGGTCTCGCCCCCGACCACGCCCAAGGGCAGTACCAGGGCCTCTTCGGCATCGGCTTCGACGCCGGACAGGCCCTGGCCCCGGTGATCCTCACGGCAGCGGTCCTTGGACTCGGACACCCGGGCTGGCTGCTGCTCGGCGCGTTCTTCTCGGCTCTGGGGGCGGCGGGCCCGCCGGTGGCCGCGTGGGCGGAGCGAACCCGTCTCACGAGCCAGGACACGGCCCGCGCTGCACATGGCCGGTCGAGCGAAGCCCCGCTGCTCGACGCCGAGTAGTCCGAAGGTCCGCGCCGTACGGCGCCGCGAAGGCCGCCGTACGGCTCCTCGCACCGCGGTCCGCCGGCCGGTGCGGGGGCCGTCCGCGGGGGTTCGGCCGCCCCGAGCGTCACGGGCGCGAGATCGGGGAGGCCGTGGCGGGAGTGGGCCTCGGCGAGGGCCGATCGCAGGGCGGGGTCCGGCACGCCGAAGTGGTTCCGGAACACCGCGATCGCGCCCCCGGGACGCAGCGCTTCGAAGGCCAGGGTCCAGCGCGAGGCGGGATCCACCCAGTGCCAGGCCTGCGCGGACAGGAGCAGCCCGAACCGCTCGGCGGGAGGGCGCCATTGCTCGAATCCGGTCACCACGACGGCGGTGCGCGGGTAGGGCGCGCAACGCTCCTTGAGGACGGCGGCCCTGCGCGCGTCGTGCTCGACGCAGCTCAGGGGCTGTGCCCCGTTCGGCGAAGGCGAGGCCGCCCTTCAGCCCGTGGTGAGCTCGGTGTCCAGCACCGTCACCAGCCCCGCCCGCTCCCCCTCCCTCCTCGGGGCGCGGGTCTGGTCGAGGCGGAGCGCGGCGGCGCGGCCGCGGAGGGTCAGGGTCATGAGCTGGTTGCCGAACCAGGGGCCGCCGAGTTTGCCCCAGCGCAGGGCGGGGGCGGCGGCGCGGCCGTGGCGGGTGAGGACGCGGCCGACGAGACGGGCGGGGCGGGTCCAGGCGAAGCGGAAGGCGAGACGCATGTAGGCGGGGATGGTGTTGTGGACCGGGGAGCAGGTGAGCTGGAGGAGTCGGGCGCGCAGGGGCGCGCCGGGACGGTGGGCCTCCGCGGTGTACGCGTGGTGGACGTCGCCGGACAGGACGCAGATGGTGGCGGGGGCCCGGGGGTCGTCGGCGGCGTCGGTGAGGAGCCCGGCGAGGGCATCGAAGGAGCCGGGGAAGGCCGACCAGTGTTCGAGGTCGCCGGCCTGGCGCAGGCGTTCGCCGCGGTGCGTCCAGCGGTGGCCGCGGCTGCCGCCGCAGAGGGCGGAGCTCCAGACCTCGATGTCGTGGACGGCGTGCGGGAGGAGCCAGGGCAGGGAGGTGCCGATGAGCAGGTGGTCGAACGTGCCGTCGGGGCGGGCGTTCTGACGGAGCCAGTCGAGTTCCGCGGGGTCGAGCATGGCGCGGTCGCCCTCGTCCAGGACGCGCGCGGCGCGTGAGTCGACCATGAGCAGCCGGGTGCGTCCGAGGTCGCGGCGGTAGCTCCAGCGGGTGTGCGCGGGGTCGGCGTCGGCGCGGGCGGCGAAGGCGCGCAGGGTCTCGGTGCCGTCGTCGCAGGCGCGTATCGCGGCCAGCAGTTTGTCGGCGGCGAGTTCGGCGGGGGTGAGGTTGCCGAGGTGCTGGTGGACCCAGTACGAGGTGAGGCCGCTGATGACGCGTTCGTGCCACCAGGCGGTGTCGCGCATGGTGCTGCGCCAGGTGTGGGAGGTGTTCCAGTCGTCGATGACGTCGTGGTCGTCGAAGATCATGCAGCTGGGCACGGTGGAGAGCAGCCAGCGGATGTCGGGGTCGAGCCAGGACTCGTAGTAGAGGTGGGTGTATTCCTCGTAGTCGGCGACCTGGTCCCAGGGGGGCTCGCTCAGGTCCCGGCGCCGGGCGAGCCGGCGGCGGGTGGCCGCGGAGGTCTCGTCGGCGTAGACCTGGTCGCCGAGCAGCACCAGGAGGTCGGGGCGGGGCGCGTCCCCGGAGGCGATGTGGTGGGCGAGGGTGTCCAGCGCGTCGGGGCCGATGGGGTCGGGCTCGTCGGGGGGCGGGGCGGCCCAGCGGCAGGAGCCGAAGGCGACGCGCCGCGGCTGTTCACCGTCGCCGTCGGACTCCGGGCGGCCGGCGGTGTGGATGGTGCTGGGCGGGTACGGGGAGTCCGGCAGCGGCCAGACCTGCCGCCCGTCGAGGAGGACGCGGTAGGCGGTGCCGGTGCCGGGGCGCAGTCCGGTGACGGTGACGATCGCGTAGTGGTGGCCGGCGATCTGCCAGGTGCGGTCGGTGGCGGCCGCCCCGTCGTCGCAGACGACGGTCGCGGCGGCGGGACGGTCGGCCTCGATCCACACGGTGGCCGTGTCCTCGTCCACGTATCGCAGCAGCGGGCCCAGGCGCAGTTCTGCCATGGCGGTCGGCCTTCCCTCCGTCGTCGTGACTTACGGACGTCGGAGGGAAGGCGTGAGTTCCCGGCCGCGCCCCGGTAGCGGACCGGCCGCGGTCCCGGCGGCCCGCCGGCGGCCGGAACGGAGCCGGGACGCGGGGTCAGCAGCCGCTGAGGACGCTGCTGAGCTTGCTCTTCTCGGCGCTGTCGACCGCCAGGTTGTAGTAGTACTTCACCTGGACCCAGGCGCGGACGTAGGTGCACGCGTAGGCGGTGCGCGACGGCATCCACGTGGCCGGGTCCTGGTCGCCCTTGGCCTGGTTCACGTTGTCGGTGACGGCGACGAGCTGCGGGCGGGTGAGGTCGTTGGCGAAGGCCTGGCGCTGGGCGGTGGTCCAGGCGGAGGCACCGGAGTCCCAGGCCTCGGCGAGGGGCACGAGGTGGTCGATGTCCAGGTCGGAGGCGGCGGTCCAGGTGGCGCCGTCGTAGACGGAGTACCAGCTGCCGCTGGTTGCGGCACAGGAGGAGTCGGTGACGACGTTCGAGCCGTCGCGCTTGAGGACGGTCTCACGGGTGTTGCAGGCGCCGCTGATGGTGATCCAGTGGGGGAAGAGGTCGCGGTCGTAGCCGGTGCGGTTCTCGGTGGCGACCCGGAGCGAGGCCAGGTAGGTGCGGGCGGTGGCGGCGCTGACGGGGGTGGGGAGTGCCGCCTGGGCGGCGGGGCCGTTGAGGGTGGCGAAGCCGGCGAACAGGCTGGTGAGGGCCAGGAGGAGACCCAGGCGTCGACGCGCGTAGACACTGCGCCGCACGAGAGCACTGCATATCCGGGACATAAGGAACTCCCTTGGGTGTGGGGGTGTTTGGCCGCTGAAACCGCTGGCCATCCTTGTGCTGGGACGTTTCTGCGGGACAAGCGGCAGGTAACAGGTTGGCGACATGGACACGTCATGTCTAGGGGTTCGACCGCACTCGATCGACACCGCCGCGCCCCGGGGACGGGACGCGCGCCACGTCCTCTCCTCCGTGCTCCGGCGTGCCGTTCAACCCCCGCCCCTGCCAAGGAACCTCACTTCCCCGCAGGTCACCGCGCGGGCAGCGCCCGGGCCTTCACAGGGAGCGAAGCCCGCGGATCACCTCGCGCAGCAGCTCCGCGTCGGGCTGTTCGGCGGCGGCCGGCGGCGGGTCCACCCGCGCGAGCCCGGCGTCGACCAGGTCGCCGAGCACGACACGCACCACGGTGACCGGGAGGTCGGCACCGGCGGCCAGTTCGACCACCGGCAGCGGTCCCTGACGGCGCAGCAGCTCCAGCAGCGAGGCGCGCGCGTGGTCGACGAGCCCGTGCGCCCGGGCGGACGCCGTCTGCTCGTCCAGCGCCCGGACCCGGTCCATCAACGTGAAGGAGCGCTCCGTGTCGGGGCGGGTACGGCCCCGGGTCACGGTGTACGGGCGGACGATCGGGCCGGACTCCTCGTCGTACCAGCGGTCCTCGCCGTCCGTGGCGCGCCGGGTCACTCCTCGCCCGGCTCCCCCGCCGCGCGTGCGGGCGTGGCGAGGTGCCGTCCGGTGCGTTTGACGAGCAGGGACATCTCGTACGCCAGCTGCCCGACGTCCGCCCCCGAGGCGCACAGGACCGCCAGGCAGCTGCCCTCGCCGGCCGGGGTGACGAAGAGATAGGCGTCGTCCAGCATCACCATGACCTGGCGGACGCCGCCCGAGGCGAACGACCGCCCGGCGGACTTGGCCAGACTGTTGAAGCCGGAGCACACCGCCGCGAGATGGTCGATGTCCTTGCCGGTCAGCCCCTTGGAGGAGGCCGTCGCCAGCCCGTCGCCGGACAGCAGTACGGCCTGGCGCACGTGGTCCGTGCGGTCCACCAGGTCGTCCAGCAGCCAGTCGAGGCCCTCGGTGGAACCGGCGTCGGCGGGATGTCCCGCGCCAAACGGTTCGGCGTCCCTCATTCCCGTGCCCCTCCTTCTCCCGCACCGTCGCGTCCCCGGCTCAGCCCTCGCTGGAAGGCCCCGAAGATCGCCCCCATCTGCTCCGGCGACAGCTCGTCGCCGGAATCCTCCCGTCGCGCCCCGGGCGCGTCCGGATCGCCGCGCAGCTCCGGGGCCAGGTTCGCCTGGCGCACGCGGGTGGGCAGCACGGGTGCCGCGCCGGACCGGGGTGCCTCAGGTACGGCGGGCGGAGCGGGCGGGAGTGCGGCCGTGGCCGGCGTCGCGCCGGCGGGCGCCTCGCGCCGGCGACGGGGCAGCGGGCCCGGTGGCTCCGCCCCGGCGCCGGGCTCCCGCGCCTCGCGCCCGGCGGCGCCGGCCACGGACCCGGCGGCTGCCGACACGGGCTCCGGCTCGGGCCCGTCGCCCCGCCCGTCGCCTCGCTCCGGCGCGACGGGTGCCAGCACGGGCCCCGGCAGGAAGACTACCGCCGTGGTGCCGCCGAACGGGGAGCGGGTCAGCGTGACTTCGACGCCGTGCCGGTGGGCCAGGCGCCCGACGACGTACAGGCCGAGCCGTTCGCTGCGCGCCGGATCGAAGTCCGCGGCCCGCCGGAGCGTGGCGTTGGCCTGTTCGAGCTCGTCGGCGTCCATGCCGAGGCCGCGGTCGTCGATCTCCAGGGCGAAGCCGTGCGCGGCCTCGCCGACCCGCATGGTGACCTGGGTGCGCGGCGGGGAGAACGCCGTGGCGTTCTCGACCAGTTCGGCGATGAGGTGGATCAGGTCGACCACGGCCTCGCCGACGACGCCGACCTCGGGCATGGGCGGCACGACCACGCGGGCGTAGTCCTCGACCTCGCCGACCGCGGCGCCCACGACGTCGACGATCGGCACCGGCTTGCGCCAGACCCGTCCGGGCGCGGCGCCGGAGAGGATGATCAGCCCCTCGGCGTGGCGGCGCATCCGGGTGGTCAGGTGGTCGATGCGGAACAGGTCGGCCAGCGCGTCGGGGTCGGAGGTGCGGCGTTCGAGGGTGTCGACGAGCTTCAACTGGCGGTGGACCAGTGCCTGGTTGCGCCGGGCGATGTTGAGGAAGAGCGCGGACATCCCGCGGCGCAGGTCGGACTGCTTGACGGCGGCCTCGACCGCGGCCCGGCGTGCCGCGTTCAGCGCCCGCCCGACCTGCCCGATCTCGTCCGGCCCAGCGCTGTCGGAGCCGTCGTCCTCGGGACGCCCGAAGGCGAGCGGCGGTGCCTCCACGGCCACGTCGACCTGCTCGCCCGCGCCCAGCCGCCGTGTCACCTCGGGCAGTTGGCGCACGGCCAGGGTGTCGGCGGCGTCGCGGAGCTCCTCCAGCCGCCGTGTGATGCGGCGCCCGGTGTGCACCGAGAACCAGACGGACAGCGCCACGCCGAGCAGTCCGGCGCCGCCCGCGACTCCCGCGTAGAGCAGTTCGTGCCGGGCGAAGGCACGGCCGCGGGCGGCGGCGTTCTTCCCCGCGTCGGTGCACAGCAGCATGTACCGGCGGACGGCGTCGTCCATGGTCCGCCGCCACGAAGCGCTCACCAGCACCTTCCCGGTGCCGCTCGCACCGGCGCGGAGCAGGGCGTCCTCGCCCCCGGCCAGCGACCGGTAGAGAGGGCCGCGCTCGAACTCCGCGAAGAGGGCGCGGGAGTCGTCGGGCAGGGCCGGTACGTAGGTGCGCTGGAAGACCCGGCGGTCCTCGATCGTGGCGGCCAGCACGCGGAACTGCGCCGCGGTGAAGCCGCCCGCGACCCGCCCGCCGGTGACCAGCGCGTCCTCGCGGGAGACAAACTCGCGCACGCGGACCAGTTCCGCCACGTTCTGCGCCTCGCGGGCGAGCTGCCCGTTCTGCAGGGCGGTCAGGCCGGTCTGGACCTCGAAGGTGGGCCGGACGACGTCGGTGTACCGGTCCACGGCGCGCGCCCAGTCGATGCGTCCGGCGATGACCTCGCGGCGCAGCGCGGGCAGCCGGTCGACGGCGGCGAGCGCCCTGGTGAGCACCCGGCTCTGGCCGGCGCTGAGGTCACCGCGCTCGTCCCGGTCCTCGATGGCGTCGCGCATCGCGGCGATCACCTCGTCGGTGTGCCGCTGCTGCGCGGTGAGGTCGGCCAGCGCGGTCCTGCTGCTCCCGGAGGCCAGGTACGCGGCGGACAGCCGTCGTTCGATCTGGATCTGGCCGACGGCCGTGTCGACCGGCGACCCGTAGTGGACGTACACGCTCTGCAGCCGGATGAGATCGCGCAGTTCGCCCGTCACCGACACCACGGCGAAGGTCCACAGCGGGACGAGGACGACGACGGGGATCAGCACCAGGGCGAGGATCCGGGTGCGGATCGTGCGGCTGCCGTGACGGCGACGCATGCGCTCTCCAGGCTGCTCGGACGACGGACAGCCCGATCCCGCCGGTCGGCCACGCTGCGCGCCCGTCCGACTACGTTCCGCACGGCGGAACCGGTTGCGCAGTACCGTAGCGATCGTTGCTACTGGGGAGTAGACGCTGCGGCGAATCGTGAAGCGCACGTGCTGTGCCGTGAGTCACAGTTACCGCGGGTTGTGGCCCTTTGGGGGTGCTTGTCCAGGCGGCGACGGGCAGGGAGACACCGGTGAGGCGTTCGGCCTCGGACCGCGGACGGGCGTTGGCCGCGGGGTCGAGGGCCCGGCGGGCGCTTCGGGCCGGCCGGTCCCACCGTCACGGCCCGGATCACCCGCCGGGCCCGTGGTGGCCGCCGGCGGCCGCGCGCTCGCCGCGGATGGCGGCGCCGCCCCGCAGACCGGCGTCCGCGAACGCGGCGACCGGCCGGCCGGCCGGCAGCGGTCGTGGGGAGTCACTGGCAGGACGCCCGGTGCTCTGCGACCTGATCAGCACTCAGACCGCGATCCTGGAAGGCGATGTGTCCGTGCGGGTCGCCGCGGAGTACGAGCGGGCCGACATCGGCAACGCCGAGGCCATGGCCCGG
The DNA here is from genome assembly GCF_053598835.1 of Streptomyces sp. NPDC001070. Lineage (NCBI taxonomy): Bacteria > Bacillati > Actinomycetota > Actinomycetes > Kitasatosporales > Streptomycetaceae > Streptomyces > Streptomyces sp. NPDC001070. Next base: position 29,792 of record NZ_JBSFLB010000028.1, read on the forward strand.
CTCGCGCAGGCCCGCGTCCCGAGCTCGGCGCGCACGACGCCATGCGGTGCACCGGCGCCGCGTTCATGGTGGCGGGGGCGCTGTGGACGCACGCCCACCCCGCGGCGCGAATGTTCGCCGCCTACGAGGCGGACCACGCACTGGCGGCGCTGCGCCCGGAATTCACCGCGACCCTGCGCGAGACGCCTCTCAGGTGCCCTCGGGCCCGCGGGCGGAGGGCACGGCGGGCAGCCCGCCGCCGAACTCGCTCACCGCGTCCTGGACGATCGCCTCCAGCCGGGCGTGGTGCGCGCCGCGCCAGTAGGGGCGCTCGCAGACCACGCACTGCGCGAACACGTCGTAGCTGCGGCGGGTGCCGTGCTCCAGCTTCTCCCAGACCGCGTCCTTGTCGGCGTCCCGCAGCGGCCCGTTGCAGGCGGTACAGCGGGTCCAGGGTGCGAGGACGGGAGCGAACCGGCCCAGTACGTCGCGCAGTTGCTCGTCCGGCTGGTCGCTGTAGACGTACGCGCCCGCCCACAGTTCACGGCGGCGCAGCAGACCGCGGTCCCGGGAGAGCATCACCCGCCGTTCGGCGGCCGACCGGGCGGCCAGGGCGGGGTCGCCGATGTCCGCGCTCTCGTACGCGGCGTCCACCCCCAGCAGGCGCAGCCGCCGGGCGAGCGTGCCCAGGTGCACGTCGAGCAGGAAGCGCAGCGGCGCCCCGGGCACCGACTGCGGCCGCACGACGGGCTGGACCTCGACGTACTCGCCGGCGACCGGCACGTGCGAGACGGGGACCTCCCGTCCGTCGACCAGCAGCCGGCCGACCTCGGTGAGCGGGACCCCGAGCGACTCCACGACGTGCCCGAGGGTGGACACCCCGTCGGTGACGACGGACGTCCGTCCCTCGCGCCGTCCCGCCGCGGCGAAGAGCCGCAGCGCGGAGGCGAAGCTGATGCCGATCTCGGGTCCGTTCACGACGCTCACCCGGCCAGCATGTCACCCCGCCGGCCCGGGGCACACGGGGATTTCCGCCGGCTGGCGGGGCCGGCGGCACACCGGGCCCGGGGCCGACCGTGCGGCCCCGGCCCGGCAGGGGTCTAGCCGATGTGGAGGAGCAGGCCGCCGTCGGCGGCGACCTCGACGCGGACCTGCGCGAGGGAGTCGACGTGCACGGTGGGCTCGTGGGCCGCGGCACGGGGGCCGACGCCGACCACGCGCATCCCGGCGGCCTTGGCGGCCGCGATGCCGACCTCGGAGTCCTCGAAGACCACACAGTCCTCGGGGCCGAAGCCCAGCTCGGCGGCGCCCTTGAGGAAGCCCTCCGGGTCCGGCTTGCTCGCGCTGACGCTTTCCGCGGTGACCATCACGCCGGGCAGCGGCAACCGGGCGGCGTCCATCCGGGCCCGGGCCAGGGTGTCGTCGGCGGAGGTCACCAGCGCGTGCGGGCGGCCCTGCAGCGCGGCCATGAACGCGGGGGCTCCGTCGACCGGGACCACGCCCTCGACGTCGGCGGTCTCCTCGGCGAGCATGCGGGCGTTGTCCGCGTGGTTCTCCGCCATCGGGCGGTCCGGGAGCAGCGCCGCCATCGTGGCGTAGCCCTGCCGGCCGTGGACCACCTTCATCACCGCGTCGCCGTCGAGCCCGTGCGTCGCGGCCCAGCGCCGCCAGCAGCGCTCGACGACGGCGTCGGAGTTGACCAGTGTGCCGTCCATGTCCAGCAGCAGCGCGCGGGCGGGGATGACGGTGGACGGCGACAGCATGGGGCTCCCTCGAACGTACAAACAAGTGGCCCGCCCGCCGGTCAGGGGAAACGGGCGGAACCACTTTGTTCCTACACGATACAAAACCGTGAGGGGGTTCCGCCAGGGGGGAGGGTGCCAAGGCCCGGCTACGCGGTGGCGGCGCCCCCGTCGACGTACTGGAGCAGCCCGTAAGTGAAGCCCGCGGTACGGCGGTTGCTCCCCGGCGGGGCCTGCGGGTCGGTGAACTCCAGCCGCCAGCGGGTGGGGGCGTCGCCCTCCAGCGGCCGCGCGGGCGGGAACGCCCGGGCCACCTCGTCCACGGTGCAGGACCAGGGGGTGAGGTCGTCCGGTACCGAGAGCCGCGGCCCCTCCTCCCCCGGCGCGCGGACCAGCCACTCGTTCCAGATCGCCCCGCCGGCCGGAGCGCACAGCACCTCGAACCTCAGAGTCGGCCACAGCGGCACCGGCCACAGCAGCGCCGGGCAGGTCAGATCCCCCACCCGCCGCCGGGACACGGCCTCGGGCGGCCCGAGCACCGCCCGGTAGCGGCGCTCGCCCCGCGGGAAGCCCCGGGCATGCCCCCATGCCTGCCAGCGGCGGTTCGCCTCGCGCATCTCGGTACGGCTCGCCCCCAGCGCGCGCAGCGCCTCCTCCACCAGTTCGGGCCGGTGGTCGGCCATCCGCCGCAGCAGTACCAGCTGGAAGCCCCTGAGCCCGAAGTCCTCGATCGCCACGCCCCCCATCCTGCCGGAGCCCCCGCAGCCGGACATCACGGCGCCCGCCCGGGACCGCACCCCGGGCGGGCGGTGCGTGACGGATTCGGCGGACCGTACGCGACGGATCCGGCGGATCCGGCGGGATCAGCCCCAGCCGTGGCCGTCGTTGCCGCCGGAGTCCGGGTCCTGCGTCGCTCCGGTCTTCGACTCCAGGGCCGCCCGGGTGTTCGGCCCGTAGACGCCCTCGGGGTCGCCCTGGACGCCGTAGAAGAACTGGAAGCGGGCCACGGCGTCCCGGACCTTACGGTCGTAGTCGCCGTCGGAGGGGCCGTAGTAGAGGTGCATCTGCTTGAGACGGTTCTGCAGGTCGACAACGGCGGGGCCGCTGTCGCCGCTCTGCAGGGTCGCGGGCACGGCCGACGGCGACGAGCTGGGGGCCCGGGACACCTGACCGCTCGCGGAGGCGGTCGGCAGCGACGCGGTGGCGCTGGGCGTCGGGGACCCCGCCGTGGCCGAGGCCGTCCCGCGGGTGGCCGCGAGCGTGGAGGGCGTGACACTGGGCGACGCCGAGCGCGAGGCGGAAGCAGACGGCCGCTCAGACGGCGGCAGCTCGACCGCGGGCTCGGAGGTGCCCTGGTCGGGGGCTGCCTCGGTGCGGTCCGGTATGCCGGTCAGCTGGGCGGTGACGAACACCGCGCCGACGGCGAGTCCGACCGCCGCGAGGCCCGTGCCCGCGATGACCGCGCCGCGGCGGCGGCGGTGGGCTCCGGCGCGCCGCCTGCTCACGGCGCGGGAGGGGTAGGGCACCAGTTCGCGGGAGGTGGCGGTCACCGGCACCGGCAGCCGGTCGGAGGAGACCGTGCCGAGGTCGATGACGTCGGTGTCGTCCTCCCCTGCCTCATCCGCGCCCTCGGGCGCCACGGGTTGCGTCGACGGCTCCGCCTCGGGCAGCGGGAAGGCCTCGGCCGCCCCCACCGCGACATCGGCCGGAACGGGCTCTTCCACGTCCTCGTACTCCCCCGGCCCCGGCACGTACGGCCGCACCCGCAGGGACTCGTACTCGTGCTCCTCGTGCGAAGCCGGTGATCCCGGCGTGTCCGACGCCACCGGCGCCCCCTCCCCACGTCCTGACAGACGCAGTGATTATGCAGACCGCCCACGCCCGGTGCCCAGGCGTCTCCGTCCCCGACGGTCGTACAAACGGAGCCAATCTTGTGGAAATGGTGTGAATATTTATAGAGAAGTGACGTGAACGCGGTACCGGTGCCGCCGGTATCCGAGCGGAACGAGCCCGTATGGCGCACGACGACACCACCGCCCCCGCGGGGCGGGCCGCGGCGGACGGCCCGGCGGAAGTGACCGACAAGCGGTCCGTGTACGTCGCGATCGGTGCGCTGGCGCTCGGGCTGCTGCTCGCCGCGCTGGACCAGACGATCGTCTCCACCGCCCTGCCGACGATCGTCAGCGACCTGGGCGGCCTGAAGCACCTCTCGTGGGTGGTCACGGCCTATCTGCTCGCCTCCACCGCCGCCACGCCGCTGTGGGGCAAGCTCGGCGACATGTACGGGCGGAAGAAGCTCTTCCAGTCCGTCATCGTGATCTTCCTGATCGGCTCGGCGCTGTGCGGCCTCTCCCGGAGCATGGGCGAGCTCATCGCCTTCCGCGCCCTGCAGGGCCTGGGCGGCGGCGGGCTGATCGTGCTGTCCATGGCGATCGTCGGCGACATCGTGCCGCCGCGCGACCGGGGGCGCTACCAGGGCGTGTTCGGGGCGGTGTTCGGCGCGAGCAGCGTCCTCGGGCCGCTGCTGGGCGGGCTCTTCGTGGACACCCTCAGCTGGCGCTGGGTGTTCTACGTCAACCTGCCGCTCGGGATCGTGGCGCTCGCCGTGATCGCGGCCGTGCTCCACATCCCGGTGCGGCGCACCACGCACCGCATCGACTACTGGGGCATGGCGGTGGTGGCGGCCGCGGCGACCTGCCTGGTGCTGACGACCTCGCTGGGCGGTACGACCTGGGCCTGGAGCTCCTGGCGGATCATCGGGCTCGCGGTGCTCGGCATGGCGCTGATCGCGGTCTTCGTCGCCATCGAGCGGCGCGCCGAGGAACCGGTGCTGCCGCTGCGGCTGTTCCGTATCCGCACCTTCTGGCTGTGCTCGGTGATCTCGTTCGTCATCGGCTTCGCCATGTTCGGCTCGCTGACCTTCCTGCCGACCTTCCTCCAGGTCGTGCACGGCTACTCGCCGACCTGGTCCGGCGTCCACATGATCCCGATGGTGGTGGGCATGCTGGTGTCCTCCACCGCCTCCGGCCAGATCGTCTCCCGCACCGGCCACTACAAGGTCTTCCCGATCGCCGGGACCGGCGTCACCATCGTCGGCCTGCTCCTGCTGCACCGGCTCGACGAGACCACCGAGGTCTGGGTGCTGAGCCTGTACCTCCTCGTCTTCGGCCTCGGACTCGGCCTGGTCATGCAGGTGCTGATCCTCGCCGTGCAGAACGCGGTCGGTTACGCGGACCTGGGCGCGGCCACCTCCGGCGCCACCTTCTTCCGTTCCATCGGGGCCGCCTTCGGCGTCTCCATCTTCGGCACGATCTTCTCGACCAGCCTCGCCCGCGAGATCACCGCGGCCCTGGCCGGGCTCACCCTGCCGCCCGGCTTCGACCCGGCCACGGTCCAGTCCGACCCGCGGGGCGTCCGGCAGCTCCCGGCGGCCCTGCGCGACCCGGTGCTGCACGCGTACTCCACGGCCATCACCAGCGTCTTCGTGTGGGCGGTTCCGGTCTGCGCGGTCGCCTTCGTCCTGGGCTGGTTCCTCAAGGAGCAGCCGCTGCGGCGCTCGGTCACCGTCCCCGACGCGAGCGAGACGATCGGCACCAACCCCGTCGACCGCTCCTCCCTCGACGAGATCGCCCGCGGCCTCAGCGTCCTCGGCAGCCGCGAGGCCCGCCGCGACCTGTACGTACGGATCACCGACCTGGCCGGTCTCGATCTCCAGCCGGCGGCCAGCTGGCTGCTGCTGTACATCGCGCGCACCGGCTCCGCCGACCCCGTCGACCTCGCCCTGCAGACCACCGTGCCCTACACGGTCATCGAGGGTGCCGCCTTCGAGGTCGAGGAGCGCCGCTACGCCGTCCGCCAGGGCAACCCCCTGGTCCTCACCGAGCGCGGCCAGGAGGTCGCGGCGCTGCTCACCGAGGCCCGCCGCAAGGTCCTCGCCGATCTCCTCGGCGACTGGAACCCGGAGCACCACGCCGAACTGGCGGCCCTGCTCACCAAACTGACCACGGAGCTGTGCGGCCAGGACCAGGACCGCCCCGGCCCCCACCGCCCCGCGGCCTGATCACGCGAGAGCATCCGGAACCGCCCGCGCGACCGGGTCACCCCGGTGACGAGGCGAAGGCGGAGAGCGCGGTGAAGTCCGCCTCGGCGAGGCCCACGCGCGGGTCGACGTGGTGCAGCAGGGCGGGCGCGGTGTGGTGCTCGGCGACCCAGGACGCGTCGGCCGGGCTCTGCTCGTCGTCGACCCAGGCGAAGCGGCGGCCGGCGGCGTACGCCACGAGCGTCTCGGTCTTCCAGTGCACCAGGTCGGGCCGCTGGGCGAACAGCACGGCCCCGAAGTCGACGTACGGCAGCTCGGGCAGTCCGATGACCGGGCCGATCCACCGGTTCGCCTCCGCCATCCACGTGGTGGCCCAGCACAGTTCGTACCCCAGTCCGAGCAGCGCCTGGCCGTGGGAGGGGTTGAGCCACACGCGCAGCGGACGGGCGGCGATCCCGGGCATCGGCACCCGCAGCGTCGTGTAGCCCTCGGGCCGCCTGCTGCGCTTGGCCGCGTACGGGTTGAGCGGGCCGTCGACGTCGAGGAAGAGCAGCGGCCGGTTCATGTGCACAGCCTGACTCGGAGTGATCCACGTCGACAAACGGATATCGCGAGGACGGTGGGCGGCGGCGCCCCGCGCACGCGGGGCGCCGCGCGGGGCCGCCGGGCCGCGCACGGGTCGAGCTCCTAAAGCGGTGCCGACCCGATGCCGGTCGCCATCATGGCCGGGTGACCCGCAGGTGTCGCCGTTCGGCCAGTTCCTCCGCGCCGACCACGGTCAGAACCGGGGTACCAGGCGGCGCGAACAGGATCACCACCAGCTGCGACTGCGCGTCCTGAAGGTTGTTGGCGCCCTGGTAGTGGATCACATCGCCCCCGGGCTCGAACAGAGCGTCACCGGCCTTGAGCACCCGGGGCGGCTGACCCTCCAGCTCGAAGAGGACCTCGCCCTCGGCCACGTAGCCGAAGATCGGTCCGGGGTGCCGGTGCGGCGGAGCGCCGGGGTCACCGGGCGGCAGGGTGACCCGGATGGTCCTGGCCTCGGCACCGGCCGGAATCCGGGCCGCCGCCTCCGGCAGGGTCGCGATCACCTCGACGCCCGGGGGCAGGTGTGCGTGCTCAGCGCTCATGTCTTCCTCCAAACAGGGTTGGTCCGAAGCGAGGACAAGACGCCCACCACCTTTGTGACAGCGATACGCGGCGAACCCCTGCGACCACGACCTCGAGGACGGAATGCGCCGCCTGGGCACCGCCCTCGCAGAACCGGGCCGCCGTACCGGGCCGCCGTACCGCGCCTCACCGACCCGTCCACCGGTGACAGGGCGAAGCGCGCGCCCCCGGGCCCTTGGGCAGCCGGGGGCGCGCTGCCGCGGCCCTGGGCGAGAGCGTCAGCTCTGCTTCGGTGCCGCCTGCTGGACGACCTCGAAAGACCACAGGTTCGAGTCGGTTGCGGCAGGCTTCGGCCGCTCCGCTCCGGCCTCGCCGCCGCCACGGTGCGCGGCCTGCATCGGACCGGACATCCACTTCTGGAAGTCCTCCTCGCTGCGCCAGCGCGTGTAGACGAGGTAGCTGTCCGTGCCCTCGACCGGGCGCAGCAGCTCGAACCACTCGAAGCCGTCCGAGTTCTCCACGGCGCCCGCCCGCGAGGCGAACCGCTTCTCGAGGACCTCGCGCTGCTCGGCCGGGACGGTCAGAACGTTGATCTTGACGATGCTCATGTCCCTATCGTGCCAGCCGAAATTCGCGTGCCCCGGTCAGGCCCGCGTGTCAGGCTGCCCGGCGGAATGTGTCATCCCGAGCATGGAGGAATGCGCTGTGTCCGAGAGCGGTGCGCATGCGGTGTCGGCCCTGTTCTCGCAGGGGCGGCTCACGGTCATCCCGCGCCGCGCGGCGCGGCGCGAGCAGTTGCTGCGGCATCTGACGGAGACGCTGTTCCGGCCGGGGCGGGACTACCACGAGCGCGAGGTCAACGAGGCGCTGCGGACGGTGCACGACGACTGCGCGGCGCTGCGCCGCTACCTGGTGGAGGGCGGCTGGCTCGAGCGGTCGCCGGACGGGACCGCGTACCGCAGGAAGCGGTAGGCGGTCCCGGCCCGGCTCCTTCGCCCGCCCTTCACCCCGCCCGGCTCAGCCGTGCAACCGGAGCCCTTGGTGACCTTGTCGACCACGCCGCGCGGCCCGTGGAGCCCGAGCCCGAACAGTTTCAGCTCGTCGGCCGGGACGGCGCGGCCGGCCCGCCGTCTTGAACGCTGGTGCGCCCGCAATGGGGGGATCGACGACTGGGCCCGCTACTGGCGTGATCCGGCGCGGCCGGTCGAGGCTATGCACGCGCACTTCGTACGCCACGTCTTCCACCGGCACAGCCATGACGCGTACTCGTTCGCGGTGACGGAGAGCGGGGCGCAGCGTTTCCACGCGCGGGGCGGGATGCACACCAGCACGACGGGCATGGTGATGGCCTTCAACCCGGACGACCCGCACGACGGGGAGGCCGCGGAGGAGCTCGGCCTCACGTACCGGATCGTGCACATCGGGCCGAGGTGGTGCGCGAGGTGCTCGCCGACGCCGCGGACGGCGGGGCGGCCCCGCCCGCGATGCCCTTGTTCGAGCGGCCGGTGCGCGAGGACCCGGTGCTGGCACGGGCCCTCATGGGGCTGCACGGCGCGCTGGTGGGCGGTGGCGGGGACCTCGTGCGGGACGAGTGGCTGACGGCCTCGGTGACGGCGATGGTGCGGCTGGGCGCGACCCGCCCGCCCCGCGACCGGGTGATCTCCCCCGGTGGTCAGGCGCGGGCGGTGCGGCGGGCGCGGGCGCTGCTGGAGGAGTCGTACGCGCTGGACCTGCCCGCCCCGGCGCTGGCCGAGGCGGCGGGCTGCAGCCGGTACGCGCTGTACCGGGCGTTCCGGGCCGAGTACGGGATGCCGCCGAGCGACTTCCGGCGGCAGCTGCGGCTGCGCCGGGCGCGGCGGCTGCTGGCGGCGGGGCGGAGCACGGCGGAGGCGGCCGCGGAGGCGGGATTCGCGGACCAGAGCCATCTGCACCGCTGGTTCGGGCGGTACTTCGGGGTGACGCCCGGGGCGTATCAGCGGGCGGTGCTGTTCCGCGGCTGACCGGGCCCGCCCGCCCCGCTCCCCCGCTGCTCCGGCTCGAGCAGCAGCAGCACGCACACGCCGATGACCCACAGCCCGGCGAGCCCGAGGCCGATGAATCCGGCGTACGGGATGAACATCAGCACGCCCAGGACGAAGGCCGTCCACCCCAGCCAGTGCGGCAGCGGACCGCCGTCGGTGCGCGAGACGGCCAGTCCCGCCGCGAGCAGCATGACCCCGATGCCGGCCAGGATCGGCATGAACAGGTCGCTGCCCAGGGCGTTGAGTGCCTGGAGCGCGCCGCCGCCGACCAGGGCCCGGTCACTGGCCTCGACGAGGGCGAGGGTGAGCCCCGCGCTGATCCAGAAGCCGAGGGCCGCCAGGATGCCGCCGGCGAAGGCCACTTGGGGCAGCCAGCCGGTGCGGTCGGACGCGGCGAGGACGTGCCGCAGGTAGCCGGCGAAGAAGACCAGGAACAGTCCCGCGACGAGCAGCAGGTAGAGACTGACGCCCTGCCTGGTGTCGTGGACGAGGTAGAACGCCCTGATCGCTGTCCCGGAACTCCCGATCCCCGGGGTGTCGCCCTGGAGCGCGTAGGAGACGGCGGCAAGGATCACGGCCGCCAGGCCGGTGAGCGGTCCGAGTGGCATCGGGGGGTCTCCGATCCGTCCGTGCCCCCGAGACCGGTTGATGTCCGTATCGATGCTGTCACGGGTTCCCAGGGGCCGCCATCGACGGCCGCCGGGACCCCGCGCGGTGCGTCAGCGGGCCTCGGCGACGGCCGCTCGGTCGGGCGCGGCGGCCTGGGCGGGCAGCGTCACCGGTACGACCTGGTGGGCGCGGCGCTCGCGGCGGAAGACGTACGCGGCGAGCGAGCCGGAGCCGATCAGGGCGACGGCGGAGGTGGCGGTGCCGAGCCAGCCTGCGCCGAGCCACTGGCCGCCCGCGTAGCCGAGGCCCACGCTGTACGCGGCCCACGCCAGGCCGGCCAGTGCCGACCAGGGCAGGAACTCGCGGATGCGGCGGTGCGCGGCACCGGCGGTGAGGCTGACGACGGAGCGGCCGGCCGGGGCGAAGCGGGCCAGCACGACGAGCGCGCCGCCACCGCGGGCGAGGACCGCGCCGAGGATCTCCTGGGCGGTGGAGAGCCGGCGGGAGTGCGCGACGTGCTGGTCGATCCACTCGCCGCCGCGCCAGGCGAGGCGGTAGGCGGCCAGATCGCCGATGGTGGAGGCGACGGCCGCGCAGAGCAGCAGGGCGACCACGTCGAGGATGTCGTTGCCGCTGCCGCCGGTGGCGGTGCCGGCCGTGGCGGCGGAGATCAGCAGGACGCCGCTCGGCATCACCGGCAGGAAGACGTCGAGCACGATGGACGCGGCGACCAGGGCGTAGATCCACGGTGAATCGAACAGGGAGCCTGCTCCGATCAACACCGCGTCCTCCTCTCCCGGCGAGTGCGCGGCGCCCTCGGGGTGTGAGGCGGTATCGCGCAGAAGCGGTTCTTCTGCGACCCGCTCTCAGCCGTACAGCGTACGCCAGCTGCCCTCCTGAGATCTTCCCGGGGGCGCGTGACGTTTTCCTCATCTTCGATGGCGGACATCGGGAATAGCACGCGATTAACCGGGAGGGACGACAGAACGTCCCCGGAACGAGATGTTCCGCGCGGATCCGGACACCCCAACCATGGACATGCCAGGCATTCCAGTCCGCGCCCGGTACTCGGCGCCGGGAACGGGACAACACCCGCCGACCGCACCGAAGGCGCCGCCCGCCGAAGAGGGGAGCGTTCCGCACACTCACTCGAATGAGTGAGTACAGGACGCTCCGCCCGGTGGGTAGCTTCCCGAAGGAAAGCGGCAGAGGGCAGGGGGCAAGGCGAGAAGAACTCGTTTCACCGTGAATTGATTGCCTTAACCACGCTTTGTGCGCGTGGGCCATCAGGCCGCAAGGGAAGGACCATTCATGACGGTTGAGCCGGGTGTCGCGGCGGAGGCGGCGACGGGGAACGGCCAGTCTCAGCAGAGTCTGAGCACCGCTGCGGCGCGGAATTTGGCGACGACCACCAAATCGGCGCCGCAGATGCAGGGAATCACCTCGCGCTGGCTGCTGCGCGTGTTGCCGTGGGTCCAGGCCGCGGGCGGCGCCTACCGGGTCAACCGGCGGCTCAGCTACTCGGTGGGCGACGGACGGGTCGACTTCGTGCAGACCGGCTCCGAGGTCCGGGTGATCCCGGCGGAGCTCGGAGAACTGCCCGTGCTGCGCGGCTTCGGGGACACGTCGGTGCTGGCCACGCTCGCCGGGCAGTTCGAGCAACGGGAGTTCGCGGCCGGCGAGACCATCGTGTCGGCCGGGCAGCCCGCCGACCACGTCTTCCTCGTCGCCCACGGGAAGATCAACAAACTGGCTCCCGCCAAGTGGAACGGCCAGGGCGTGATCGGCACGATCGCCGACGGCGACCACTTCGGCTCCGAGGGGCTGGCCGGCGCCGACGGCACCTGGGAGTACACCGCCAAGGCGGCCACCGCCGTCACCGCGCTCGCCCTGCCGCGCCAGGCCTTCCAGGCCGCCATGCAGCAGGCCGACGGACTGCGCGAGCACGTGGCGAGCTTCGTCAGCGGCACCCAGCAGGCGCAGAACAGGTACGGCGAGAAGGCCATCGCGCTGGCCTCGGGACACATCGGGGAGCCGGAACTGCCCGGCACATTCGTGGATTACGAACTCTCGCCGCGCGAGTACGAGTTGAGCGTCGCCCAGACCGTGCTGAAGGTCCACAGCCGCGTCGCCGACCTGTACAACCAGCCCTACAACCAAGTCGAGCAGCAGGTGAGGCTGACCATCGAGGCACTGCGCGAACGGCAGGAGCACGAACTGGTCAACAACCGCGAGTTCGGGCTGCTGCACAATGCCGACTACCGGCAGCGCATCACCACGCACTCCGGCCCGCCCACCCCCGACGACCTCGACGAGCTGATCAGCCGGCGCCGGGGCGCCCAGTACCTGCTGGCCCATCCGCGCGCCATCGCGGCGATCGGAAGGGAATTCAACAGCCGCGGCCTGGTCCCGCACACCATCGATTTCCACGGCCATCACGTGCCGTCGTGGCGGGGTCTCCCGATTCTTCCCTGCAACAAGATCCCGATCTCCCGCGAGAACACGACCTCGATTCTGGTGATGCGCACCGGCGAGGACAACCAGGGCGTGATCGGCCTGCACCAGACGGGAATTCCGGACGAGTACGAGCCCGGTCTCTCCGTACGGTTCATGGGGATCGACGAGAAGGCGATCATCTCCTATCTCGTCAGCACCTACTATTCGGCGGCCGTCCTCGTCCCCGACGCCCTCGGGGTGCTGGAGAACGTGGAGATCGCCCGTCCCGGAGCCTGACGCTCACGCGGCCCCCGGGAGCGGCGGCGCGTGCTCGTGGCGGACGGTGCACAGCGGCGGGCCCCGGCCGGCCGCACCGTCCCCACCGCCCGCCACGAGAGCGGCCGTCGAACCCCCGGGCGGGGCGGGGGTTTTCCCCACCCCGCTTCCGGTGGGCGGCCCGATTCCGGGCACAACGGGCGCTCCGTAGCGTCCTGGGTATGACGAAGAGCATCCGCACGTTGAGGACCCTCACCGCCGCCGCGGGCGTCGTGGCGCTGATCGGGACGGCGTCCGCCTGCGCGAACGCCTCGGACGACACCGAGCCGGAGCGCAAGAGCTTCGCGCTCGACGGGAACGAGCTGACCATCGACTCCTCGGACAGCGAGGTCGTGGTGAAGCCGGCCGACGTCAAGTAGGTCCGGGTCACCCGGAGGTTCGACGGCTGGGCCGTGCTCGGCGACACCCCGAAGGCCACCTGGTCGATGAGCGGGCACACCCTGACGTTCCGCACCAAGTGCCAGGGCGTGGCGCAGGACTGCTCGGTACGCCACGAGGTGCTGGGGCCGCGCGGGGTGAACCTGACGGTGGTCAACGGCGACGGCCGCGTGGAGGCGAGCGGCTTCAGCACCCCGCTGAAGCTCAGCACCAGCGACGGCTCCGTCGTGGTCCGGGACGTGACCGGCCCGCTGCGGCTGTCCAGCGGCGACGGCCGGATCGACGCGACCGGCATCGCCCCCCGCGTGGTCAGCGCGCACACCTCCGACGGCTCGGTGAAGCTGGCCTTCAGCGAGGTGCCCGACCGCGTCGAGGCGACGAGCGGCGACGGCCGGGTCGGCGTCGCGCTGCCCCGCCAGGCCTACAAGGTCTCCGCGCGCTCCGGCGACGGGCACGTCAGCGTCGAGGTGCCCCGTGACGAGTCCAGCAGCCACGTCGTGACGGTCCGTACGGGCGACGGCTCGGTCAGCGTCACGGAAGCCGGCCGCTGACCGCAACCGCCCGGCCCGTGTATTCGTCCCAGCCAGGTGGGAGACTGGAGCGGACAACCACCGGCGGCGGACCTGCGGGAGAGGGCGACTGTGACGACGGCACGCTCGTGGTGGCGGCGCGGGGACAATCTGCGCGCCGACGCCCAGGCCGCGAAGGACGCCGCCGCGGAGGCCTTCTACGAGCTGGACACGGCCCAGCGTGACCTGGTCATCTCCATAGAGACCATCACCGCCGTCGACAGTTCCCCCGCCGCGCGGCGCGCGAGCGAGGACTTCCGCGCGCTGGGCGAGCGCATCGACCAGGTCAGCGCCGCCTACATCGCGGCGGTCGACGCCTACGACCTGGACCGCGACGAGTTGGAGGCCGGCACCGCGGCCCGCGCCCGCACCGAGCTCACCAGGGCCAAGGACGACCTGGTCCGCGCGCGGAACGACCTGGACGCCTTCACGCGGGGGCTCACCCCGCTGCTGGACAAGGCCGAGACGCAACTCGCCCGTCTCGCCCCCGCCGTCGAACGGGCCCGGCAGGCCCTGCTGGCCGCCTCCAACGCCCTGGACGCGGTACGCGCCTCGGGTCTGCGCGCGGACGACCTCGCGGCCAGACTGGCCGCTCTCGGCCCGGAACTGACCAAGCTCAACCAGGGCGCCGGCACGCACGGCGTCCAGGAGACCATCCGGCGCGCCGACGAGGTGCTGCGCACGGCCGAGACCATCCGCATGGAGGCCGAACGGCTGCCGGAGCGGGCCCGTGAGATCGACAAGCGGGTCGTGTCGCTGCGCACCAGGACCCAGGCCCTGGCGACCCGCACGGAGGGCGTCGAGCCGATCCTCAGCGAGCTGCGCCGCCGCTTCAGCATGGCCTGCTGGCAGGACCTGCAGCACGTGCCGGAGCGGGCGGCGGAGGCCGTGGGCCGCGCGGAGCAGAAGCTCTCCGAAGCGGCGAAGGCGCGGGACGAGCAGCGCTGGCCGGACGCGACGGCCCAGCTCGGCACGGTACGGGCGCTGCTCGACGACGCCGACGCGGCGGTGTCCGCGGCCGGGGACCGGCTGCGGCGGCTCAACGAGGTCAGCAAGGACCCGCAGGGCGAGATCGAGCGCACGCGGTTCGCCGTCCGGGACGCCCAGCGGCTCGCCATGCAGGGCCGTACGACCCCCGAACCGCGCCACGCGCGCCCCCTCGACGACGCGGTCGCCCGGCTGGACCGCGCGGTCGACGGGCTGCAGGGCCGGCACCCCGACTGGTGGCACTTCCTCACCGAGACGGCGGCGGTACGGGACACCGCGGCACGGGTCGTCGCCGCCATCCGCGAGGACCGCGCCTCAGGGCGGCCTTAGCCCTCCTCGGCTCTCCTCGGCCATGAGACCGTCCCGCCCTCTCGCGCCCACCCACCGGCACTCCCCCCGGCGTGTGCCACCAGGGCCTCCGCAAAGGGTGAGGACGGCCTAAGGCATGGCGCAGGAGAGCGCCGCGCGGATCTCCCCGGCCGGATCGCCCTCGTGGTACACCCGCTCGCTGGGCTCGATGTTGTCCAGGAACTCCTGGTAGCGGACGGCGTACATGAGATGCGCCAGCGGTTCGCCGACGGTGAGCGCCCGCCGCGGATCGGATCCGGGCACCAGTGCCGACCAGGTCCGGACCCAGGCGTCGGCGGCGTGCTCCCAGCTGCGGGCGTCCAGGAACCCGCGTGGCCGCAGGCCGTCGAGCACCGGGTGGCCGAAGTGGCCGTCGGCGAAGTCCACCATCACGATGCGCCGCCCGTCATGACGCCAGTTCCCCGGATGGAAGTCGCCGTGCACGACGGTGTGCGGCAGTCCGCAGGCCTCCAGATCCGCGATGAGTGCGGGCAGCCGCGCGGCCAGCCGGCGTGCCCGGGTCCGCTCCGCCGGTGCGAGGTCCCGACCGGCCTCGCCGCCGAGGAGCCGGTGCACCCGGCCGGGCAGGGTGCGCGGCGTACGGTCCCGCAGCCCGGGCGGTGCCTTCGCCGAGGCGATGGCGGCCTGGGCCGCCGCCAGCCGCCGCACGGCGCCGCTCGCGACGTCCGGCGCGGGGGCTTGTGCCCGCGAACGGTTATCGCCCGCCGCCGCGTCCCGTCAGCCGCAGCAACCTCCGCCGCAGCAACCGCCACCGCCGCCCGCCGCCGGGCGGGGGGCCGCGGCCGCGGAGGCCGAGGCGGTGCCGCCGACGGCGACCGTCGACAGCAGCTTGACCGTGTCGTCGTGCCCGGCGGGGCACTCCGCGGGGGCGGAGGACTCGGCCATCGGCCGGCTCAGCTCGAATGTGGTGCCGCAGGAACGGCAGCGGTACTCGTAACGGGGCATGAGCACAGATTAACCAGCGCTCAGAGCCTGCGCGCCAGAGTGAGCCCGTCCGCGACCGTCAGGAGCAGCGCCTCGACGCGCGCGTCGGCGGCGACGCGCTCGTTGAACGCCTGGATCGCGGCCGCGTCACCCGTCGCCTCGCGGTCCACGACCCGCCCGTGGAAGAGGGTGTTGTCGGCCGCGAGCACCGCGCCGGGCCGCATCCGCGGTACCAGCTCCTCCCAGTAGTTGGTGTAGTTGCCCTTGTCCGCGTCCAGATAGACGAAGTCGATCCACGGCTCCCGCGGCAGGGCTCGCAGGGTGTCCAGCGCGGGCGCGATCCGCAGGTCGACACGGTCGGCGACACCGGCCTTGGCCCAGGCCTCGCGGGCGACCGCGGTCCACTCCTCGGAGATGTCGCAGGCGAGGAGCCGCCCGTCCGCGGGCAGCGCCTGCGCCATGGACAGGGCGGAGAAGCCGGTGAAGGTGCCGACCTCCACCACCTGCCGGGCCCCGACGAGCCGCACCAGGAAGGCCAGCAGCGGACCCTGCTCCCGCGCCGACTGCATGGCCGCCGCGTCGCCGAAGCGGGCGTGGGTGATCTCGACCAGCTCCTCCTGGACCGGGTCCAGTGCCGGGTTGTGCTCGAGGACATACTCGTACAGCTCGGGCGTGAGCTGCGGGTTCTTGGTCTCGTGCACGGCTGCTCCTTAAGGTGGCGGGCATGTACGTGGATGACGTCCTCGACCTGGTGCCCAGCATGCCAGGCAGGCGAGTGCTGCTCGGGCTGGCGGGCGCTCCCGCGGCGGGAAAGTCGACCCTGGCCCGTTCGCTGGTGGACGGAGTGGACGCACGGCTCGGCGCGGGCACGGCCGCGTACGTGCCGATGGACGGCTTCCACCTGTCCAACACCCAGCTGGACCGGCTCGGTCTGCGCGGCCGCAAGGGCGCGCCGGAGACCTTCGACGTGGACGGGTACGTCCATCTGCTGCGACGGCTGCGGGCGTGGCAGGGCCGCACCGTCTACGCGCCCGACTTCGACCGGGCGCTGGACGAGCCGGTGGCGGCGGGGGTCGCCGTACTCCCCCAGGCCCGGCTGGTGGTGACGGAGGGGAACTACCTGGCCGACGACGGCCCCGGCTGGCACGAGGTCCGGGACCTGCTGGACGAGCTGTGGTTCGTCGAGGCCGACGCCGCGGTCCGCGAGGAGCGGCTGCTGGCCCGGCATGTGACGGGCGGTCGTACGGAGACGGACGCCCGCGCCTTCATCGAGGCGAGTGAACGGCCGAACGCGCTGCGCGTCGAGGCGACGCGCAGCGCGTGCACGCGGGTGGTGCGGTCGGGCGGGGTCAGCGGCGGGCCACGCTGAGCATCCGGCGCAGGATCTCCTCCCCCGCCGCGACGCCCGGCAGGGCCAGCGCGTCGACGTGGGGCGCGACCCAGCCCGTGTCGGCGAGTTCGCCGTGGCCGGGGCGCCAGCCGGTGTGGGCGGCGAGCAGCAGCTCCGCGTCGAGCAGCGAGTCGCCCGCGGCGAGCACGTGGTCGGCGCCGGTGCGCCGGACGACCTCGGCCAGGGCCGCGGACTTGGTGAGCGGCTTCGGCACGGCATAGATCTTGCGGCCCTGCAGCGAGACCGTCCAGCCGCGCTCCTCGGCCCACTCGGCGAGGTCCTTGACCCAGCCCTCGGGGAGCAGCGACCGCTCCACGACCAGGTACACGAACAGGTCCTCGGCGACGCGCTCCTTGCGCATCCAGGACTCGTCGGCGGTGCGCGCCATGAACTCGCGGACCTCCGCGAGCGGCGCGCAGCCCTCGGCGAGGCGGCGGCGCATCTCGGCGTTCCAGTCGTGGTCCGTGTGGCCCTTGACCAGGATGTGGCCGCCGTTGGCGCAGATCGCGTAACGGGGCACCGGGCCGGGGAGGTTGATGCGCCGGTACTGCTTGCGGGTGCGGGTCGTCGCGGGGACGAACTCGGCGGCGGCCGCGAGCCGCTGGATCAGCACGGCGGCGGTCTCGGTCATGAAGGACAGCGGCCTGCCCTCGTGGACCTCGACGCACAGCAGCCGCGGCGCCTCCTCGTCGGCGACGGACAGGGCCAGGGCCGACGGCGAGTAGATGAGGGTGCGGTCCAGGTCGCTCGCGACCAGGGACTTCACGATCTCCGGGCGCTGCTTCACTTGGCCTCCACCGCCTTGCCGTCGGTACCGGTCGCACCCCGGGTGAAGCGCGGGTGGATCAGTCCCACGCACGAGTACGGCAGGTCGTCCACCTCCTCCACCGGGACGCCCCGCTGCTCGGCGAGCAGCCGGATGTGCGCCAGGTCCTGCCCTGCCCCGCGCCGGGCGAGCACCCGCCACGGCACGCGGCGCAGCAGGACCCGGGTGGTCTCGCCGACGCCGGGCTTGACCAGGTTGACGTCCCCGATCCCGTACTCCTCGCTGATCCGCTCCACGGCCTTCCAGCCCTCCCAGGTGGGCGTGCGGTCGGCGGCCTGCAGCTCCTTGACGTCCGCGGCGACGGCGTCGGCGACGGCGGCGAAGCGGGCGGTGATCGCCTCCAGGAAGAGGTTGGAGACGTCGGCGCCGGCCAGCTCGCGGTAGAACTTGGCGCCGTGGAACTCGTCCGGGCCGATCAGGTCCGCGCGCAGCACGGTGCGCGAGATCAGCCCGGATACGGTGGAGTTGAGGCACGCGGACGGGATGAGGAAGTCGTCCCGGGTTCCGTAGGTGCGCACGCACGACCCGGGGTCGGCGAGCACCGCGATCTCCGGGTCGAATCCCCCGTACGGCGCCACCGCGTCGGCGAGTTCGCGGGTGATGGCGCCCTTGCCGGTCCAGCCGTCCACGAACACCGCCCGCGCGGGGTCGTGGTGCTCGGCCAGCCAGCGCAGGGCGGTGGTGTCGATGCCCCGGCCGCGCACGATGGAGACGGCGTAGTGCGGCAGGTCCAGGCCGTGCGCGTGCCGCGCCCAGCGGCGCATCAGCACGCCGACCGGGGTGCCCGCGCGGGCCAGCGACACCAGGACGGCGTCCGGTCCGCGTTCGGCGAGCACCAGCTCGGTCACGGCGCCGACGGCCCGTGCGATCCGGTCGGCGGAGTCCTCCAGCGCGGCCCGGAACAGCTCCTGGTACTCGGCACTGGGCTGGTACTCCACGGGCAGCGACTCGGCGTAGTGCGCCCCGCCGCTCTGGATCGCCTCCTCGCGCTCCTCGGTCGGGGCCTCCAGGTCCACGTCGGAGAGGTCCTTCAGCAGCCATCCGACCTCGTCGGGCGCGTACGAGGAGAACGCGGGCCCGCGCAGCGGCTCCGGGAGCGTCGAGGCGGGCGTGCGGGGTTCGTACGAGGGCACCACGGCGAGCAGGAGCCTTTCTGTATGGCCGGCGAGCTGCGCCAGCAGCCCTCCGGGGGCGTGCAGGGCGGGCGTGTCGCCCGCGCTGTCCACGACGGCGACGACGGCGTCGAAACCGGCGCCCGCGACGTTGTAGGCGTAGCGCTCGCCGGGGCCGTCCGCCGGGTCGTCGTGGTCCGGGAAGGAGATCCGGGTACGGATCGCGTACCCGGGGTCGTCCACGGCCAGGACCGGCGAGCGGGTCGTCGTGGAGAACCGCACCTCGGCCCGCGGCAGCGCGTCCTGCAGTGCCTGCGCCAGCCGCAGCGGGGCGTACATGAGCTCCTCGTTCCCGAGGACGAGGACGCGGGGTGCCGGGCCGTCCCCGGTGCCGTCGCCGTCCCCGGCCAGGCGCAGGCCGTCGAGCAGGCGTGCCGCCATCGCGGGCAGCGCCGCCTCCAGCCGCGCGCGGTGCGCGGGCGTGAAGCCGTGCCGGCCGCCGTCGGGCAGACCGGCGGGCCAGTCCAGGTGCACCCGGTGGGGTGCCGCTCCCCCGGCCGGACGGGTGGGCTCGGCGGCGCCGTGCGCGGCGACCAGCGCCTGGCCGCGCTCCAGCACCCCCTCCGGGAGGACGACGGTGCCCGAGGCCAGGGCGATGACGTCGACGGTCGCGCCCAGGTCCGCGGCGAACTCCGCGAGCAGCCCGCGGTCGGCCTCCGACCGCATGTCGACCAGGGCGACCACCACGTACCGGCGCCGCGGATACCGCTCGTGCAGCGCCCGGACGGTGTTGAGCACCGTCCGGCCGGTCGAGAACTCGTCGTCGACCAGCACCAGCGGCCCGTCCCCGGCCAGCAGCCGGGTGTCCTCCGGCAGCAGCAGGTGCGAGGTCGCGTGGCTGTGCTCCTCCTCGAAGCCGCCGACGGCCTCGACCCCGGGGACCGGGCGCCGGGTGGAGTGCAGGTACGGGGCCGTGCCGAGCCCGTCGGCCACGGCGTGCCCGAGGCCGGTCGCGGTCTCGGCGTAGCCGAGCACCACCGCCCGGGCGGCCTCGCGCTCGCCCAGCAGTTCCCGCACCCGTATCCCGAGCCCGTACCCGGCGTCGTAGACGACGTGCGGCCGCTGCGGCACGTGCTTGCCCAGCACATTGGAGACGAGCAGGTGCGCCCGCTTGGGGTTGCGGCGCAGGGCGAGGCCGAGCAGACCGCTCAGGCCGTCTCCCCGGAGGGTGACGCCGAGGCGGTCGGCGACCCACTGCCCGGACCAGATGTGCTCCGCTGCCATGCGTTCGGCACTCTCCCTTTCGTTGCCGGTCACGACGGCACGCACGCGGAGAGCAGCTCGACGAAGCCGATCTCCTCCCGCGCCACGCCGAAGACCTCGGCGCGCCGCACGGTGCGCTCGGCCCAGGCGCGGTGCGGCTTCACCTCGTTCATCTTGTTCGTGTAGGCCGAGCGCAGGACGCCCCCGCCGCTGCGGTCCTCGTGGAGGATGTCGATGGCGTCGCTCCACTCCTCGTGGGAGACGACGCTGAGCGCGTGGACGGGCTGGACGTGCGAGGGGTGGATGCAGGTCTTGCCCTGCAGCCCGTTCGTCCGGTCCAGCTCGATCTCGCGCAGCAGCCCGTCCATGTCCCGCTGGATGAGGGCCTCGCGCAGGTCGACGGCCTCGGGGACGAAGGGGCTCTGCCGCAGCAGCGGCTTGAACATGCGCTCGGAGTGCTTGAAGTACTCCCAGACCGGTCCGGTGATGGTGAAGCCGGTGCCGTCGGCGCGTCCGAGGACGTTGACCACGTCGGCGATGATCGAGGCGACGATGCGGACGTCGTAGGCGGTCATGTCGGGCGAGCGGCGCAGCCCGTAGGCGGAGCAGAAGTCGGTGACGCCGAGCCGGAGCGCGAGGACGCGGTCGCGGTACTTGTCGACGGTGCGGGAGATGCCGTAGAGCGTCTCGGTGCGGGTCTCGAGGTGGAGCAGCTGCGGGGACTCCAGGACCGGCATCGCGAAGAGCCGTCGTCCGCAGACCGCCTCGGCGGCGCTCAGGGCCTCCAGGAAGGGGACCCCGGACTCCTCCGTGAACTTGGGGAGCACGAATCCGGAGAGCAGCGCCACGTCGTCGCCGAGCCGCCGTACGAGGTCGGTGATCTGGCCGGGGGTGCGGACCCGTATGAAGAGCAGCGGCGGGTCGGCGTCCCCGATCCGGTGGGACAGCTCGCCGAACTGGCGGACCAGGTTCTCCTCCGCGTCGTCGACCTCGCGGTCGTCGATGGAGTCCTCCAGGCACAGCACCATCGAGACGACCCCGCGCGCGGCCTGCTTGAGCACGTCGTCGGCGAGCCGCGGCCGGGTGGCCGGGCAGTACAGGGTGGCGCCGAGGGCGACGGCGAGCGTGCCGGCCGGGGAGTCCGCGGTGAATTCGGCGGGCTCCCGGTGGAAGAGCTCGTTCCGGACGTCCGGCGCGAGGTGCCCGAAGTGGCGCATGCTTTCCCCCGTGGCAGGTGGTGGTCGAAGAGGTTGGAGAGGTGGGGGGCGTCCCCCGACGCCGTGGCCGATTATCGTACGTGTGAGCCCCCTCCGGACGTTCCCGCCGCGCGTGAAAATCAGGTAACCCCCGCGCGTCCGGTGCGTGTCGTACTGTCCCCATCTCTCCCCCCGGCCGGGCGCGCCCCGCGCCCCGCGTTGTGGGCGCGGCCCCCGGGAGGGCAGGATTACGCGCATGACGCAGGCGATGGTGAAGGGCTCGAACATCCCCGTGACCGCCTCGGGGGTGCGTGCGGTGCTCCGCTGGAGCCCGGGGGCGGGGGTGCCGGACGTCGACGCCTCGGCGCTGCTGCTCGGGGCCGACGGGCAGGTGCGCACGGACGAGGACTTCGTCTTCTACAACCAGCCCCGGCACCCGGCGGGCGTCGCCCGGCACCTGCCCAAGCGCAGCGAGCCGACCGGGCTGACGGACGCGGTCGAGGTGGACCTGGCCGCGCTCGACGCCGGTGTCGACCGGGTGGTCGTCGCGGCCTCCGCGGACGGCGGCCCCTTCGCCCTCGTGTCGGACCTGCGGGTCCTGCTGTACGACACGGCCGCGGGCGCCGACGCCGAGCCGCTGGCGGTCTTCGACGTCGTCCCGGACACCGGCGACGAGTCGGCGCTGATCTGCGGCGAGCTGTACCGCAGGGCGGGCGGCTGGAAGTTCCGCGCGCTGGGGCAGGGCTACGCCTCGGGGCTGGAGGGGCTGGCCACCGAGTTCGGCATCGCGGTCGAGGAGGGCGACCTCGTCGAGGCGCCGCCGCAGCGGCCGCGGCCGGACGGGGAGGTGACCTCGGTGCCGCAGCCGGTGCCGCCGACCGTGCCGGTGGCCGCCGAGCCGGACGCGTACACCCTGCAGGCCCCGGCGCCGGCGCCCGCCCCGGTGCCCCCGCAGCCCGCCGCACAGCCCGCATACGGCTACCCTCAGCAGCCCCAGCCAACGGTCGCCGCCCCGGCGTACGGCTATCCGCAGCAGCCCACGGCGCCCGCGCCGGCCTACGGCTACCCGCCGCAGGCCCCGGCCCCGGCCCCGACGGCGGCGGCCCCCGGCCCCGCGTACGGCTATCCGCAGCCGGTCCAGGGGTTCACGCTGCCGCCGCAGGGTCCGCAGTTCCAGGAACGCCGCTGAGCGAGCCCGGGGCGGGGCCGGCGGTCCGGGCGGTCAGACCTTGGTCTTGTAGCCGCGGCCCCACTGCAGGCCCCAGCCGTACAGCCGGTCGAGCTCGGCCTGGAAGCCGTAGACGTACTTGACCTCGCGGCGCACGGTCAGGTCGCCCTTCTTGTTCTCGATGAGCACGACGGCGCAGGAGCGGGCCTGCGGCTCGCGCTCGTCGAGCAGGATCTCGATCCGCGGGCCCGAGCCGGGGAAGATCTCCACCTTGGCGTGGGTGCGGTCGAAGGCGGGCGTGCCGTCGTAGATGTAGACGAAGACCAGCATGCGCTTGAACTCGTCGCGCTTGTCGAGGTTGATGTAGAGCGTCTCGCCGGACGAGCCGCCGAAGCGGTCGTCACCGGTCATCTGGATGTACGGCGGGGCGTCGAGGTCGCCGAGGAAGTTGCCGAGCGGCTGGACGACCCCCTTGGTGCCGTCGGCCAGCTCGTACATGCACGCCAGGTCGAGGTCGACGTTGACCATGGCGGGGCCGGCGGCCTGTACCGGCTCCGGCTTGAACAGATGCATCTGGCGGCTCAGCCAGGAGCCGCTGCGCTGGTTCCAGCCGCCGGTGTCGGAGGTGCGCATCTGCCAGGACAGGTTGATGCGCAGATTGCCGACGGCCGCGCCCTGCTTGGTCAGCGAGACGACCTGGTGCCGCCTGGTGAGCTCGATGGTGTGAGCGTTCGCCACGTCGAACTGCGCGCTGAAGCCGCCGCTCGGCCGCAGGAAGTTCCACATGTCCGTCCGTCCCTCCCCTGGACGCGCGCCGCCCCCCGCCGGGGCGGCGGGGGGCGGCGTGACCCGAATGTCGTGACGAGACGGGGGTCAGACCCCGCTCGTCACCTCCGCTTTGTCGTCCCGCTGCTCGGAGCTTTCCCCGAGACGGCGGTTTCGCACCACCGACGACCAGTAGGAGGCGCCGATCAGGACGACACCGACGAGGCCGGTGACGACCTCGTTGATCTCGAACTTGATGGTGACCAGGAGGATGACGGCCAGGGCGCCGATGGCGTAGTGCGCGCCGTGCTCCAGGTAGACGTAGTCGTCCAGGGTGCCCTTGCGGACCAGGAAGACCGTGAGCGACCGGATGTACATCGCACCGATGCCGAGGCCCAGGGCGATGATGAAGATGTCGTTGGAGATCGCGAACGCGCCGATGACGCCGTCGAAGGAGAACGACGCGTCGATGACCTCCAGGTAGAGGAAGAGGAAGAACGCCGCCTTGCCCGCCAGGCCCACGGCCGAGGCGCCACTGCCGGCCGGCTTGCCGCCCGACGCGATCTCCTCGAGCTCCTCGTCGGCCTCGTCGGCCTCGTCCTCCAGGCGGTCCTCGAAGTAGCCGGAGACGCCGCCGACGACGAGGTAGGTGATGAGGCCGCCGATGCCGGCGAGCAGCACCGTGGAGGTCTTGTCGCCGCCGCCGTGCGCGACGTTCGTGGCGAGGGTGGTGGCGGTGACGAGCAGCGCGACCAGGGCGATGACCACCGAGAGCGTGTCCAGCTTGCCGAGCTTGGAGAGCGGCTTCTCCAGCCAGGCGAGCCACTTGTGCTCACGCTCCTCGAAGATGAAGTCGAGGAAGATCATCAGCAGGAACATTCCGCCGAACGCGGCGATCGCCGGGTGCGCGGACGTGACGAGGTGTTCGTACTGTTCCTTTTGGTTGATCGCCAGGTCGATCGCCTCGATGGGACCGATCTTCGCCGTGATCGACACGATGATGATCGGGAAGACGAGACGCATGCCGAAGACGGCGATCAGAATGCCGACGGTGAGGAAGATCTTCTGCCAGAAGGCATTCATCTTCCGCAGGATGCCGGCGTTGATCACGGCGTTGTCGAACGAGAGCGAGATCTCCAGCACCGAGAGGATGGCGACGAGGGCAAGCCCCTCCGCACCCCACAGGTAGCCGGCGAGGGCGAAGCCGGCGGCAGTCACGCCGAGCGACCAGCCGAAAGTTCGGAGGAGCACTGGATATCCAATCCCTTTACGAAACGTTGACCCCGAAGTCTAGGGCGATGCCCCGCAGACCTGACGCGTACCCCTGGCCAACGGCTCGGAACTTCCATTCGCCGCCGTACCGGTACAGCTCCCCGAAGATCATCGCGGTTTCGCTGGAGGCGTCCTCGGAAAGGTCGTAGCGGGCCAGCTCGCTCTGGTCGGTCTGATTGACCACGCGGATGTAGGCATTGCTGACCTGGCCGAACGTCTGGCCCCGGGAGTCGGCGTCATAGATGGAGACCGGGAAGACGATCTTGTCGACCCGCTCGGGCACGGCCATGAGGTCCACCAGCAGGACCTCGTCGTCGCCGTCGCCGTCACCGGTCAGATTGTCGCCGGTGTGCTCGACCGAGCCCTCCGGGCTCTTGAGGTTGTTGTAGAAGACGAAGTACTCGTCGCCGAGCACCCGGCCCGAGGCGCACAGCAGCGCGCTGGCGTCCAGGTCGAAGGGCGCCCCGGTGGTGGAGCGCGCGTCCCAGCCGAGCCCGACCAGCACGCTGGTCAGATTGGGTGCGGCCTTGGTGAGGGAGACATTGCCCCCCTTGGCGAGCGTGACGCCCATGCTGTTCTCCTCCCCCGCAGGGGCTCGCGGCCCGCCGGGCGCGGACCGCGAGGCCCCGACGAATCAGACGTTGACGCCGAAGTCCTGCGCGATGCCGCGCAGGCCGGACGCGTAACCCTGGCCGATGGCCCGGAACTTCCACTCCGCGCCGTGCCGGTACAGCTCGCCGAAGACCATCGCCGTCTCGGTCGAGGCGTCCTCGGTGAGGTCGTAACGGGCCAGCTCCCTGTCGTCGGCCTGGTTGACCACGCGGATGAACGCGTTGCGGACCTGGCCGAACGACTGCTGGCGGGTCTCGGCGTCGTAGATCGACACCGGGAAGACGATCTTGGCGACATCGGCCGGCACGGCGGCCAGGTTCACCTTGATCTGCTCGTCGTCGCCCTCGCCCTCACCGGTGATGTTGTCACCGGTGTGCTCGACGGAGCCGTCGGGGCTCCTGAGGTTGTTGAAGAAGACGAAGTGCTGGTCGGAGAGGACCTTGCCCTCGGTGCCCGTGAGCAGGGCACTGGCGTCCAGGTCGAAGTCCGAGCCCGTGGTGGTGCGGGCGTCCCAGCCGAGGCCGACGATGACGGCCGTGAGGTTGGGGGCCTCCTTCGTCAGCGAAACGTTGCCACCCTTGCTGAGGCTGACTCCCACGGGTCCTCCCATGTCATCGCGTGCTGCTTGTCTCAGATCGCATCAGGATCAACGCCCTGAGGTTAGTACCCGGTTCCCCGGGACTACAGGGCTTCGAGCGCCTTGACGTACTCGTTCAGGTCACGGGCGTCCGGCAGGCCGTTGACGACGGTCCAGCGGACGACGCCCTCCTTGTCGATGACGAAGGTGCCGCGCACCGCGCAGCCCTTGTCCTCGGCGAAGACGCCGTAGGCGCGGGAGACCTCGCCGTGCGGCCAGAAGTCGGACAGCAGCGGGTAGTCCAGTCCCTCCTGCTCGGAGAAGACGCGCTGGGTGTGCATCGAGTCGTTGGAGACCGCGAGCAGCTGGACGTCGTCGTTCTGGAACGTCGGCAGCTCGTCGCGGAGCGCGCACAGCTCGCTCGTGCAGACCCCGGTGAAGGCGAAGGGGAAGAAGAGCAGGACGACGTTCTTGGAACCCTTGAAGTCGGACAGCCGCACGGTCCGGCCGTGCTGGTCCCTCAGCTCGAAGTCGGGGGCCTTTTCTCCCGCGGCGAGCGCCATGGCGAACACACCTCTCCGGTGACGGTGACGGGGCCCGAGGCGGGACCCCCGCGGCCAGTCTCGCACCGCGGTGCGGAGGCAATGCGAAGCGCCCCCGTGACACGTCGGTCACGGGGGCGCTGGGCCGGACGGCAACGCGTCAGCGCTTGCCGGCCTTCGCCGTCTTGGGGGTCACCAGGCGACTGGCGGTCCAGTCCTTGGAGACGTTGACGCTGCTGGTCTGAGCCAGGCCGGCGGTCTGCGCGGCCTCTCCGATGTCACTCGGCTCGACGTGCCCGTCACGGCCGGTCTTCGGGGTCATGAGCCAGATCTGGGCGCCCTCGTCGATGGCGGATGTGGCGTCGACCAGGGCGTCGGTCAGGTCGCCGTCATCATCACGGAACCAGAGGATGACGCCGTCCGCGACGTCGTCGTACTCCTCGTCCGCGAGCTCTTCGCCCGTGATCCCCTCGATACCCTCACGGAGCTCGTGATCGACGTCGTCGTCGTAACCGAGCTCCTGGACCACCTGTCCGGGCTCGAAACCAAGCCGGCTCGCCGGGTTGGTTTGCTCCTCCGCGTGGCCCGCGGTCGCGCTCACGCTCTGCCTCCTGTCATGGGGGTTGTCTTCCCGCTCCTGTGCGGGGTTATGGGCGGTAGTCCACACGGGCGCGGCGGTTCGCGCAAGTACCCGGCCGCCCATCCCGCCCAAACGTTGACGTGTCACCGCAACCCGAACCGTGAGGGGTGACGTGGCTCACTCCACTATGCCAGGGTTTCTCCCGAATCGGGGTTGCGGTCGGTCGTACGTCCGAGTGGGCGTAGAGTTGCGGTTTGGTCGAACGGCCACCGGACAGCCATGCGAGAGCCTCAAGAGGGTCTGGAAGAGGGGTCTGTCTCACTTAGTGGTGGTTACCACTCAGTAGAGATGACGTATCCCGAACGCGCGGTACACGATGGAGGCGGCGCGACCCAGCAGAGCAAGACCCTAGAAGCGAAGGAATAGCGTGGCTTCCGGATCAGATCGCAACCCGATCATCATTGGCGGCCTTCCCAGCCAGGTCCCGGATTTCGATCCCGAGGAGACGGCGGAATGGCTCGACTCGCTTGATGCCGCCATCGACGAGCGCGGACGTGAGCGCGCCCGCTACCTGATGCTCCGCCTGATCGAGCGAGCCCGCGAGCGGCGGGTGGCCGTGCCCGAGATGCGCAGCACGGACTACGTCAACACCATCGCGACCAAGGACGAGCCGTTCTTCCCCGGCAACGAGGAGATCGAGCGGCGCATCCTGAACGCGACCCGCTGGAACGCGGCGGTCATGGTGTCCCGCGCACAGCGGCCCGGCATCGGCGTCGGCGGCCACATCGCCACCTTCGCTTCCTCGGCCTCCCTCTACGACGTGGGCTTCAACCACTTCTTCCGGGGCAAGGACGACGGCAAGGGCGGAGACCAGATCTTCTTCCAGGGGCACGCCTCCCCGGGTGTCTACGCCCGGGCGTTCCTGCTGGACCGGCTCTCCGAGACCCAGCTCGACGCGTTCCGCCAGGAGAAGTCCAAGGCGCCGTACGGCCTGTCCAGCTACCCGCACCCGCGGCTCATGCCGGACTTCTGGGAGTTCCCGACCGTGTCCATGGGCCTCGGCCCGCTGGGCGCGATCTACCAGGCCCGGATGAACCGCTACCTGCAGGCGCGCGGCATCGCCGACACCGAGCAGTCGCATGTGTGGGCGTTCCTCGGCGACGGCGAGATGGACGAGCCGGAGTCGCTCGGCCAGCTCTCCCTCGCCGCCCGCGAGGGCCTGGACAACCTCACCTTCGTCGTCAACTGCAACCTGCAGCGGCTCGACGGACCGGTGCGCGGCAACGGCAAGATCATCCAGGAGCTGGAGTCGCAGTTCCGCGGCGCCGGCTGGAACGTCATCAAGCTGATCTGGGACCGCACCTGGGACCCGCTGCTCGCCCAGGACCGCGACGGCGTGCTGGTGAACAAGCTCAACACCACGCCCGACGGCCAGTTCCAGACCTACGCCACCGAGACCGGCTCGTACATCCGCGACCACTTCTTCGGTGACGACCACCGGCTGCGCAAGATGGTCGAGGGCCTCACCGACGACCAGATCCTGCACCTGGGCCGCGGCGGCCACGACCACCGCAAGATCTACGCGGCGTACAAGGCGGCCCGCGAGCACAAGGGCCAGCCGACGGTGATCCTGGCCCAGACGGTCAAGGGCTGGACGCTCGGCCCGAACTTCGAGGGCCGCAACGCGACCCACCAGATGAAGAAGCTGACGGTCGACGACCTCAAGCGCTTCCGCGACCGGCTGCACCTGCCGATCTCCGACAGGGAGCTGGAGTCCGGCGCCCCGCCGTACTACCACCCGGGCCGGAACTCGGAGGAGATCCAGTACATGCACGACCGGCGCAAGGGCCTGGGCGGCTACGTCCCGACCCGCGTCGTGCGCGCCAAGCCGCTGGCGCTCCCGGACGACAAGGCCTACGCGGGGACCCGCAAGGGCTCCGGCCACCAGACGATCGCCACCACGATGGCCTTCGTCCGGCTGCTGAAGGACCTCATGCGGGACAAGGAGATCGGCAAGCGCTTCGTGCCGATCGCCCCGGACGAGTACCGCACCTTCGGCATGGACTCGCTCTTCCCGTCGGCGAAGATCTACAACCCGCTGGGCCAGACGTACGAGTCGGTCGACCGCGAGCTGCTGCTGGCGTACAAGGAGTCCCCGACCGGCCAGATGCTGCACGACGGCATCTCCGAGGCGGGCTGCACCGCCTCGCTGATCGCCGCCGGGTCGTCCTACGCGACGCACGGCGAGCCGCTGATCCCGGTCTACGTCTTCTACTCGATGTTCGGTTTCCAGCGCACCGGCGACCAGTTCTGGCAGATGGCCGACCAGCTGGCGCGCGGCTTCGTGCTGGGCGCCACGGCGGGCCGCACCACCCTCACCGGTGAGGGCCTGCAGCACGCCGACGGCCACTCGCACCTGCTGGCCTCGACCAACCCCGCCGTCGTCGCGTACGACCCGGCGTTCGGCTTCGAGATCGCGCACATCGTCAAGGACGGTCTGCGCCGCATGTACGGCGAGCCCGCCGGCGGCGAGGACCCGAACGTCTTCTACTACCTCACCGTCTACAACGAGCCGATCGTCCAGCCGGCCGAGCCGGAGGGCGTGGACACCGAGGGCATCCTCAAGGGCCTGTACAAGTACCGGACCGCCGAGGCGGGCGCGATCCCGGCGCAGATCCTGGCGTCCGGCGTGGCCGTGCCGTGGGCCCTGGAGGCGCAGAAGATCCTCGCCGAGGAGTGGAACGTCCGGGCCGACGTGTGGTCCGCGACCTCCTGGAACGAGCTGCGCCGCGACGCCGTGGAGGCCGAGGAGCACAACCTGCTCCACCCGGAGGAGGAGCAGCGCGTCCCGTACGTGACGCAGAAGCTCAGCGGCTCCGAGGGCCCGTTCGTGGCCGTCTCGGACTGGATGCGGGCCGTCCCGGACCAGATCTCCCGCTGGGTGCCGGGCACCTGGCAGTCGCTCGGTGCCGACGGCTTCGGCTTCGCCGACACCCGTGGTGCGGCGCGCCGCTTCTTCCACATCGACGCGCAGTCGGTGGTGCTCGGCGTCCTCACCGAGCTGGTGAAGGAGGGGAAGATCGACCGCTCCGTGCTGAAGCAGGCGATCGACCGCTACCAGCTGCTCGACGTGGCCGCGGCCGACCCGGGCGCGGCGGGCGGCGACGCCTGACGGTCCCCGCTTCGACAGGGCCCCCACCGCGGACCGCGGTGGGGGCCCTGCCCTTGCCGGCCGGCTCACTGGTCGACGATCTGGAAGGCCCGCACCGTGTGCCGGGACTCGGGGACCCAGGTGCCCGACGGGAAGGTGACGAAGTCGCCCTCGGTGGAGCACTCCGCGCTCTGGTACGTCGTCACGAGCTTGCGCGTGCGGTTCACGAAGGACTTGGCGGTCGTCCCGGCCGGCAGCGGCACACAGGAGTCGACGTCCGTGTCCGCGAGTTCGTGGACCAGGCGTGCCCCGCGATAGCCCGGTCTGCTCCACAGGCACAGCTCGCCCGGATCGCAACCGCCCGCCGGAGCGGCCGAGGCCGGTGCCGGGGCGGCGAGGGCCCCGGCGGCCGCGGTCAGGGCAAGAGCCGAGGCCAGGGCAAGGGTCAGGACTGCGGGACGCATGTGGATCACTCCCCCGTTGTGGTCGGAGCACCACCGTGAACGGCGAGGCCCGGGGCCGCCAAGGGCCCCGGGCCTCGTTCACCCGGATAGGGAATCGTCCGGCGTCAGATGTGCACCCCGCCACCGGAGGCGTCCGCGTTGACGCCGCGCTTGGTCAGGAACGCGATGCCCGCCGCGAAGGCGGCCACGACGCCGGCGACGGTGAAGGCCAGACCCATCCCCGAGAGGAAGGTCTCGTTGGTGATCTTCGTGATCACCGCGACGACCTCGGCCGGGGTGTCCTTGGCGACCGGCGGCACACCGACCACGACCGCGTCGGCGGCCTGCGCCGCCTGCTCGCCCTTGAGCGGAGGCAGGCCGGCCGCGGCCCACTTCCCGGGCAGCACGCTGTCGACCCGCGAGGCCATGATCGTGCCCAGGACGGCGGTGCCGAGGCTGCCGCCGACCTGCATCGCGGAGCCCTGCAGGCCGCCGGCCACGCCGGACAGCTCCAGCGGGGCGTTGCCCACGATGACGTCGGTGGCGCCGACCATCACCGGCGCGAGGCCGAGGCCCAGCAGCGCGAACCAGACGGACATGACCAGGGTGCCGGAGTCGGCCTCCAGGTTGGTCATGCCGAACATGGCGACCGCCGTGCACACCATGCCGCCGACCAGCGGCACCCGGGGACCGAACTTGGTGATCAGTGCGCCGGCGGCCGGCGAGCTGACGATCATCATCGCGGTGAGCGGCAGCAGGTGGACACCGCATTCCACCGCCGACATCCCGTGGACGTTCTGCAGGTAGAAGGTGACGAAGAACAGGCCGCCCAGGAAGGCGAAGGCCATCAGCACCATCAGCGCGGTACCCGCGGACAGCGGCACCGAGCGGAACATCCGCAGCGGGATCAGCGGCTCGGAGGCCTTGGTCTCCCAGAGCGCGAACAGGACGAAGAGCAGCGCCGAGCCGACCAGGAAGCCCAGGGTCAGCGGGTCGCCCCAGCCCCACTCCGGAGCCTTGATCAGGCCCCACACCAGGCCGAACATCGCGCCGGAGAGCAGCAGGATGCCGGGGATGTCGAAGGACCGCGGCGCGTTCTCGGCGCGTACGTCCTTCAGGATGACCAGGCCCATGACCAGCGCGACCAGACCCACGGGCACGTTGATGAAGAAGACGGACTCCCAGTTGACGTGCTCGACCAGCAGACCGCCCGCGATCGGCCCGGCGGCGGTGGAGGCACCGATGACCATGCCCCAGATGCCGATGGCCATGTTGAGCTTCTCGGCCGGGAAGGTGGCACGCAGCAGGCCCAGCGCGGCGGGCTGGAGCAGCGCGCCGAACACGCCCTGCAGGACGCGGAGCGCGATCACCATGCCGACGCCGCTGGACACCCCGATCAGGCCGGAGGTGAGGGCGAAGCCCGCGAGGCCCACGAGGAAGGTCTGCCGGTGGCCGAACCGGTCGCCGAGCTTGCCCGCGGTGATCAGCGAGACGGCCAGGGCCAGCATGTAGCCGGTGGTGATCCACTGGATCTGCTCGCGGGAGGCGCCGAGGTCGGCCTGGATGGCCGGGTTGGCGACGGCGACGATCGTGCCGTCCAGCGCCACCACCATGACGCCGATGGCGACCGAGAAGAGGGTCAGCCAGGGGTGGCCGCGGAGGGGCTTCTTGGAAGGCGCCGGTATCGAGTCCGGGGCCTTGTCGGTGACGACGGAGGCTTGGGTCATGGGCAAAAGATTATGTCAGTCCCTGACATTTGACCAAAGCAGTCATCCGTCGGCAACTGTCAGGAAGCACGAAGGTATCGTGAGGCCCCTTGGAGGTGGACGGCAGATGAAGCACGCGATCCGCGCGACGCCCGTGTGCGGCCTGCGCGAACGCAAGAAGCAGCGCACGCGCGACGCACTCATAAGGGCCGCGATCGAGCTGTTCGTCGCCAAGGGGTACGAGCGCACGACCGTCGACGAGATCGCCGCTGAGGTCGAGGTCTCGCAGCGCACCTTCTTCCGCTACTTCGCGGGCAAGGAGGAGGTCGCGCTCGCGCTGGAGGGCAGCGTCGAGGAGGCCTTCGTCGCCGCGGTGGCCGACCGGCCGACCGGCGAGCCGCCCTTCGAGGCGCTGCGCGCGGCCCTCGACGAGTCCTGGCACAGCATCAGCGCCGTCATCGCCGCCGTCGTCCCGCTCCCCACGTACATGGCGATGTACCGGGTGATCGAGTCCACGCCGACGCTGCTGTCCGCGCAGATGCGCCACTCGGCGCTCATCGAGGAGCGGCTCGCCTCCGTCATCGCCGCCCGCGAGGGCCTGGAGCCGGCCGACCCGCGCCCTCGGGTGCTGGTGGCGGCCGTCGGCGGGGTGATACGGGTGGCGCAGCGGCTCTGGGGGGACGGCGACGAGACCAGCGTGGAGTCGATCCGCCGGATCACCGAGCAGCATCTGGACCTGCTGGTACCGGTCTTGGCGCACCCCTGGGACAAGCACAAGGGTGTGTCCGGAATCTCCTTGTTTCAAACGTGACTTGAGTCACGGCGGACCCAGGCGGTCTCCCCGGTCTCCTATGGTGTCCCCCAGTGAACCTCGTCGACGAGCGCTTCAGCTCCCCCTCCCTGCGCGCCCTTCTGGCCCTGGCCGTGGTCTTCGTCATGCTGGCGACCACCGGCTGGACGGCGCTGCGCCACCACAAGGGCGGCGGGGACGCGCGCTCGGTCGCCGTGACCGCCTGGCGGCACGGCTCGCTGGGCGGTCGCCCGCTCCCCGATCCCCAGGCGGGGGCGGACGTCATCGCGCGCTTCTTCGCCTCGGTCGGCCCGCGTCAGGCCAAACGGCTCGCGGACCGCTACCCGCTCGTCGTGGGCAATCTCAACGGCGCCCCGATCGCGCTGCGTTACCAGGCCAACCGGCGTTCGCTCGTCAAGGCACGCGCCCAGGAGACCGCCCGCTCGCACAGTGCCCTGCTGACCGCGGAGGGCCGCCGGGACGCCGACCTGCGCGCGGACCGCTACGCCTCGCTGCTCGACGGCGAACGGCAGATCCTCGCCTTCGACCCCACCGGCCGCGGCCGCGCCGCCGAGGTCTTCGGCGACCTCGACACCGCCGACCGGGTCTCCATCGTCGTGCCCGGGGTCGACACCGACGTCCTGTCCTTCGAGC
The DNA here is from genome assembly GCF_053598835.1 of Streptomyces sp. NPDC001070. NCBI lineage: Bacteria > Bacillati > Actinomycetota > Actinomycetes > Kitasatosporales > Streptomycetaceae > Streptomyces > Streptomyces sp. NPDC001070. Next base: position 63,338 of record NZ_JBSFLB010000028.1, read on the forward strand.
GGTCCACCGACCCGACCCGCGCCCCGGTCGGCATGGCCCGCTCGCTGTACGCGGCCGAGCACGCCACCGCCCCGAAGGCGCACTCCGCCGTCATCGCCTGGGCCGACTACACCACCCCGCAGGGCGTCGGCCTCGACGCCTCCACGGGGGAACTGGCCGAAGAGGGCGCCGTGCGGCTGACCGGCCTGGTCAGAGCGCTGCCCGCGCGCGGTACGGTCTCGCTGTTCTGCCACTCCTACGGCTCGGTGCTGTGCGGGGTCGCCGCACCGGAACTGCCCTCGGGCAAGGTCTCCGACATCGCCGTCTTCGGCAGCCCCGGCATGCGCGTGGACAAGGCGGCCGATCTGCGTACGGCGGCCCGCGTCTGGGCCACCCGGGACAGCACCGACTGGATCGGCGACGTGCCGCACCTGGAGTTCGCCGGGCTCGGTCACGGCGCCGACCCCGTCTCCCGGGCCTTCGGCGCCCGGGTGGTGACCTCCGCGGACGCCGAGGGGCACGCCGGCTACTTCCGCTCCGGCACCGACAGCCTGGCCAACTTCACCAGCATCGCGCTGGGCCGCTACCCGGACGTCCGGTGCGTCACCGGCAGCGACTGCACCGCCGGCGTGGCCTAGACCGGCCTTTCCCGGCCGGTTCCCGAAACGGCCGGGCGGCCTACGATGACCCGTATGGGTGACGTATTGGCCGGATCCAACGCCGTATGGGAGTTCGATGCCGATGCGGTGCTCATCCGTTACGAGCGAGGCATGCGCAATTCGAAGCTGCTGCAGACCCTCGGCCAGCGGCGTGTCCCGTACGAGGCCCTCACGGGCGTCGAGCTGGCCCCCTGGCGGCGCGGGACGGTCGTGCTGCGCGCCATCCCGAGGCCGGGGGCCGATCCGCTGATGGAGGCGGCGAAGGGCCAGCTCAAGGACACCGCCGACCCCTACCGGCTGGTGCTGCCCGCCGAGCGCGAACCACTCGCCGAGCACTGCGCCGGGGAGCTGCTGTCCGCCATCGGGACGCACCACGGCGCCGACGGGGAGCCGGCCCAGCGCCACCTCGTGGACGTGCCGTCCGCGCCCCTGTCCTTCAAGGCGTACGACGGCAAGGCGTCCTTCGACGGCGAGACGGTGTCCTTCCGCTGGTTCTGGACGGGCGCCTCGACGGCCAAGTGGAAGGCCGGTGACCAGCACTTCCCGGTCACCGCGCTGTCCGGGGTCGACTGGCGCTCCCCCGAGATGATCGGCGGCCATCTGCGGCTGGTGCCGCGGGACGGCGAGGGCCGCCGCCCCGGCAACCCCGACGACGACCCGGCGACCGTGGTGTTCGGCCTGGGTTACGGCCTCGTCCACGAGTCGCTGCCGCTGGCCGCGGCGGTGCTGGCGGCGATCCAGCGGGCCGCGCGGAGGCGGCCCGCCCTGGACCGGGACGGCTACTCGCGCGCCGCCGACGTGGACGACATGTCCGGGTAGCGGTCACCGGCGACCTGCCCGGCGACCGGTTCCAGCCATCCCAGCTCGGTCTCGTCGAGGACGATCCGGGTGGCGGCGGTGTTCTCCCGTACGCGCTCCGCCTTGCGGGTGCCGGGGATCGGCACGACGGTCAGCCCGTGGACCTGCGCCCGCTGCTGGACCCAGGCGAGGGCGACCTGGCCGGGTGTGGCGCCGTGCGCCTTGGCGGCCTTGCGGACCGGCTCCAGCAGATCGGCGTTGCGCTTGGCGTTCTCTCCGGTGAAGCGGGGCTGGTACCGGCGGAAGTCGTCCGCCGACAGCTGGGAGGCGTCCTGGAAGGAGCCGGTCAGGAAGCCACGGCCGAGCGGGGAGTACGGCACGACGGCCACGCCCAGCTCGGCGGCGGCGCCGGTCAGCGAGATCTCCACGTCCCGGCTGAACAGCGACCACTCGGACTGCACGGCCGTGATCGGGTGCACGGAGTGCGCCTCGCGCAGCTCGGCGCCGGTCACCTCGGACAGACCCAGGTACTTGACCTTGCCCGCCCGCACCAGCTCGGCCATGGCGCCGATGGACTCGGCCAGCGGCACGGCGGGGTCCCGGCGGTGCATGTAGTACAGGTCGATGACGTCCACGCCGAGGCGGCGCAGGCTGGCGTCGACGGCCTGCCGTATGTAGGCGGGGTCGTTCCGCACGGCGCGGTACCGCGGGTCGTCGGCCTTGCGCTCGATGGCGAACTTGGTGGCGAGGGTGATCCCGTCCCGGTGGGCCCGTACGAAGGGAGCCAGGAACTCCTCGTTGGCCCCCATGCCGTACACGTCGGCGGTGTCGAAGAGCGTGACCCCGAGGTCCAGGGCGGTGTCGAGCGTGGCGCGGGCCGCGGCCTCGTCGGTGGGCCCGTAGAACTCGCTCATGCCCATGCAGCCCAGGCCCTGCACACCGACCAGCGGGCCGCCGGTGCCGAGCGTGACCTCGGCGATCTGCTCGTTGTTGTCGCTCATGCGGTTCATGCCCTCTCGGACGCCCGGCGGGCGTCAGCGTAGGTGTCGATCTTGTGGTCGAGGACCGCGAGGGTGTCCTGCAGCTCGGTGATCCGCCGCCGCACGTCGCGCCGGGTCGATTCCAGCAGCTCCTGGCGCTCGGCGAAGGTGTGCTCGCCCAGCCGCACCAGCTCGGCGTAGCGGACCATGTCCGCGACCGGCATCCCGGTCAGCCGCAGCTTGCCGACGAAGGCCAGCCAGTCGAGATCGCGGTTGGCGAAGCGGCGCTGCCCGGTGTGGGAGCGGTCGACGTGGGGCATCAGCCCGATCCGCTCGTACCAGCGCAGCGTGTGCGCGCTCAGGCCGGTGAAGGCCGCCACCTCGCTGATCGTGTAACGGTCCCGGCCGTCCGGGAGGGGGTGCCGTGCCTCGTCGGAGCAGCTGCGTACGCTGCCGGGCTTGCTCTTGGCCACCTGCGTCACGGTCATGGGTTCCACGCTAAAACCCTGGAGTGCACTCCAAGCAAGGCCATTCGTTAGGCTCACGGCATGCGGAGCCTGAGCAGCCTGAGCGCGATCGAGAACTGGCCTGTCCCGACGGCCGCGGCGGCGGTCGTCCGCCGTGACGGCACGGTCGCGGGAAGGTACGGCGAGACCGGGCGGCGCTTCCGGCTGGCGTCGGTGACCAAGCCGCTGTCCGCCTACGCGGCGCTGGTCGCGATCGAGGAGGGCGCGGTCGAGCTGGACGAGCCGGCCGGGCCCGAGGGCTCGACCGTACGGCATCTGCTCGCCCACACCTCCGGGCTCGCCTTCGACGAGCACCGGGTGATGGCCGCCCCCGGCACGCGGCGGATCTACTCCAACGCGGGCTTCGAGGTGCTGGCCGACCACATCACCAAGGCGACCGAGATCCCCTTCGCCGAGTACCTGCGGCAGGCGGTGCTGGAGCCGCTCGGGATGCACGCCACCGACTGCCCGGGCTCGGCGGGCGCGGGCGCGATCTCCACCGTCGACGACCTGGTGCGCTTCGCCGCCGAACTGCAGGCGCCGCGGCTGCTGACCCCGGAGACGGTCGCCGGGGCGACCTCGGTGACCTTCCCCGGGCTCAAGGGCGTACTTCCCGGCTACGGCGGCCAGAACCCCAACGACTGGGGCCTGGGCTTCGAGATCCGGGACCACAAGTCCCCGCACTGGACGGGGGTGTCGTCCTCCCCGCGCACCTTCGGGCACTTCGGCCAGTCCGGCACCTTCCTGTGGGTCGACCCGGACGCCCATGCCGCCTGCGTGGTGCTGACGGACCGTGACTTCGGCGAGTGGGCGCTGCCGTTGTGGCCGGCGCTCACGGACGCGGTGCTGGCGGAGCTCTGACCGCCGAGCCGCGCCCGGAACCGCGCCGCGGGCTTTCCCGGCGTGTGCGGCGCGGAACTACGCGCCGGGGGACTGTCCGGGGAGAGCCGTGACGAGCGTCAGCGGGATCGGTCCGCAGGGCCGGCCGCTGACGCTCCGCAGGAGCGAGCCGGCCAGGTGCCGGGGGTCGGTGGAGGCGGCGACCCGGCCGCGGGCGTTGACCAGGGCGGCCGGCGCGGGCAGCCGGCGCAGCAGCGGCAGCACGGCGGCCTCGAAGTGCCGCAGGTACACGTCGGCGGCGGCGACGCCGAGGAAGCGCCCGCCGTGCTGGACCGGCACCGACAGGGTGAGGCTGTACTCGTCGGAGCACAGGTAGTCCACGTACGGCCCTGCCACGGCGCGCTCGCCGGTGGCGCGGGGCAGGGCGAACCAGTCCCAGTGGGTGTAGTCGGAGTAGGCCGAGGTGCCGGGGTCGAGGTCGAGCAGCAGCGGCCGCACCCCGCCGTCCCCGTGGTTCTGCCACCACTCCAGCCAGGCCGGTACGTCGCCGAGCAGCCCGGGTTCGGCGATGAAGCCGATGCCGGAGATCAGGTCGCGCCGGCTCAGCAGCCGGTCGTGCAGCAGCGGCCGCAATGCGGCGAGGTCCGCGGTGGTCGGGGCCCGGCCGGCGGCGCGCACGGCGGCGATGGCGGTGGTGCGCTCGGCCACCTGGGCGACGGCGGCGAAGACGTCCTCCAGGGTGCCGCGGACCCGGTCCACGACGTCGGCGACGATGTCGTCGACGAGGGCGGTTGAGCTGACGGCCACGGCGGCTGCCTCCGGTGCGGGAGGGCGGGAGGTGCGGACGCCCGGGTCAGCCGGCGACGGACAGACGCAGTCCGATCAGGCGCTCCATCGCGTCCTGCACCCGCCGTTCGGCCAGGGACCTGGCCAGCTCCGCGTCGCCGTCGCGCACGGCGCGGATCAGCGCGCGGTGCAGCCCGACGACCGCCGCGCGGGCGTCGTCCTCCCCGAGTGCGAGACAGATTAGCGCTCCGATCTCCGCCTGGATACGGATCTCTTCCTTGGTGAGACGGGCCGACTGGGCGGCCGCGGCGAGCTCCACGTGCATCCGGCCGTAGACGCGGCCGCGGGCGGCGAGGTCGGCGGCGGCCTCGAACTCCTCCAGGGAGCGCTCCAGCGGAGCGAGGTCGTCCGGTTCGGTGCGCTCGGCGGCCAGCCGGGCGGCGCCGCCGGCGACGGCGGCCCAGTGGTCGGCCAGGTCGCGCAGTTCCTCGGTGCTCCAGTCGGCCAGCCGATGACCGAGGCGCGCGGTGCGCGGCCGGTCGGGGGCGGTGACGAAGCTGCCGCCGCCGCGGCCGCGACGGGTGGTGACCAGCCCCTGCTGGCGCAGGGCCATGAGCGCCTCGCGCAGGGTCACGGTGGAGACGCCGAGCCGGGTGGCGAGCTCGGTCTCGCCCGGGAGCTGCTCGCCGTCGGCCAGCAGGCCCAGTTCGATGGCGTCCGCGAGGCGTCGTACGACCGCGTCGACACGGGCGAGGCTGCCGACCGGCGCGAAGACGGCGTGCAGCGCACCATTCGAAAGTTTGCTCACCCGCACACCTTCTCACTTGGGGAAAGTTTTACCCCAGCCAGGCCTTGTCCTCTGAAATATAGCTTCATAGGTTTTAGGTCAACGCCCCAGCGAAGAGAAAGGTTCCCCACCGATGGAGGGAACGGCCAAGGAGACGGACACCGGGACCCCCGCCATACGCCTGCGGGGCCTGCGCAAGTCCTTCGGCCAGGTGCACGCGGTCGCCGGGGTCGACCTGGAGATCGCTGACGGCGAGTTCTTCTCGATGCTGGGCCCCTCCGGTTCCGGCAAGACCACGGTGCTGCGGATGATCGCGGGCTTCGAGGCCCCGTCCGCCGGCACGGTCGAACTGACCGGCCGGGACGTCACCCGGCTCGCCCCCTTCGAGCGGGACGTCAACACCGTCTTCCAGGACTACGCGCTCTTCCCGCACATGACGGTCGAGCAGAACGTCGCGTACGGGCTGAAGATCCGCAAGGTCCCCAGGGCCGAGCGAACCGAGCGCGCCCGCGCGGCACTGGCCTCGGTCCGGCTGGAGGAGCACGGCCGGCGCCGCCCGTCACAGCTGTCCGGCGGCCAGCGGCAGCGCGTCGCACTCGCCCGGGCCCTGGTCAACCGGCCGAAGGTGCTGCTGCTGGACGAGCCGCTGGGGGCCCTCGACCTCAAGCTGCGCGAGCAGATGCAGGTCGAGCTGAAGGCGATCCAGCGCGAGGTCGGCATCACCTTCGTCTTCGTCACCCACGACCAGGAGGAGGCGCTGACCCTCAGCGACCGGATCGCGGTCTTCAACGGCGGCCGGATCGAGCAGGTCGGCACCCCCGCCGAGGTGTACGAGCGGCCGGCCACGCCGTTCGTCGCCGGGTTCGTCGGCACGTCCAACCTGCTCACCGACGACACCGGGACCTACAGCGTCCGGCCGGAGAAGATCCGCCTGCTCGGCCCCGGGGAGCCGACGGACACCGCGGACAGCGCGGACGGCGAGTTGCGCACCGTCTCCGGCACCGTCGCGGAGGTCATCTACCTCGGCGACACCACCCGCTTCCTGGTCGACCTCGACGAGGGCGGCCGGCTCACCGCCCTCCAGCAGAACCAGGAGACCTCCTCGGCGGACGTCGCCGCCTACCGGGGAGCATCCGTGCGCCTCCAGTGGCACCGCCGACACAACGTCACCGTCCAGTCCGCCCACCCGGAAACGGAGTCCACGTGCGTCTGACCCGTACCCTCGCAGCCTGCACCGTCCTGGCCCTGGCCACCGCCTGCGGCGGGTCGTCCTCCGACAAGGGCGGCGGCGGAGGCACCTTCACCCCGCCGAAGCTGAGCGCGCAGAAGACCCTGGGCAAGACCGAGGGCGCGGTCAACCTGATCGCCTGGGCCGGCTACGCCGAGGACGGCTCGAACGACAAGTCCGTCGACTGGGTCACCCCGTTCGAGAAGGAGACCGGCTGCCAGGTCAACACCAAGGTGGCCGGCACCTCGGACGAGATGGTCAGCCTGATGAAGACCGGTCAGTACGACGCCGTCTCGGCCTCCGGCGACGCCTCGCTGCGGCTGATCGCCTCGGGCGACGCGGCCCCGGTCAACACCGACCTGGTCCCCAACTACAAGGACGTCTTCGCCAGCCTCAAGCTGCAGAAGTGGAACTCGGTGAACGGGGTCGCATACGGCATCCCGCACGGCCGCGGGGCCAACCTGCTGATGTACCGCACCGACAAGGTCTCCCCCGCCCCCACCTCCTGGTCGGCGGTCTTCGACAAGGCCTCCGCGTACAAGGGCCATGTCACCGCGTACGACTCCGCCATCTACATCGCGGACGCCGCGCTCTACCTGATGAAGACCAAGCCGGAGCTGGGCATCAAGGACCCCTACGCGCTGGACCAGAAGCAGTTCGACGCCTCCGTCGCGCTGCTGAAGGGGCAGAACGCCGATGTCGGCGAGTACTGGAGCGACTACCTGAAGGAGATCTCCGCGTTCAAGAGCGGCGACTCCGTCATCGGCACCAGCTGGCAGGTCATCGCCAACCTCGCAAAGGCCGAGAAGGCCCCGGTCGAGGCGGTCCTGCCGAGCGAGGGCGCCACCGGCTGGTCCGACACCTGGATGATCTCCGCCAAGGCCAAGCACCCCAACTGCGCCTACAAGTGGCTGGACTGGATCGTCTCCCCCAAGGTGAACGCCCAGGTCGCCGAGTGGTTCGGCGAGGCCCCGGCGAACGAGAAGTCCTGCGCCCTGACCGCCGACAAGAACCACTGCACCGTCTTCCACGCCGCAGACGAGCCGTACTGGAAGCAGGTCCACTTCTGGAACACCCCGATCCAGCAGTGCCTCGACGGCCGCACGGACGTGAAGTGCGTGCCCTACGCCAAGTGGGTCCAGGCCTGGACCGGGATCAAGGGCTGAACCGTCCGTGACGACCACGACCACCACGAAGAACACCCTCGGGCGGCGGCTGGCAGGCTCCCTGCACCGCCGCCCGCGGCTGCGGCTGTCGCTGCTGCTGTCCGCCCCGCTGCTGTGGCTGGTGCTGGCCTATCTGGGCTCACTCGCCGCGCTCTTCCTCTCCGCGTTCTGGACGACCGACACCTTCACCTCCGATGTGGTCAAGGTCTGGAACACGGACAACTTCCGCACCGTCCTCACCACGGGCGTCTACCGGGACGTCGCCCTGCGCAGCCTCGGCGTCGCGGTCGCGGTGACGGTCATCGACATCGTCATCGCGTTCCCGATCGCCTTCTACACCGCCCGGGTGGCCGCCCCGAGGTACCGGCACCTGCTGGTCGTCGCCGTGCTCACCCCGCTGTGGGCCAGCTACCTGGTCAAGGCGTACGCCTGGCGGATCATGCTCTCCGAGGGCGGGCCGCTGGACTGGGCGCTGAAGCCGCTCGGCCTCAGCGGCCCCGGCTACGGCCTGCCCGCGGCGGTCATGGTGCTGGCGTACCTGTGGCTGCCGTACATGATCCTGCCGATCCACGCGGGACTGGAGCAGCTGCCGGCGAGCCTGCTGGACGCCTCCGCCGACCTGGGGGCCCGGACCTGGCGCACCTTCAGGTCCGTGGTTCTGCCGATGGTGCTGCCCTCGGTCGCGGCCGGCTCGGTCTTCACCTTCTCGCTGAGCCTCGGCGACTACATCGCCGTCCAGATCGTCGGCGGCAAGACCCAGCTGATCGGCAACGTCGTCTACTCCAACATCACCCTCGACCTGCCGCTCGCCGCCGCGCTGGGCACCGTGCCGGTCGCGATCATCGTCGTCTACCTGCTGGCCATGCGGCGCACCGGCGCGCTCCAGAGTCTGTGAGGGCTGTACGCATGCAACTCTCCCGCCCCGCCCGCATCGCGCTGCGCGTCGCGGCCGCGCTCGGCTTCGCGGTGATCTACGTGCCGCTGCTGCTCGTCCTGCTCAACTCCTTCAACGCCGACCGCGGTTTCGGCTGGCCCCCCTCGGGCGTGACCCTGCACTGGTGGGCCGACGCCTGGCACAGCGACGGCGCCCGCTCCGCACTGTGGACCTCGGTGAAGGCGGGCCTCGGCGCGACGGCGGTCTCGCTGGTGCTGGGCACCCTGATCGCCTTCGCGGTCTCCCGCCACCGCTTCTTCGGGCGGGAGGCGCTGTCCTTCGTGGTGGTGCTGCCGATCGCGCTGCCCGGCATCGTCACGGGCATCGCGCTCAACACCGCCTTCCGCACGGTGCTGGAGCCGCTGGGTGTCGGGCTGGGCCTGTTCACGATCGTCGTGGGCCACGCCACGTTCTGCATCGTGGTGGTCTTCAACAACGTCCTGGCCCGGCTGCGGCGCACCTCCGGCTCCTACGAGGAGGCGGCGATGGACCTGGGGGCCGACACCTTCCAGGTCTTCCGCGACATCACCTTCCCGCTGATGCGCTCGGCTCTGCTGGCCGGCGGGCTGCTCGCCTTCGCCCTCTCCTTCGACGAGATCGTCGTCACCACCTTCACCGCCGGACCGGGCGTCCAGACCCTCCCCGTGTGGATCTTCAGCAACATGGCCCGGCCGCAGCAGGCACCCGTGGTCAACGTCGTGGCGGCCGTCCTCATCATCCTCTCGGTGATCCCGATCTACCTCGCCCAGCGGCTGTCCGCCGACTCCGCGTCGGGAGGGCGTATCTGACCCACGGGCGCGCGGAGCAGAGGGGTCCGTGCCATGCATCCGCCCGGATAAGGCAGGCTTGTACCGTGCCAGAACCCGCGCTGAACGCATTCGACCCCGCCCGCGACCACCCCCACTCCGCCACCCTGAGGAGGCTGGAGAAGTCCTCGGGGCGTCTGGCGGCGGCCGCGATCGCGCGGATGGACGGGCAGCTGCCCTGGTACCGCGCCATGCCGCCGGAGAACCGGTCCTGGATCGGGCTGGTGGCCCAGGCGGGCATCGCGGCCTTCACCGAGTGGTTCCGCCACCCGGAGACCCCGCAGGCGATCAGCACCGATGTCTTCGGCACCGCGCCGCGCGAGCTGACCCGGGCGATCTCGCTGCGCCAGACGGTGGAGATGGTGCGCACCACCATCGAGGTCATGGAGGCGGCGATCGACGAGGTCGCGGCCCCGGGCGACGAGTCGGTGCTGCGCGAGGCGCTGCTGGTGTACGCGCGGGAGATCGCCTTCGCGACGGCCCAGGTCTACGCCCAGGCCGCCGAGGCGCGCGGCGCCTGGGACGCGCGGCTGGAGTCGCTGGTCGTCAACGCGGTGCTGTCCGGGGAGGCGGACGAGGGCGTGCTGTCGCGGGCGGCGGCGCTCGGCTGGAACTCCCCCGACAAGATCGCGGTGGTGCTGGGCACGGCACCCAACGGGGACAGCGAACTGACCGTCGAGGCGATCAGGCGGGCATCGCGGCACGCCAAGCTGCAGGTGCTCACCGGCGTGCTGGGCGACCGGCTGATCGTGGTGGCGGGCGGCGACGACGATCCGCTGCGGGTGGCCAAGGCCCTGATCGGGCCGTTCGCCGCGGGACCGGTCGTGGCCGGGCCGGTGGTGGGCGATCTGCTGTCCGCGTCGAAGTCCGCGCAGGCGGCGGCCGCGGGGCTGCGGGCGTGCGCGGCCTGGCCGGACGCGCCGCGTCCGGTGCTCGCCGACGACCTGCTGCCGGAGCGGGCGATGGCGGGCGACCGACACGCCCGCGACCAGCTGGTGGAGGAGATCTACAGGCCGCTGGAGGAAGCTGGTTCGGCACTGCTTGAGACTCTGTCCGTCTACCTCGAACAGGCCTCGTCGCTGGAAGGGGCCGCCCGGATGTTGTTCGTTCACCCCAACACCGTTCGCTACCGGCTCCGACGTGTGACGGACGTCACCGGCTGGTCGCCATCGGACGTACGCTCCGCATTCACCCTCCGTATCGCGCTCATCCTGGGCCGGCTCTCCGCGTCCGGGCAGACACCGTAGATACACTCAGGGCCTTTGTGGGACACCAACAAATCGCCCGTCGGTTCTTGGTCCCTGTCCCCACGGGCGGGGATCACCCCGCTCAAGAGAGAGTTGAAAGCGTGCTCGTACTCGTCGCTCCCGGCCAGGGTGCCCAGGCCCCCGGCTTCCTGAACCCCTGGCTCGACATTCCCGGTGTCGCCGACCGCCTCGCCGGTCTGTCCTCGACCGCCGGGCTCGACCTCGCCCACTTCGGCACCAAGGCGGAGGCGGAGGAGATCCGCGACACCGCCGTCGCCCAGCCCCTGCTGGTCGCGGCCGGCCTGGTCGCGGCGGAGCAGCTGTTCGGCGACCCGGCCGCCGCGCGTTCCGCGCTGGGCGCCGTGGCCGGTCACAGCGTCGGCGAGATCACGGCGGCGGCCGTCGGCGGCGTGCTGAGCGCCGAGGCGGCGATGACCTTCGTCCGCACCCGCAGCACGGCGATGGCACAGGCCGCGGCCATCACCGAGACCGGGATGTCGGCGGTGCTCGGCGGCGACCCGGACGCGGTCGTCGCGCACCTGGAGACGCTCGGCCTCACCCCGGCGAACATCAACGGCGCCGGGCAGATCGTGGCGGCCGGCACGGCGAAGCAGCTCGCGGAACTGACCGCGGACAAGCCGGAGAAGGCCAGGGTCATCCCGCTGAAGGTGGCGGGCGCGTTCCACACCCACCACATGGCCCCGGCCGTGGCCGTGCTGGACGAGCTGGCGCAGACGCTGGCGGTCTCCGACCCGGCGCTGCCGTACGTGTCCAACACCGACGGCGCCGTCGTCGCCTCCGGCGCCGAGATCGTCACCCGTCTGGTCTCGCAGGTGTCCAACCCGGTGCGCTGGGACCTGTGCATGGAGACCTTCAAGGAGCTCGGCGTCACTGCGATCATCGAGCTGGTGCCGGGTGGCACTCTGGTGGGCCTGGCCAAGCGCGCGCTGCCCGGTGTCGCGACCCTGGCCCTGAAGACCCCGGACGACCTCGACGCCGCCCGCGCGATCGTGGCCGAGCACGGCCCCCAGGAATAGGAGTCCCCGCAGACATGGCGAAGATCAAGCCCAGCAAGGGCTCCCCGTACGCGCGCATCATGGGCGTCGGCGGCTACCGGCCGACCCGGGTGGTGCCCAACGAGGTGATCCTGGAGACCATCGACTCCAGCGACGAGTGGATCCGCTCCCGCTCCGGCATCGCCTCCCGGCACTGGGCCGGCCCGGACGAGACGGTCGCCGAGATGTCGGTCATCGCGGCGGGCAAGGCCATCGCCGACGCGGGGATCTCGGCCGAGGACATCGGCGGTGTCATCGTCGCCACCGTCTCCCACTTCAAGCAGACCCCGGCCGTCGCGACCGAGATCGCGCACCGGATCGGCGCGGGCAAGCCGGCCGCCTTCGACATCTCGGCGGGCTGCGCGGGCTTCACCTACGCCGTGACCCTCGCCAAGGGCATGGTCACCGAGGGCAGCGCCAAGCACGTCCTGGTGATCGGTGTCGAGCGGCTGAGCGACCTGACCGACAAGTCCGACCGTGCCACCGCCTTCCTCTTCGGCGACGGTGCCGGCGCGGTCATCATCGGCCCGGCCGACGAGCCGGAGATCGGCCCGACCGTCTGGGGCTCGGAGGGCGACAAGGCCGGCACCATCACCCAGACCGTGGCCTGGGACCGCTTCCGTGTGGGCGACGTCGCGCAGCTGCCGGTGGACGAGAACGGCGAGCTGAAGTTCCCGGCGATCACCCAGGAGGGCCAGACGGTCTTCCGCTGGGCGGTGTTCGAGATGGCCAAGGTGGCCCAGGAGGCGCTGGACGCCGCCGGGATCACCGCGGACGACCTGGACGTCTTCATCCCGCACCAGGCCAACATGCGGATCATCGACTCGATGATCAAGGCGCTCAAGCTACCGGAGCACGTCGCGGTCGCCCGCGACATCGAGACCACCGGCAACACCTCCGCCGCGTCGATCCCGCTCGCGATGGAGCGCCTGCTCGCCACCGGACAGGCGAAGAGCGGCGACACGGCCCTGATCATCGGTTTCGGGGCGGGGCTCGTCTACGCCGCCACGGTCGTTACCCTCCCCTAGGCAACACCCACGCGGCGCGCACTCCCGCCCGCCGCAGCCCGTAGTAACCAGCACGAAGAAGGAGAGCGCCGCCATGGCCACCCAGGAAGAGATCGTCGAGGGTCTCGCCGAGATCGTGAACGAGATCGCCGGCATCCCGACCGAGGACGTCCAGCTGGACAAGTCCTTCACCGACGACCTGGACGTCGACTCGCTGTCCATGGTCGAGGTCGTCGTCGCCGCCGAGGAGCGCTTCGAGGTCAAGATCCCGGACGACGACGTCAAGCAGCTCAAGACCGTCGGCGACGCCGTCGACTACATCCTCAAGGCCCAGGCCTGAGCCTGCGCCACCCCTGGACGACGTGTCTGTCGCCCGCCCTTCTAGACGTGGAGAGACAATCCCTGTGAGCCCGACCAATCACACCGTGGTCGTCACCGGTATCGGCGCAACCACTCCGCTGGGCGGGGACAGCGCGTCGACCTGGGAGGGGTTGACCGCCGGGCGTTCCGGCGTCACCCCCCTGGAGCAGGACTGGGCCGCCGAGCTGTCGGTGCGCATCGCCGCGCAGATCGCCGTGGACCCGCTGGAGATCCTGCCCCGCCCGGTCGCCCGCAAGCTGGACCGTTCGGCGCAGTTCGCGCTGATCGCCACCCGTGAGGCCTGGGCCGATGCCGGCTTCACCGCCAAGGCCGGCGAGGACAGCTCGGTCGACCCCGACCGCCTGGGCGCGGTCATCGCCTCCGGTATCGGCGGCGTCACCACGCTGCTCGACCAGTACGACAACCTCAAGACGTCCGGCCCGCGCAAGGTGTCCCCGCACACCGTGCCGATGCTGATGCCCAACAGCCCGTCGGCCAACGTCGGCCTGGAGGTCAACGCCCGCGCCGGTGTGCACACCCCGGTCAGCGCCTGCGCCTCCGGTGCCGAGGCCGTCGGCTACGCGTACGAGATGATCCGCTCCGGCCGTGCCGACGTGGTCATCGCCGGCGGCACCGAGGCGGCCATCCACCCGCTGCCGATCGCGGCCTTCGCCAACATGATGGCGATGTCGAAGAACAACGACGACCCGCAGGGCGCCTCCCGCCCGTACGACAAGGGCCGCGACGGCTTCGTCCTCGGCGAGGGCGCGGGTGTCGTCGTCCTGGAGTCGGCCGAGCACGCCGCCAAGCGCGGTGCCCGGGTCTACGCCGAGGTGCTGGGCCAGGGCCTGTCGGCCGACGCCCACCACATCGCGCAGCCGGAGCCCACCGGCCGCGGCATCGCCGCCGCGCTGGAGCAGCTGATCGCCGCGACCGGCCTGGACCTGGCGCAGATCGCGCACCTCAACGCGCACGCGACGTCCACCCCGCAGGGTGACGTCGCCGAGGTCAAGGCGCTCCGCAAGGTGCTCGGCGACCACCTCGACCACGTGGCCATCTCCGCCACCAAGTCGATGACCGGTCACCTGCTCGGCGGCGCGGGCGGCATCGAGACGGTCGCCACCGTCCTCGCCCTGCACCACCGGATCGCCCCGCCGACGATCAACATCACGGACCTGGACGACGAGATCGACCCCGGTCTGGTCTCCACCGAGGCGCGGAAGCTGCCGGACGGCCCGATCGTGGCCATCAACAACTCCTTCGGCTTCGGCGGCCACAACGTCGTCCTGGCCCTCAAGGCCTGAGCCGTACCGCACCCCTGAGGGCCGGTCAGCCGCGCGAGCGGCGACCGGCCCTCGGCCGTTCCCCGGGTCAGGGACAGCCGACGACCTGTCCGGCCCACGACAGCCCGCCGCCGAAGCCCAGCAGCAGCACGGGGGCGCCGGGGGTGAGCTCGCCGCGCTCGACGAGCTTGGAGAAGGCGAGCGGCACGGAGGCGGCGGAGGTGTTGCCGGAGTCGACGACGTCACGGGCCACCACCGCCTGCGGGGCACCCAGTTGCCGCACAACGGCCTCGATGATCCGCAGATTGGCCTGGTGCGTCACGATGCCGCCGAGATCGGAGACGGCGACTCCGGCGCGTGCGCAGGCCTCCTCGGCGATCGGGGCGAGGGTCGTGGTGGCCCAGCGGAAGACCGCCTGGCCGTCCTGGGCGAAGCGGGGCTGCCAGGCGCCGGCCAGCCGTACGGCGTCGGCGCGGGTGGGGTCCGAGCCCCACACGACCGGGCCGATGCCGGGGTGGGCCCCGGGGTCGTCGGCGACGGCGCTGACGACGGCCGCTCCGGCACCGTCGCCGAGCAGGACGCAGGTGCTGCGGTCGGTCCAGTCGGTGAGGTCGGACATCTTCTCCGCGCCGATGACCAGGGCGTGCCGGGCGGCTCCGGCACGTACGGAGTGGTCGGCGGCGGCGAGCGCGGTGGTGAAGCCCGCACAGGCGTTGTTGAGGTCGTAGGAGGCGGGGGCCGTCATGCCGAGCCGGGCCGCGACCTGGGCCGCGGTGCTCGGGCAGCGGTCGACGGCGCTGGAGGTGGCCACGACGACCAGGTCGATGTCGGCGGGGTCCAGGCCCGCCGCGGCGAGGGCCTTGCCGGCGGCGGCGCTCGCCATGTCGGCGACCGTCTCGTCCTCGTCGGCGATGTGCCGGGTCGCGATACCGGTGCGCTGCCGGATCCAGGCGTCGCTGGTGTCGACCATGGCGGCCAAGTCGTCGTTGGTGAGGACGCGTTGCGGCTGGTGGTGACCCAGGGCGGCGATGCGGGATGCAGTCATGGTCCGAACTATAGCGACCGATCGGTCGGACTCTAAATGGGGAGGGATGGTTACGATGGCCGCATGAGCCCACGCAAGTCCGCCGCCGAGGCACGTCACACCCGCGAGCGGATCATCGAGCGCAGCGTCGCGGTCGCCTCCGTGGAGGGCCTGGAGGGCCTCACGATCGGCCGGCTCGCGACCGACCTCGGGATCAGCAAGTCCGGGCTGCTGGGCCACTTCGGTACCAAGGAGGCCCTGCAGATCGCCGCCCTGCGGCGGGCCTCGGAGATCTTCACCCGGGCCGTGTGGGTGCCCGCCGCGGGCGCCCCGCCCGGGCTGACCCGGCTGACCGCGATCTGCGAGGCGTGGGTGACCTATCTGGACCGCGAGCGGGAGGCCTTCCCCGGCGGCTGCCTGTTCACCGCCTCCGCCGTGGAGTTCGACGGCCGCGAGGGGCCGGTCAGGGACGCGGTCGCGCGGCTCTACACCGTGTGGCGGCGCCGGCTGACCCGCGACATCCGGGCCGCCGTGGAGCTCGGGGAACTGCCCGCCGACACCGACCCCGACCAGCTGGTCTTCGAGCTGAACGGGATCTACTTCGCCCTCAACCACTCCGTCCAGCTCTTCGGCGACCGGACCGCCCCCGACCGCGCCCGGCGTGCGCTGCGGCGCGTCCTGAGCTGAGGAATCAGCCCTTCGAGGGGATTGGCCGGGTCCCCCGGATGGGCGCCCGTGGCGCCGCGCAGCATCTTGTCCATGAGCATCTGGCTGAGGGGGGCCGGCCTCACGGCGGCCGCGGCGCTGGTGGTGCTGGGGCCGGGGGCGGCCGGGGCGACGGCGTACGCGCACGATCCACCGGCGCCGCCGGGCCCGCCCGTGATCCGGTTCCTGCCGGACGGCACCGTACGGGTCGAGGTGGGGGGCGGCGCCGTCCGGGCGGAGACCGGCAACGGGGGGTCCAGGGCCCGGGTCACGCACGGCGGCGGCAGCGTGGAGGCGCGCACCGGCGCCGGCGGCTCGTCCGCGACCGTGCGGCGGCGGCACTGCCCGGCGTACGGGGCGACGGTGAACGCCGCGACGGGCAGCGGCGGTTCGGGGGCCTCGGTGTCCTGGCGGCACCCGTGCGGGGCGCCCGCGCCGACCCCCGCCCGCCCCGTACGACGCGCGCCGGCCCCCGCGCCCACCCCGACCCCGACCCCGACCCCGACACCCACGCCGACCCCCACCCCGACACATCGCGCGGAACTCCCGCCGGTCGCCTATCGCAAGGCGAGCCCGCCGCCCCCGCCCGAGGGGCCGGGCATCGTCCAGCTCATGCTGCTGCTCACCGCGCCCGCGGTCCTGTCCGCCGCCGCGCTCAAGCCCCGCTCCCACGCTCGTTCACGGAGGTGATTCATGTCGGACTGGCTCGTCCTGGCGATCGCGATGGCCGCGGCCTGCTCGGTAGTGCTGACCATCGTGCTCATCAACCACCGCCGTATCGGCGAGGACGACGACCCCTCGGAAACCCCCGATGTCATCGAGTACATGACGATGATGATCGGCGTGGTGTACGCCATCGTCCTCGGGCTCGCCATCGCCGGCGTGTGGGAGGCGCGCGGCGGCGCCGAGGACGCGCTGCACCGCGAGACCCAGGCCCTGCACGAGGTTCGGCAGCGGGTCCAGGTCTACCCGGCCGCCGTCCGCGACCAGGTGCGCGGCGACGTCGACTCCTACGTCTCCTACGTCGCCCACACCGAGTTGCCGTACATGCTGGAGCACGGCGAGAACACCCAGCGCGGCTCCGATCTGCTGGACAAGCTGCGCCGCGACGCCGCCGGCTTCGAACCTCGCACCCCGCTCGCCAACCAGGCCTACCAGCCGGTCGTCGACCAGGTCGCGGCCGCCGACGACGCGCGGAGCGCGCGCGGCGAGAACGCCGGGCCGACCATGCCGGGCGTGGTCTGGTTCGGCCTGGTCGCCGGCGCCCTCGTCGCGGTGGGGCTGATCTTCGGCCTGCAGATCAGGCGCTCCCGGCGGGAGCTGGTCCTCGCCGGCCTCTACAGCGCCCTGATCGCCTTCCTGCTCTTCCTCATCTGGGACCTGGACGCGCCCTTCGGCCGGGACGCCGCCCAGACGGCGGCGTCCTTCACCAGCCTCTTCCCGCACATCGGGTGAACTACTTCTCGAAGCTCGCGAAGTACGAGGCCGCCATGTCCTCCGCGCCGTGCCCGAGCTCGGCCGCACGGCGGAAGCGCTCGGCGCCCGCCGCGGCCACGTCGAGCCTGACCCCCACGGACTCCCCCGCCTCCACGATCAGCCGGGCGTCCTTCTCCGCGGTGTTCACGGCGAAGCTGGGGGTGAAGTCGCCGCCGAGGATCGCCTTCGCCTTGGCCTGCAGGTAGCCCATGTCGAGGCCGCCGCCGGACACCGCCTTGAGGAACTCGTCGGCGTCCACGCCAAGCCCCTTCGCGAGCGCGAGGGCCTCGGCCGCGCCGTGGGTGACGGTCAGCACCCAGCTGTTGATCACCAGCTTCAGCCGGCTGGCCGCGCCCTCGGCGGCATCCTCGCCGACCCACACGGTGCGGCTGCCGATGGCGTCGAAGACCGGCGCCACGGCCTGCCGGGCCTCCTTCGGCCCGGCGGCCAGCACCAGGAGCTGCCCGCTCTCCGCAGGCTGCCTGGTGCCCAGCACGGGCGCGTCGAGGAAGACGATCCCGTGCTCGCGCGCGAAGTCCGCGAACGCGCCGAGGGCGCCCACACCGGCGGTGGTGGACTGCGCCCAGACCACGCCGGGCCGCAACGCCGGCGCCGCCTGCCGCATGGCTTCCAGGGCGGCGTCGCCGTCGTGCAGGATTGTCAGCACCACGTCGGCGCCGTCCACCGCCTCCGCGGGGGTTTCGGCGACGCGTGCGCCGTCCTTGCTGAGCGGCTGGGCCTTCTCCTTCGTACGGTTCCACACGCGGACGTCGAGGCCGGCCTTGACGAGGTTGCGGGCCATCGCGGCACCCATGATCCCGGTGCCCAGGACTGCTGCTGAGGTGGTGTCGGACATGACTGCCACGGTACGACGTACCAATCCGAACCGCTCGCGGCGCCGAATACCGGACGCGAGACTTGTCCGCGACACACGGAATCGAAAGCTGGAGGTGTGGTGAGGGAACCGCTGCGGTTCGGCAGGCCCGCACGG
Organism: Streptomyces sp. NPDC001070; assembly: GCF_053598835.1. Lineage (NCBI taxonomy): Bacteria > Bacillati > Actinomycetota > Actinomycetes > Kitasatosporales > Streptomycetaceae > Streptomyces > Streptomyces sp. NPDC001070. Next base: position 81,955 of record NZ_JBSFLB010000028.1, read on the forward strand.
CAGGGGCCGGACCTCTCGGAGCTGCTGCTCGCCGTCGCGCGCGGCGACCAGGAGGCCTTCGCCCGGCTGTACGACGCCGTGAGCGGACCGGTGCTCGGGCTGGTGCGCGGCGTGCTCAGGGATCCCGCCCAGTCGGAGGAGGTGACGCAGGAGGTGCTGGTGGAGGTGTGGCGCACCGCCGCCCGCTTCCGGCCGGAGAAGGGCAGCGCGATGACCTGGGTGATGACCCTGGCCCACCGGAGGGCCGTGGACCGCGTGCGGTCCGCCAACGCGGCCGCGGACCGCGAGCACAAGGCGGCGCTGCTGGAGCGCACCCCCGCCTACGACGACGTCACCGAGCAGGTCGAGGCCCGGCTGGAGGCCGAACAGGTGCGGCGCTGCATGCGCACCCTCACCGAGGTGCAGCACCAGTCGGTGACGCTCGCCTACTACCGGGGGCTGACGTACCGGGAGGTCGCCGAACTGCTGTCGCTGCCGCTGGGCACCGTCAAGACCAGGCTCAGGGACGGCCTGATCCGGCTGCGCGACTGCCTGGGGGTGACCGCGTGAGCACCGAGGCCGAACTGCACACCCTCACCGGGGCCTACGCCGTCGACGCGCTGACGCGCCACGAGCGCGCGGAGTTCGAACGCCACCTCGCGGAGTGCGAGGCCTGCGCGCTGGAAGTGCGCGAACTGGCCGCGACCGCCGCCCGCCTCGGCCTCGCCGCGGCCGAGCCCGCCCCGCCCCGCATGAAGGACGACGTCATGCGGCTCATCGCCAACGTACGTCAGGAGCCGCCGTCGCTGGCCGAGCAGCCGCGCGCCACCGCCCGCGCGATGCGCCGCCGCGTCCGGCAGCCCGCACGGCGCCGCGGGCGCTTCGTCCTCGCGGCCTGCCTCGCCGCGGCGGCGGCGCTGGGCGGAGTCGCGGTCTGGCAGCAGCAGCAACTCGGCGACCTGCGCCAGGAGAACCGGCAGACCCAGGCCCAGGCGGAGCAGATCTCGCGGGTCCTGGCGGCGCCCGACGCCGTCACGACCTCCGCGAAGCTCTCGGGCGGCGCCAGCGGCACCGTCGTCGTCTCCCGCAGCCAGGACCGCGCGGTCTTCTTCGCCCATGGCATGCCCGCGCTGAGCGGGAGCCAGATCTACCAGCTCTGGTACGCCGACGGTGGCACGATGCGCTCGGCGGGGCTGATGCCGAAGGCCTCCGGCGGTGACACGACGCAGGCCGTCCTGCTGCGGGGCGCGGTGGACGGCGCCTCCGGCATGGGCATCACCGTCGAACCGGCGGGCGGCTCCCCGCAGCCGACCTCCGAACCGCTGGCCCTGATGGAGTTCCCGGCGTAGCAGCGCGGGGCCTGCTCTCGTCACGTCCGGGGGCGGCCCCGCGGACCCGGCCGTCGCGGGGCCCGGCCGGGTCCCGCGACGGGGCGCCTCCCTCCGGGGCGGTGAGCGGCGCCATAGGCTCGCGGGGGAGTCCGCCCGCGGGTGCCGGCAAGACGAGGAGGAGTGCACCGGACGTGACGACGACGTCGATCTGCCTGTTCACCGCGGATCTGCGGCTGCACGACAACCCCGTGCTGCGCGCCGCCCTCGCCTCCGCCGACCGGGTCGTCCCCCTCTTCGTGCTGGACGAGGCCATCGAGGCCGCCGGCTTCGCCGCCCCGAACCGGGCTGCGTTCCTCGCCGGCTGCCTGGCCGATCTTGACACGCGGCTGCGGGAGCGCGGCGGGAGGCTGGTGCTGCGCCGCGGGGACGTGGTCCGTGAGACGTGCCGGGTCGCGGAGGAGACCGGCGCCGGGGAGGTGCACCTCGCCGCTGGGGTGAGCCGGTACGCCGCGCGGCGCGAGGAGCGGCTGCGCGAGGCGCTGGCCGCGGCGGGCCGCGGGGTCCGGGTGCACGACGCCGTGCTGACCGCGGTGCCGGCGGGCGCGGTGGCCCCGGCGGGCAAGGACCGCTTCGAGGTGTTCACGCCGTACTTCCGCCGCTGGGAGACCGCGGAGCTGCGCGACCCGCTGGGCGCCCCGCGGGTGATCCGCGTCCCGGACGAGGTGGCGTCCCGGCCCCTGCCGAAGACGCCGAAGGGCACCTCCCCCGGACTGCCCGAGGGCGGGGAGACCGAGGCCCGCGAGCGCTGGCGGGCCTGGCGGGCGTCCGGGCTCGCCGCTTACCAGGACCGCCACGACGACCTGGCGGGCGACGCCACCTCGCGCCTGTCGCCGTACCTGCACTTCGGCTGCCTGTCGGCCACCGAACTCGTCCGGCACGCCCGCGGCGCCGGCGGCCCCGGCGCGGAGGCCTTCGTGCGCCAGGTCGCCTGGCGCGAGTTCCACCACCAGGTGCTCGCCGCCCGTCCCGACGCCGCCGTCCGCGACCTGCGGCCGCGCGGCGACCACTGGCGGGGCGACGGCCCGGAGGCCGCCGCGTGGCGGGAGGGCCGCACCGGCTATCCGGTGATCGACGCGGCGATGCGCCAGTTGCGGCACGAGGGCTGGATGCACAACCGGGCGCGGCTGCTGGCCGCGAGCTTCCTGACCAAGACGCTGTACGTGGACTGGCGGATCGGCGCCGCGCACTTCCTGGAACTGCTGGTGGACGGCGACATCGCCAACAACCAGCTGAACTGGCAGTGGGTGGCCGGCACCGGGACCGACACCCGCCCGAACCGGGTGCTCAACCCCCTGGTGCAGGCCCGCCGTTTCGACCCGGACGGTGCCTACGTGCGCCGCTGGGTACCGGAACTGGCGGAGGTCGGAGGCGCCGCGGTGCACCGCCCCTGGCTGCTCCCCGAGGACGAACGGGCGGCCCTGGACTACCCCGCCCCGCTCCTCGACCTCGACGAAGGACTCGCCCGCTTCCGCGGCGCCCGCGGCAAGTAGCCGCGCCGCACGGACGCCCCACGCACAACAGCCACACCACGTGCCCCGCTCACCCCGACGCGCCACTCGCCCGCTTCCGTGGGGGCCGGGGGAAGAAGCCGCTGGTCCGCTCCACGTACTCCGCCCAGCCCGGGCGACCGGCCATATGCCGCTCCAGCAGCGCCTTCCCGCTCCCGCGGGTCAGCAGGAACGACATCAGCAACGGGGACACCACCGACACCGCGGCCGCCTGCCAGGCGTCGCAGGACACCGCGAACAGCCCCCACCAGACGCAGAAGTCGCCGAAGTAGTTGGGATGGCGGGTCCAGCTCCACAGGCCGCGGTCCATGATCCGGCCCCGGTGTGCCGGGTCGGCCTTGAAGCGGGCCAGCTGGTGGTCGCCGACGGCCTCGAAGAGCACGCCGGTGAGCCAGAGCAGGACGCCCACCGCGGCCGCCGGGCCGAGCGGGCCGGGGACGTACGAGGCGGCCTGGACGGGCAGCGAGACGACCAGGACGAGGGCTCCCTGCAGCAGGTACACGGCGCGGAGGGCGTAGGCGGCCCGGCTGCCCCGGGCCTTGGCCAGATAGGCCTCGTAGCGCGGATCCTCTCCGTGCCCCCGTCCGCGGCGGGCGATGTGGACGGCGAGCCGCAGGCCCCACACGGCGGTCAGCCCGAGCACCAGCGCACGGCGGGCCGGGTCGCCGTACCCGGCCGACATTCCGTACGCGGACATCGCGACCGCGGTGAAGGCCACGCCCCAGGCGATGTCGACGTAGCGGTGCCTGCCGCGGGCCAGGGCGAACGCGAAGGTGGCGAGCATGACGGCGAGCACGGCGCCGGCCGCCACCGCCGCGCCCGCCCCGAACGCACCCCAGGGGAAGCCGCTCATCGCGTCACCATCCCGCGTACCAGGCGGCCTGCGTGCCGTCCGTGCCGCTGCCGCCGCCGGACGTGGGGCGTACGGCGAGGATCTGGTCGACGCCCATGCGCCGCTCGGCGAAGGCCAGGGCACCGCCCGCCAGGTACAGCCGCCACACGCGGGCGGTCTCCTCGCCGGTCAGGAGCACGACATCGGACCAGCGCTCCTCCAGGGTGGCCAGCCACGCCCGCACCGTGCGGACGTAGTGCTCGCGCAGCGACTCCACGGCGCGCACCTCCAGTCCGGCGTTCTCCAGCAGAACGACGGTCCGGCCGAGCGGGCGCATGTGCATGTCGGGGGCGATGTAGGTCTCGATGAAGGCGCCGCCGCCGGGCGCCACGCGCCCGCGGGACATCTGCTGCACCAGTGCCCTGCCCCGGGGGCGGAGCAGGCGGTGGATCGTGGCGGCGAACTCCGGGTAGCGCTCGTCGCCGACGTGCTCGCCCATCTCTATGGCGGTCACCGCCTCGTAGCCTCCGGTGCCCTCCAGGTCGCGGTAGTCGCGCAGTTCGACAGTGACGTACTCCTCCAGGCCGCGTTCGCGGATCCGTTCCTGTACGAAGTCCCGCTGGGCGGAGGAGAGCGTGACCGCGTGGACCTGCGCGCGGTGGGTCTGCGCGGCGTACAGGGCGAGCGCGCCCCAGCCGCAGCCGATGTCGAGCAGCCGCGTGCCGGGGCGCAGGTCCAGCTTGCGGCAGACGAGTTCGAGCTTGTCGCGCTGGGCGTCGGCGAGTCCGTAGGACGCGTCGTCGTGGCGGGTCCAGTAGGCGCAGGAGTACGCCATGGAGGGGTCGAGGAGGAGTTCGTAGAAGTCGTTGGACAGGTCGTAGTGGTGGCTGACGGCGGCCCGGTCGCGGCTCCTGCTGTGCGGGGTTCCGCTGAGCCTGGCCCGTCCGCGCGGGGCGGGCGGACGAGGGCCCACCGCGCCGAGCCGCACCGCGGCGCCGGCCGCGCGGAGGCGGTCGCCCGCGGTGAGCCGGGGCGGCCGCACCCGGCCCTCGCGCACCGCGTGCCAGACGGCGCGCAGGCCTTCGGTGAGGTCGCCGCGTACGTCGATGTCGCCGGTGATGTACGCCTCGGCGAGGCCGAGTTCACCAGGCTGCCACAGGAGTCTTCGCAGCGCCCGCCGGGAGCGCAGGACGACCACGGGGGCGTCGCGCGGCCCGGCGGTGCTGCCGTCCCAGGCGCGCAGCCGCACCGGCAGCGGACCGCCGGTGAACTGCTCCAGCAGCGGGGCGAGGGTGTCCGCGGCGCCCTTCACCGGGCGGTCTCCTGCCGGGTCAGCAGCAGTTGGCACACGTCGAGGTAGCCGGAGCGGAAGCCGGCCTCGGAGTAGGCGAGGTAGAGGGTCCACATGCGGCGGAAGGTCTCGTCGAAGCCGAGGGCCTCCACCTCGGCGGCGCGTTCGGTGAAGCGCTCGCGCCACAGCCGCAGCGTCTCGGCGTAGTGGGGGCCGAAGCCGTCGCAGGATGTGACGCGCAGCGCGGTGTGCTCTTCGAGGGTCCGGTCGATCGCGTCGAGGGAGGGGATGAGGCCGCCGGGGAAGATGTACTTCTGGATCCAGGTGTGGGTGTCGCGGGTCGCGAGCATGCGCTCGTCGGGCATGGTGATCGCCTGGAGCGCGACCCTGCCGCCGGGGGCGAGCAACCGGTCGATGGCGGTGAAGTACACCGGCCAGTACTCCGCGCCGACGGCCTCGATCATCTCGACGCTGACGACGGCGTCGTAGCTCCCGGTGACCTGCCGGTAGTCGCGCAGCAGCACGGTCGCCCGGTCCCGCTGCCCGGCGGCGGCGATGCGGGCCGTGGCGAGCCTGCGCTGTTCCTCGGAGAGGGTGACGGAGACGACCTCGGCGCCGCGTCGCGCGGCGCGGACGGCCAGTTCGCCCCAGCCGGTGCCGATCTCCAGCAGCCGGGTGCCGTCGCCGACTCCCGCCAGGTCGAGCAGCCGGTCGATCTTGCGGTGCTGCGCGGCGGGCAGTTGGGCGGGGAGTGCGGGGAAGCCGCGGAAGACGGCCGAGGAGTAGGTCAGGGTCTCGTCGAGGAAGAGGGCGAAGAGCTCGTTGGACAGGTCGTAATGGGCGTGGATGTTGTCGCGGGCGCCGTCCGGCGTGTTGCGCCGCGCGGTGGGCTGCCGGTGCGCCCACAGGGGGCGCAGCCGCTGCAGCGGCCGGGGGACGAGTTCGGTGACGTGCGAGGCGAGCACGGTGAGGACGGCCGGGAGGTCGGGCGCGTCCCACTCGCCCGCCATGTAGGACTCGCCGAAGCCGATGAGGCCGCCGGTGCCCACGCGCCGGCAGAAGGCCCCGGGGTCGGTGATCTCCACCGTGGGCCCCCCGGTGCCGAGCACCCGCCCGCCGTCGCCGAGACGGCAGCTCAGCGGGAGCCCGCTCAGGGCACGTCGTACGACGGCCCCGGCGACCGCGGCTCGCAGGCGTGAGCAGCGCGGTGGGGCTGCGACGTCCGGCCAGCGGCGCGGGTCCACGCCGGCGGCGGAGGCGGGTGCGGAAGCGGAGAGGGGGACGGACGTGGTGAACATGGTCACTCGAAACCCTCCTGAGGCGCGTGGACGGGACGGGGCCGCACGGGCAGCCCGCGCAGCAGCAGCCGGATGCCGTGCCGGCGGATGCCGGCCGACACCGCGGCCGTGGACCAGGGGTGACGTGCGGCGGCGCGCAGCAGGCCCGGCGTGGTGGCCGGGCGCCGGTCGCCGCGCACGGTGGCGGTGAACGGGGTGCCGTCGCCGGGGCGTTCCAGATGGACCGTCAGGCGCAGGCGGTCGTCCGGCTCGGGGAGCCGCATGCGGTAGGCGCCGTCGACGGGGAAGAACGGGGAGACGTAGAACTCCTTGGCGACGCGCGCGGCGTCGCCTTCGTCGGTGCGCAGCAGGTAGGCGTGCCGCTCCCCGTATGTGTTGTGGACCTCGGCGACGACGCAGACGAGGGTGCCGTCCGGGTCGTGGCACCAGTACAGGGTCAGCGGGTTGAAGACGTGGCCGAGGACCCGGGCGTGGCTGAGCATCCGGACCGGGCCGCCCCGCAGGTCCACGCCCTGCGCGGCGAGCCACGCGTCGAGGGCGGCCCGCACGGTCGGGTGGCGGCCGCCGAAGTGGTCCCGGGCGTCGAAGCGGGCCAGCGGGCGCAGCGCCGCGGGGAACCGGGGCGGCCGGCCGGGGTCGGTCAGCCACATGTAGGTGCGGTGGGTGAAGGCGTGCCGCAGCGGGCGGGTGCGGACGTGGGTGATCGTGCACTCGTACAGGGCGGGCACCTGCGGCGTGAGGCCGGCCGGGGTCACCATCGGGCCCCCAGGTGCCGGGCGGCCTCGGCGCCGGAGCGGCAGCCGTCCTCGTGGAAGCCCCAGCCGTGGTAGGCCCCGGCGTAGGCAGTGACCGGCGTGGCGAGGGTGGGCAGCAGCCGCTGGGCGGCGAGCGACGCGGGTGTGTAGACGGGGTGTTCGTACACCATGCGGGCGAGCACCCGGCCGGGGTCGACGCGTTGCTCGTCGCCGAGGGTGACGACGTACCGCTCGGGGGTGTCCAGGCGCTGGAGGCGGTTCATGTCGTAGCTGACGCGGACCCCGCCGGGGTCGGGCGCGCAGGTGGGCATGAGGTAGTTCCAGGAGGCGCGGGCGCCGGGGCTGCGGGGCAGCACGGAGGTGTCGGTGTGCAGCAGGGTCGGATTGCGGGAGTACGGGATGGCGCCGAGCACCTCGCGCTCACGTTCGGTGGGGTCGGCGAGCAGCCGCAGCGCCTGGTCGGGGTGGGTGGCGACGACCACCGCGTCGTAGCCTTCGGTCTCCCCGTCGCCGGTGACGATCTCCGCGCCGTCGGCGTGCCGCCGCAGGGCGCGTACAGGGGTGGCGGTGCGGATCGCGGTGAGCCGCTTGACGATCCGCTCGACGTAGACGCGCGAACCGCCGGTGACCGTCCTCCAGGTGGGTGAGCCGCTCACCGAGAGCATCCCGTGGTGGTCGAGGAACCGGAGGAGGTAGACCGCCGGGTAGTGCGCCGCGGTCCGCGGCGAGCAGGACCAGACGCAGGCCACCAGCGGGGTCATGAAGTGGGCGGTGAAGTACGCGGAGAAGCCGCCCGCGCGGAGGAACTCCCCCAGCGTGGTGGCGTCGTCGGAACCGCCCTCGGCGAGCAGCCGCCGGGCCAGGCGGTGGAAACGGGGCACTTCGGCCAGCATACGCAGATAGGCGGGGCGCAGCGCGTTGCGCGGCTGCGCGAAGATCCCGGCGGGGCCGCGCGCGCCCGCGTACTCCAGGCCGCAGCCCTCGCACCGGACCGACATGCTCATCTCCGACTCCTGCGTGGGGACGCCGAGTTCGGTGAAGATCCGCAGCAGGGTGGGGTAGGTGCGCTCGTTGTGGACGATGAAGCCGCTGTCGACGGCGGTCACCCGGCCGTCGCAGGAGGGTATGTCGTGCGTGTGGGCGTGTCCGCCGAGCCGGTCGTCGGCCTCGAAGAGCGACACGTCGCAGTGCCGCTGCAGCAGGTAGGCGGCGGTGAGCCCGGCCACGCCGCTGCCCACGACGGCCACCCTTCGCCTTCTGTCGGTCACTTCCCGTCCCTTCGTCGCGTTCCTCTCCCTGCCGGTGATTCGGAGCCCTCCGCGGGGCGGATTGGTCCGTTCGGCAATCCGCCGGGCGAGCGGCCGCGAATCCTTGGGTGGAGGCATGTGACGGGCGTCGGCGCGGGGGGCGGCCGATAATGACGGAGAGCGCACGAGAGAGGCGGTCCGATGACGTACGGTGACGAAAGGGGCGACGGCGCGCCGCGTCCGGCGCTCGTCCCGTACGCGCTGCCCGAGCGGCCCAGGGCCGCCGTCCTGGTGCTGCACGGCGGCCGGGCCGAGGGCCTGGAACCGCCCCCGCCGTGGAATCTGCCGGGGGTCAGGATGCGTCCTTTCGTCCGCGCGATCGGCCGGGCCACCGCGGGGCACGACGTGGCCCTGGCCGGGGTCCGCTACCGGCACCGCGGCTGGAACGGCGACCGGGAGGACGCCGCGCGGGACGCCCTGCGGGCGCTGGAGGCACTGCGGCAGCGGGCCGGGGACGTGCCCGTGGTGCTGGTCGGGCACTCGATGGGCGGCCGGGCCGCGCTGCGCGTGGCCGGGCATCCGCTGGTGGGCGCGGTCGTGGGGCTGGCACCGTGGTGCCCGGCGGGCGAGCCCGTGGGCCATCTGACCGGGCGCCGCCTGGTGCTGCTGCACGGCGACCGGGACCGGGTCACCGACCCGGCGGGCTCGCTGACCCTGGCCGACCGGGCCCGGGCGGCCGGCGCCCTGGCCTGCCATCTGATGGTGCCGGGCGGTGACCACGCGATGCTGCGCGGCGCCGGGACCTGGCACACCCTGACCGCCCGCCTGGTCGCCGGGCTGCTGCGGCTGCGCCCCCTGCCCCCGGAGGTGGCGGACGCCCTCACCGCCCCGGCAGCGGAGGAACCCCGATGACCCCCGCCGACCCGGCGACGCACCCGCTGCCGGCGGAGAAGGCACACGCCCTGACCAGCCCGGTCACACCCGCCGACGGCCGAACCCCCCGGCCACCGGCAACCCGGCCGACCACGACGGAACACCCGACCCCCACTCCCGCGCACGCGATCATGCCGGCCCTGCCCGTGCGCCCACTTCCGCCGGAGGCGGACGGGCGCCCTCACCGCCCTGGCAGCGGAGGAACCTTGATGAGCCCCGCCGGCCCGGTGCCGGGCGCAGGCCGCGGCACCCGGCAGACCGCTGAAGACCTCAGAACCCCGGTCGCGCCCGCGAGCGCCCCGGCCGTCCCGCCACCGGCGGCGGGCAACGCGACCGCCCAGGGAGCGGAGGAACCGCTATGAGGCTCACCTGCCTGGTGACGGGCGCCAGTGGCTACATCGGCGGCCGCCTGGTGCCCGAACTGCTGGAGGCCGGGCACCGGGTGCGCTGCCTGGCCCGGACGCCCGGCAAGCTGCGCGACCACCCGTGGGCCGGCGAGGTGGAGATCGTCAAGGGCGACGTCACCGACGAGGAGTCGGTGCGGGCGGCGATGGCGGGCGTGGACGTCGCGTACTACCTCGTCCACGCGCTCGGCACCGGGCGGGACTTCGAGCGGACCGACCGCCGCGCGGCCGAGGTGTTCGGTGCGCAGGCGAAGGCGGCCGGAGTGCGCAGGATCGTCTACCTGGGGGGTCTGACCCCGGCCGGGGTGCCCGAACACGAGCTGTCGCCGCACCTGCGCTCGCGCGCCGAGGTGGGCCGGGTGCTGCTCGCCTCCGGCGTGCCGACGGCCGCGCTGCGTGCGGCGGTCATCATCGGCTCCGGCTCGGCCTCCTTCGAGATGCTGCGCTACCTCACCGAGCGCCTGCCGGTGATGGTCACCCCGCGTTGGGTGGGCACCCGCATCCAGCCGATCGCCGTACGCGACGTGCTGCGCTACCTCGTCGGGTGCGCCACGCTGCCGCCGGAGGTGAACCGCGCCTTCGACATCGGCGGCCCGGACGTTCTCACGTACCGGGACATGATGCTCAAGTACGCCGAGGTGGCCGGGCTGCCGCACCGGCTGATCGTGCCGGTGCCGGTGCTCACGCCGGGGCTGTCCAGCCACTGGGTGGGGCTGGTGACCCCGGTGCCGGCCGGCATCGCGCGGCCCCTGACCGAGTCGCTGCGGCACGAGGTGGTCTGCCACGACCACGACATCGCGGCGTGGGTGCCGGACCCGCCCGAGGGCATGATCGGCGTCGAGGCGGCGCTGCGGCTGGCGCTGCAGCGCATCCGGGAGGCGAACGTGGTCACCCGCTGGTCCTCGGCCTCCGTGCCCGGCGCGCCGAGCGACCCGCTGCCGACGGACCCGGACTGGGCGGGCGGCTCCCTCTACACCGACCGCCGGACACGGATCGTGGACGCCTCGCCGGAGGCGCTGTGGCGGGTCATCGAGGGCATCGGCGGCGACAACGGCTGGTACTCCTTCCCCCTGGCCTGGGCCGTGCGCGGCTGGCTCGACCGCTTCGTCGGCGGGGTGGGGCTGCGCCGGGGGCGGCGGGACGCGGTGCACCTGCGGGTGGGCGACTCGCTGGACTTCTGGCGGGTGGAGGAGATCGAGCCGGGCCGGCTGCTGCGACTGCGCGCGGAGATGCGGCTGCCGGGCCTGGCCTGGCTGGAGCTGACGGCCGGACGGGACCGCAGCGGGCGCACGGTCTACCGGCAGCGGGCGCTGTTCCACCCGCACGGCCTGGCGGGGCACGCGTACTGGTGGAGCGTCTCGCCGTTCCACTCGGTGGTGTTCGGCGGCATGGCGCGCAACATAGCCGCCGCGGCCCGGCAGGGCGCGGCGGGCCCGTAGCGGCCCGGTCCGGGGCCTGAGCCGGGGCCCGGGCCCCGGCGGTCAGCCCGGGGTGGCGGGGTCCAGGGTGGCCAGTTCGTCGTTCATCGCCACCAGGAAGCGCATCACCACGGCCAGTTCGTCCTCGGTGAAGCGGGAGCGCGCCGCGTCGGTGCTGTGGGCGAGCGGCCGGAAGAACTCCCGGGCCACCTGCATCGCCCGCGGGGCGTAGTGCAGATGGACGACCCGGCGGTCGGAGGCGTCCCGGGTGCGCCGGATGTGGCCCGCGCGTTCCAGCCGGTCCAGGCAGGCGGTGACAGCACCGGAGGTCAGGTTGAGCCGCTCGCGCAGCAGCCCCGGGGTCATGGCGCCGCCGTGCCCGTCGCCGTCCAGGATCGCGACCAGCGCCTGCACGTCGGTGTGGTGCAGCTTCTGGCTCTGCGCGAAGTCCTGCGCGATGCGGTTGAACTCGCTGTTCATCCTGCGCAGCTGCACGGCGAAGGCCTGCAGCCCCGTCGGGGACTCGTCCTGGTGGTTGTCGGGCACTCCCCCATGGTAAATAATCTCGATGATTAAGATAGTTAATGGATGAGATATATGCTTCATGAAGACGAACCCCGACACCGCGTCCCCCGGGAGAGAGCGATGACATCAGTTCCGCGCGCCGTCCGCTGGCTGCTGCCGGCAGTGATGCTGGTCGCCTGGCTGGGGATCGGGGGCACCCTCGGCCCGTACGCGGGCAAGCTCGGCGAGGTCGCCACCAACGACCAGGTGGCCTTCCTGCCGCGCAGCGCCGAGTCGACGAAGGCCGTCACCGAACGGCGGGCGTTCAGCCGGAACGAGACCGTGCCGGCGATCGTCGTCTGGACGGCCGGCCGGGGCCGCGTGACCGACGCCCAGCAGAAGGCCGCCACGGCCGCCCTGGCCTCCCTCGCCGGCACCGAAGGGGTGACCGGACGCCCCTCCCCCGCGCTGCGCTCCGACGACGGCCGGGCTCTGGAGGGCGTGGTGCAGCTGCGGCCCGACCTCGGGCGGGACGTCGGGGACACCGTCGCCCGGATCACGGACACCGCCGGCCGGGTCGGGGGGACCACCGCCCGGGTGGCCGGGCCCGCCGCCTCGCAGGCCGACCTGGGCGACGCCTTCGCGGGCATCGACGGACTGCTGCTGTTCACCGCGCTCGGCGTGGTCCTGGCGATCCTGCTGCTGGTCTACCGCGCCCTGCTGCTGCCCCTGGTCATCATCGTGGGCGCGGTCTTCTCGCTCGGCCTGGCCTGCGGGGTGGTGTACGTGCTGGCGGACCACGGCGTGGTGCGGGTCGACGGCCAGGTGCAGGGCATCCTGTCGATCCTCGTCATCGGCGCGGCCACCGACTACGCCCTGCTCCTGGCGGCCCGCTTCCGGGAGGAACTGGCCGTACGCGGCGACCGGTTCGCCGCGATGCGCGCGGCGCTGCGCCGTTCGGCCGGGGCGATCGTGGCGAGCGCGGCCACCGTGGCCCTCGGCCTGCTCGCCCTGCTGACCAGCGACCTGACCAACAACCGCGCCCTCGGCCCGGTAGGCGCCGTCGGGATCGTCTGCGCCGTCGCGAGCAGCCTGTCCTTCCTGCCCGCCGCCCTGCTGCTGCTCGGCAGGACCGCCTACTGGCCCGCCCGGCCGCGGCCGCAGCGACCGGAGGGGCAGGGCGTGTGGCAGCGGGTCGCGGGCCTCGTGGACCGCGCGCCGCGCCGGGTCTGGGCGGCGAGCCTGGCACTGCTGGCGGCCTGCGCGGCCTTCTCTCCCACGCTGACCTCACGCGGGGTGCCGCTGGACGAGATCTTCGTCCACGAGGCCCCCTCGGTGGCCGCCCAGCGCGTGCTCGGTGAGCACTTCCCCGGCGGCTCCGGCAACCCCGCCGTGGTCGTCGCGGACGCGGACCGGCTCGGCCCGGTGACCCGGGCGGCCGCCGGCACCGACGGCGTCGCCTCCGTCGCCGCGCTCACCGCGTCCGGCCGGCCCGGCGGGGGCGAGCCCCTCGTCGCCGGCGGGCGGGTCCTGCTGGAGGTCACGCTGAAGGACGCCGCCGACAGCGACGCCGCGAAGGGGACGGTGCAGCGACTGCGGACGGCCGTGCACGCGGTGCCCGGCGCGGGCGCGGTGGTCGGCGGCTACACGGCCCAGCAACTGGACACCCAGCGGACCGCGGAGCGCGACCGGACCCTCGTGGTCCCCGTCGTCCTGGCGATCATCCTGGTGATCCTGGCGGCCCTGCTGCGCAGCCTGCTGATGCCGCTGCTCATGGTCGCCACCGTGGCGCTCAACTTCGCCGCCACCCTGGGCGTGTCCGCGCTGGTCTTCCGTCATGTGTTCGGGTTCTCGGCGACGGACGCCTCGGTGCCGCTGTACGGCTTCGTGTTCCTGGTCGCCCTCGGCGTGGACTACAACATCTTCCTGATGACCCGGGTCCGTGAGGAGACGCTGCGCCACGGCACGCGGCGGGGCGTCCTGCGCGGGCTGACCGCCACCGGAGGGGTGATCACATCGGCGGGCGTGGTGCTCGCCGCGACCTTCGCGGCGCTCGGCGTGATCCCGCTCGCCTTCCTGGTCCAGATCGCCTTCATCGTGGCCTTCGGAGTGCTGCTGGACACCCTGCTGGTGCGCTCACTCCTGGTGCCGGCACTGGTACGGGACATCGGCCCGCGGGTGTGGTGGCCGGGGGCCGCGGCGCGCCGGGGCGACGACGGGGCACCGCAGGACGGCGGCGCCGCGCCACGGCGGGTGGCGGAGCGTCAGACGACCTGATGCAGCCAGCGCACGGGGGCGCCCTCACCCGCGTAGCGGAAGGGCTCCAGCTCGTCGTCCCAGGGCTTCCCGAGCAGCTTGGCGACTTCCGTCTCCAGGTCGGCCTCGCCCTTGCGGGCGCGGGCGAGCGCGGCGCGCAGGCGGTCCTCGGGGATGAGGATGTCCCCGTGGATGCCGGTGACGGCGTGGAAGATGCCGAGCTCGGGGGTGCTGCTGTAGCGCTCCCCCTCGGCGGTGGCGCAGGGCTCCGCCGTGACCTCGAAGCGCAGCAGATGCCAGCCGCGCAACGCGGACGCCAGCTTCGACGCGGTGCCGGGCTCTCCCTGCCAGGAGAACTCGGCCCGCCACGTGCCCGGAGAGGCGGGCTGGCGGATCCAGTCGAGGTTCACGCGCACGCCGAGCACGCCCGCGACGGCCCACTCAACGTGCGGGCACAGCGCGCGCGGCGCGGAGTGCACATACAGAACTCCACGTGTCGTCACCGGGACCTCCAGTGTGGGACGAGGTACGCCTTCCCCAGCGGCCTCATGCCCATAACCGAGCCATCCGGGACAGCAGTGGACATTCTGCACTAATCATAACGAATGAGACAAGATCTGACTTCTGATCACCTCTTTCGCACCACCTGTCAGGGAAAAAGCTACCGCGCGGCGTCAGTCGAGGAGTGACGTACTGTCGGGATCAGCGAGAAGTCACCCACTCGTCCGAGGGAGAACGCATGCGCCAGTCGCTCCCGCGCGGGGTCAGCGGCGCCCTGATCGCGCTGATCACGCTGCTCACGACGGCACTCGCGGCCGGCTGCTCGGCCGCGGGGGACGGCCCGGGCAGGACCGAGGCCGGTGCCGCGGGGCGGCCCGGCAGCGGGACCGTCAAGCGCCAGGCCCCGGTGTGGGACACCACGCCCTCCTCGCTGGCCGCCCTCGGGGACTCCATCACCCGGGCCTTCGACGCCTGCGGGATCCTGACGGACTGTCCGGACCTGTCCTGGGCGACCGGCAGCCGCCGCTCGGTGGACAGCGTCGCCTCCCGGGTGCTGGACCGGCGGGGCGCCAAGAGCTGGAACCTCGCGGCCAGCGGCGCCCGGATGGCCGACCTCCCGGCGCAGGCACAGAAGGCGGTCGCGCTGCGGCCGCAGCAGGTGACGATCCTGATGGGCGCCAACGACGCGTGCGCGCGCAGCACCGACCGCATGACCCCGGTGGCCGAATACCGCCGGAATTTCTCGACCGCACTGCGCACGATCGACCGCGCGCTGCCCAAGACGCAGATCTTCGTCGCGAGCGTGCCCGACCTGATGCGGCTGTGGGACGTCGGCCGGCAGAACGTGCTGGGCCGGCAGGTCTGGAAGCTGGGCCTGTGCCCCTCGATGCTGGGCGACGCCGAGTCGATGAGCACGGCCGCCCGCGAACGGCGGCTGACCGTACGCGAAAGGGTGATGGCCTACAACGACGCGCTGCGCCAGGAGTGCGCGCGCCATGTGCGCTGCCGCTACGACGGCGGTGCGGTCTTCGACTACCGATTCACTCAAAAGGAGCTGAGCCCCTGGGACTGGTTCCACCCCAGCGCCGAGGGACAGGCCAAGCTCGCACGGCTGGTCTACGCGGCGGCGTTCGGCCCGGGGTCCGCCACCGGGTAGCCGCCAACTCGACCCCTCGTTCGGGGTTTCGGACACCGCCGGGCACCACGCCATGGGCGGACGGACTCACTTCGGCAACATCGCCGACACCTCGGCGCCACACCCATTGACACCGCCGGGAGCCCGTAACTACGTTCCCTTCAACATTTCGAACGTGTGACGAAATCTCGAACGAAACCCTGTAAGGGGCGGCTCCCGTGCGCATCACCGGCATCAGCACCCATGTGGTCGGCACACCCTGGCGGAATCTCACCTATGTGCTCGTCCACACCGACGAGGGAATCACGGGCGTCGGCGAGACCCGCATGCTGGGCCACACCGACGCGCTGCTCGGCTACCTCCGCGAAGCCGAAGCCAACCACATATCCGGATCCGACCCGTTCGCGGTGGAGGACCTGGTCCGCCGGATGAAGTACGGCGACTACGGCCGGGCCGGCGAGATCGTCATGTCCGGCATCGCCGTCGTCGAGATGGCCTGCTGGGACATCAAGGGCAAGGCCCTCGGCGTGCCCGTCTGGCAGCTGCTCGGCGGCAAGGTGAACGAGAAGGTCAAGGCGTACGCGAACGGCTGGTACACCACCGAGCGCACCCCGGAGGCGTACCACAAGGCCGCCCGCGCCGTGATGGAACGCGGCTACCGCGCGCTGAAGATCGACCCCTTCGGCACCGGCCACTTCGAGCTGGACCACGCCGCCACCACCTATTCCATCTCCCTCATCGAGGCGGTTCGCGACGCGATCGGGCCCGAGGCCGAACTGCTGGTGGAGATGCACGGGCGGTTCAGCCCGGCGACCGCGATCCGCGTCGCCAAGGAGCTGGAGCCGTTCAAGCCGAGCTGGATCGAGGAGCCGGTGCCGCCGGAGAACCTCAAGGCCCTGTCGAAGGTGGCCGCCCACACCGATCTGCCGATCGCGACCGGCGAGCGCATCCACGACCGCTACGAGTTCCGCGAGCTGTTCGAGCTCCAGGCCGCCGACGTCATCCAGCCCGACCTCGGGCACATCGGCGGGATCAACGAGGTCCGCAAGCTGGCCGCCACCGCCGAGACCCACTACGTGCTGGTCGCCCCGCACAACGTCGGCGGCTCGGTGCTCACCGCCGCGAGCCTCCAGCTCGCCGGCTGCACCCCCAACTTCAAGATCCTCGAGCACTTCAACGACTTCGCTGACTCCGAGATCAAGAAGGTCGTCAAGGGCGCCCCCGTGGTCGGCGAGGACGGGTACTTCACCCTTTCCGACGCCCCCGGCCTCGGTGTCGAGCTCGACGTCGACGCCGCCGCGGAGTTCCCCCAGCAGCAGGCCCGCTTCGACCTGTGGGCCGAGGGCTGGGAGCGCCGGAAGCCGAAGGACACGAAGTGACCGCACGCGCCCCCCGAGCCGTCGTGCTCGACGGACCCGGCCGGCACCGGATCGTGCCGGCCGGACCGGTCCCGCCCGGCCCGGGCGAGGCACTGGTCCGCGTGCACGCCGCCGGCATCTGCGGCAGCGACCGCGAGGTCCACGCCGGCACCCGCCCCGAGGGCTACGTCCGCTACCCCGTCACCCCCGGCCACGAGTGGTCCGGCACGGTGGAGGCGGTCGGCCCCGGCGTGACCACCGCCCTGGTGGGCCGCAAGGTCGTCGGCGAGGGCTTCCGCAACTGCCAGGTGTGCGAGCGCTGTCACGCCGGGGAGACCACGCTGTGCAGCGCGCCGTACGAGGAGACCGGCTTCACGCAGCCCGGCGCCATGGCCGACACCCTGACGCTGCCCGCCCGGCTGCTGCACGCCCTGGACGACGGCGCAGACCTGCGCGCGGCCGCGCTCCTGGAGCCGGCCGCGTGCGTGGCCGCGGCCCTGCTCAAGGCCCCGGCCGCGCCGGGTGAGCGGGTGGCGGTGGTGGGCACCGGCACGCTCGGCATGCTGGCGGTGCAGCTCCTGGCAGCGGTGTCGCCCGCGGAGCTGCTGGTGGTGGGCACCGGCCGGGACCGGGAGGAACTGGCCGCATCCTTCGGCGCCACGCGGTTCCGCACGGCGGACGAAGCGGCCGACGAGGACGGGAGGTACGACCTGGTGGTCGAGGCCGCCGGGTCCGCCTCCGCGGCCCGCCTCTCGGCGGGGCTGCTGCGCCGCGGCGGCCGGCTGGCGCTGACCGGCATCCCCGCGCCGGGCGCGGACGGGCTGGACCCCACCGACCTGGTGGTGCGCCAGCTGACCGTGCACACGGTGTTCGGGGCGCCGCCCGCCGCCTGGGCGTACGCCGTAAGGGCCTTCGACGCCGGGATCCTCACCCCGGCACCCCTGATCACGCACGACCTCCCCCTGGAGGGGTACGCCGATGCGCTCGGACTGCTGGCGAGCCGGGATCCGAAGGTGGGGAAGGTGCTGCTGCGTCCGTGACCGATCCGCGCGCGGCGGCACCCGTGCCCCATCCGTGCCCAGCCATACCCAATGAACCGAACGTCGTCCGAGATATCGGACGGCGAGAACGAAGGAGCACCGTGACCGACGCACCCACTCCGAGCCCCGACGCGGCCGGGAGCACCCCCGGCCCCCGTCACCCGGGCCAGTACGCGCTCACCCTCCTCGGTCACGGCGCGCCGGCGGACGACCCTGCCGACGCCTCCCCGCACTCCTTCCCCGACGGCGGCACCTGGCGCACCGAGATCCCCTCCGTGGAGGGCCCGGAGGCGCTGGCCACCGTCCTGGAGGAGAGCGAGCGGCTGGAGGTGCCGGTGCACCGGATCAGCCAGGGCAGCGGCATCTGGATGCTGACGGACGCCGAGATCACCGAGATGGTGACCGCCTGCGCCGAACGGGACGTCGAGCTCTGCCTGTTCACCGGCCCGCGCGGCAGCTGGGACATCGGCGCCGCCACCCGCACCGACTCCGGCGGCGCCGGGCTGCGCGCCCGCGGCCACGACCAGGTGGCCGGCTGTGTGGAGGACGCGCTGCGGGCGGCCGCCCTCGGTGTGCGCTGCCTGCTCGTCGCCGACGAGGGCGTGCTGTGGCTGCTGCACCAGCTCCGCGCGCAGGGCCTGCTGCCGGCCGACACCACCTTCAAGGTCTCCGCGCTGGTCGGCCCGGTCAACCCGGCGGCCTACGCGGTGTGGGAGCGCCTCGGCGCCGACTCCATCAACATCCCCTCCGATCTGACCCTCCAGCAGATCACCGAGATCCGCCGGGTCAGCCGGGCGCCCATGGACTTCTACATCGAGGCACCTGACGACCTCGGCGGCTTCGTCCGGCTCTACGACGCGGCGGAACTGATCCGCCGCGGCGCGCCGATCTACCTCAAGTTCGGGCTGAGCAAGGCCCCCGGCATCTACCCGTACGGACGCCAGCTGCGGGACGTCGCCCTGGCGACCGCCCGCGAGCGGGTCCGGCGCGGCCGCCTTGTGCTCGACCTGCTCTCCCGGCTGGGCGCGGACGGCGGGCGCTCCCCGCTGGGCGCGCGGCTGCCGGGCCCGCTCCACCGCTTCCCCCTGGACATCGCGACCGACCCGGACCAGGCGACCGACCCCCGCCTGGCCCCCGAAAGGATCTGATCAGCCATGCGCATCGCCAGAGCCGCACACCTGCGCACCACCGCCGCGCTGATAGCCACCCTCGCCCTCGGCGCCACCGCCACCGCCTGCGGACAGAGCGAGAACACCGGCGGCGGCGGCAAGGACGGTGGGAAGGGCGGCACCATCGGCATCGCCATGCCCACCAAGTCGTCGGAGCGCTGGATCGCCGACGGCAACAACATGGTCAAGCAGTTCGAGGCCAAGGGCTACAAGACCGACCTGCAGTACGGCGACGACAAGGTCGAGAACCAGGTCGCCCAGATCCAGAACATGATCACCAAGGGCGACAAGCTCCTGGTCATCGCCGCGATCGACGGCTCCGCCCTCAGCGACGTGCTCAAGCAGGCCCACGACGCCGGTATCAAGGTGATCTCCTACGACCGCCTCATCCTGGGTTCGGAGAACGTCGACTACTACGCGACCTTCGACAACTTCAAGGTCGGCCAGCTCCAGGCCGGTTACATCGTCGACAAGCTCGGCCTGAAGGACGGCAGCAAGAAGGGCCCCTTCAACATCGAGCTCTTCGCCGGCTCGCCCGACGACAACAACACCAAGTACTTCTTCAACGGCGCGATGGACGTCCTCCAGCCGTACATCGACAAGAAGCAACTGGTGGTCAAGAGCGGTCAGACCAACCTCACCCAGGTCACCACCCTGCGCTGGGACGGCGCCACCGCCCAGGCCCGCATGGACGACCTGCTCAGCAAGGCGTACACCTCCGCCAACGTGGACGCGGTGCTCTCCCCGTACGACGGCATCTCCCGCGGCATCATCTCGGCGCTGAAGAGCGTCAGCTACGGCACCGCCAAGAAGCCGCTGCCGATCGTGACCGGCCAGGACGCCGAGGTCGCCTCGATCAAGTCGATCATCGCGGGCGAGCAGGCGCAGACCGTCTACAAGGACACCCGCGAACTGGCGAAGGTCGCCGTCCAGATGGGCAACGCGGTCCTGACCGGCGGCAAGCCCGAGATCAACGACACCAAGACCTACGACAACGGCACCAAGGTCGTCCCGACCTTCCTGCTGCCGCCGGTGAGCGTCGACAAGTCGAACTACAAGGAGATCGTCGTCGACTCCGGCTACATCAAGGAGTCCGAGCTCCAGTAGCACCGGCGACCGGAAGCCGGAAGCCGGAAGCCGGAAGCCGTCGATGATTCATCGCTTTTCCACAGCCTGAGGAGAACGGAAAGCAGGAATGGCCGGACCCGTCCTCGAAATGCGCTCCATCACCAAGACCTTCCCAGGGGTCAAGGCGCTCTCCGATGTCACACTGACAGTCGCCGAGGGCGAGGTCCACGCCATCTGCGGTGAGAACGGTGCGGGCAAGTCGACCCTGATGAAGGTGCTCAGCGGGGTCTATCCGCACGGAAGTTACGAAGGGGAGATCCTCTTCCGGGGCGAGCCCTGCGCGTTCCGCGACATCCGCGCGAGCGAGCACCGCGGCATCGTGATCATCCACCAGGAGCTCGCCCTGGTGCCGTACCTGTCGATCGCCGAGAACATCTTCCTCGGCAACGAGCACTCCACCCGCGGCGTCATCAGCTGGAACGAGACACTGCGCCACGCGGGCCGGCTGCTCAAGCGGGTCGGGCTGGCCGACCCGCCCACCACCCGCGTGGCGGACATCGGCGTCGGCAAGCAGCAGCTCGTCGAGATCGCCAAGGCGCTGTCCAAGGAGGTCAAGCTCCTCATCCTGGACGAGCCGACCGCGGCCCTCAACGACGAGGACAGCCGCAAACTCCTCGACCTCATCCTGGAGTTCAAGGAACACGGCATCTCCTGCATCATCATCTCGCACAAGCTCAACGAGATCGCGAGGGTCGCCGACTCCATCACGATCCTGCGGGACGGGCGGACCATCGAGACGCTCGACATGAAGGCCACCGACGAGGACGGCCGCAGCGTGGTGACCGAGGAGCGGATCATCCGCGGCATGGTCGGCCGCGACCTCGACCACCGCTTCCCCGAGCGGGAGCCGGAGATCGGCGAGGTGGCCTTCGCCGTCGAGGACTGGACCGTGCACCACCCGATCGACCAGCAGCGCAAGGTCGTCGACGGGGTCTCCCTCAACGTCCGGCGCGGCGAGATCGTCGGCATCGCCGGGCTGATGGGAGCCGGCCGCACCGAGCTGGCCATGAGCGTCTTCGGCCGCTCCTACGGGCGCGGCATCAGCGGCCGGGTCTACCTGCACGGCGAGGAGATCCGCACCCGTACGGTCCCCGAGGCGGTGGGCCACGGCATCGCCTACGTCACCGAGGACCGCAAGCACTACGGGCTGAACCTCATCGACGACATCAGCCGCAACATCTCGCTCAGCGCCCTGTCCAAGGTCGCCCGGCGCGGCGTCGTCAACCAGCACGAGGAGGCCCGGGTCGCCGAGTCCTTCCGCTCGACGATGAACATCAAGACCCCGACGGTCTTCGAGACCACGGGCAAGCTGAGCGGCGGCAACCAGCAGAAGGTCGTCCTCAGCAAGTGGATCTTCGCCGGGCCGGAGATCCTCATCCTCGACGAGCCCACCCGGGGCATCGACGTCGGGGCCAAGTACGAGATCTACACGGTCATCAACGACCTGGCGGCCCAGGGCAAGGCCGTCGTCTTCATCTCCTCCGAACTGCCGGAGCTGCTCGGCATGTGCGACCGCATCTACACGATGTCGGCGGGCCGGCTGACCGGGGAGATCCCGCGCGAGAGCGCGACCCAGGAAGTGCTGATGCGCCACATGACCATGGACCGAGGTAACTGAGATGGGCAGCCCGGTGAAGACCGACAAGACTCCGCCGCCCGCCGGGGGCGCGGCCGCGGCCGTCAAGGACGGCGGCGCGGGAGCCGGAGCCGCCGGCCTCCTGCTGCAGGCGGCACGGCGCAACATGCGCCAGTACGGCATGATCATCGCGCTGGTGCTGATCGCCGCGCTGTTCCAGATCTGGTCCGGTGGCATCCTGCTCAAACCGCAGAACGTCACCAACCTCATCGGCCAGAACAGCTACATCCTGATCATGGCGATCGGCATGATGGTCGTGATCATCGCCGGTCACATCGACCTGTCCGTCGGCTCGCTCGCGGCCTTCGTCAGCGCCGCCGCCGCGGTGATGATCGTCCAGCACCACTGGTCGTGGCCGCTGGCCCTGGTGGCCTGCCTGGTGCTGGGCGCGGCCGCAGGCGCCTGGCAGGGCTTCTTCATCGCCTACGCCGGCATGCCCTCGTTCATCGTCACCCTCGCCGGCATGCTCATCTTCCGCGGGCTGACCCAGATCCTGCTGAAGGGCCAGTCCATCTCGCCCTTCCCGAGCGGCTTCCAGAAGATCGGCAACGGCTTCCTGCCGGAGGTCGGTCCGCACACCAACTACCACAACCTCACGCTGCTCATCGGCCTGGTGGTGATCGCCATCGCGGTCACGCAGGAGCTCCGCGACCGGCGCGCCCAGCTCTCGTACGACCTGGACGTGCTGCCCCGCAACCTGTTCCTGCTCAAGCTGGCGGCTCTCGTCGCCTGCGTGATCGCCTTCACCATGACCCTGGCCAGCTACCACGGCGTGCCCATCGTGCTGCTCATCCTCGCCGGGCTGCTGATCGTCTTCGGCTTCGTGATGCGCAACGCGGTGATCGGCCGGCACGTGTACGCGCTCGGCGGCAACCAGGCGGCGGCGAAGCTCTCCGGCGTCAAGGACAAGCGGGTCGTCTTCCTGGTCTTCGTGAACATGGGCGTGCTCGCCGCGCTCGCCGGACTGGTCTACGCGGCCCGGCTCAACGCCGGCGTCCCGCAGGCCGGCATCAACTTCGAGCTCGAGGCCATCGCGGCCGCCTTCATCGGCGGTGCCTCCGCCACCGGCGGCGTCGGCACCGTGCTGGGCGCCATCATCGGCGGCCTGGTGCTCGGGGTGCTCAACAACGGGATGTCACTCGTCGGCATCGGCACGGACTACCAGCAGGTCATCAAGGGTCTGGTGCTCCTGGCCGCGGTCGGCTTCGACGTCTGGAACAAGCGCAAGGTCGGTTCGTAAAGCAGCTACCTATCGAAGGAGCCGCAAGTGAACAGACGTACATTGATCGCGGGCGCGGCGCTCGGGGCGGTCGCGCCCGCGATCGGCGGGACGAGTGCCTGGGCGGCCGGAACGGCCGGTACGGCGCGGCAGGCCGCCGACGCAAGGCACAGGCCCGCTGGCAGGAGCAAGGTGAGCAAGGAACACTTCGGGACCCTCGAGGACGGCACCAAGGTCGACATCTGGACCGTCAGCAACGGCGGGATCACCCTCAAGGTGCTCTCGTACGGCGGCATCGTCCAGACCCTGGAGCTGCCCGACCGGCGCGGCCGCCGCGGCAACGTGTCCCTCGGATTCGGCAACCTCGACGACTACGTGGCGAACAGCCCGTACTTCGGCGCGCTGATCGGGCGCTACGGCAACCGCATCGCGGGCGGGAGGTTCACCCTGGACGGGCACACCTACCAGCTGCCCGTCAACGACGGCCCGAACAGCCTGCACGGCGGCGACCGGGGCTTCGACAAGCGGGTGTGGGCGGTCGAGGGCTTCAAGGCCGGCTCCGAGGCGGGTCTCGTACTGCGGTACACCAGCGCGGACGGCGAGATGGGCTACCCGGGCACGCTCAAGGTCAAGGTCGTCTACACCCTGACCGCCGACGCCCGGTGGCGGATCGACTACACCGCCACCACCGACAAGGCGACGGTCGTCAACCTGACCAACCACACGTACTACAACCTGCGCGGCGAGGGCGACGGCGGCATCTACGACCACGAGGTCCAGATCGCCGCCCGCCGCTACACCCCGGTCGACTCCACCCTCATCCCCACCGGTGAGCTGGCGTCCGTCGCGGGCACCCCGTTCGACTTCCGCACGCCGAAGGCGATCGGCCGCGACATCCGCACCGCGCACCAGCAGGTCCTGTACGGGCAGGGCATCGACCACAACTTCGTGCTGGACAAGGGCCGCACCGACGCTCCCGAGCACATCGTGACGGTCACCGAGCCCGTCTCCGGGCGGGTCATGCGGATCGCCACCACCGAGCCCGGTGTGCAGTTCTACACGGGCAACTTCCTGACCGGGGCGTTCGCCGGCAGCTCGGGCCGGGTCTACCGGCAGGGCGACGGCTTCTGCCTGGAGACCCAGCACTTCCCGGACTCCCCCAACCACCCGTCGTTCCCGTCGACGGTGCTGCGGCCGGGGCAGACCTACCGCTCCACCACCGAGCACTCCTTCGGCACCACGCACTGACCGTCGCACCCTCCCCGCGGGCGGGGGCGGCCGGGATTCTCCCCCGGCCGCCCCCGCCTGTCGCGTCCGGTCAGCTACACCGGGAATGTTCTGGGCCACCGGAATGACAGCCGCGGAGAGTCCGCGAGGACGGGGGTACGCATCCCGTCGATCAAGCCCTGCGGCTTTCGCATTCCACGAGGGAGTCCCGAATGAGTCCTGACGGCAGGTCCCCTTCGCCGCGCAGGTCCCGGCGGTACGGACGGCTGACCGGTGTGGTGGTGCCGCTCGCCGTCGCCGCTGCGGCGGTGTCGGTGCCCGTGCTCGCCACGACCCCCGGTGCCGTGACCACGGCGGCCGGCGCCACCGTGCCCGTGAACGACCCCCGTCCACCCGGCACGCGCAGCGTGGCCGACCGCGACGACGAGGGTGACGACGGCGGAGGCGACGAGGACGCCCGTGACGAGGGCGGCCGCGACGACGAGCGCGGGGACCAGCGGGGCGGCCGCGACACCGACCGGGGCGACAACAACCGGGAGGACGACCGCGGGGACGACCAGGGCGGGAACCGCCGCGACGACGACCGCGGGGACGACCAGGGCGGGAACCGCCGCGACGACGACCGCGGGGACGACCAGGGCGAGAACCGCCGCGACGACGACCGCCGGGACGACAACGGCCGGGACGACCGCGGGGACGCACGGGACGAGGGGCGGCACGACCGGGACGACGGGCAGGCCCGGGCCTGCGTCAGCATCGACTCCACCGTCCGGAGGAACGACCAGGAGATCTCCGTCGCGGTGTTCGAGGGCCGCACCTTCATCGGCGGCCGCGCCCTCCCCCGCGGCCGGTTCGTCTGGCATTCCCTCAGCGGGAACCGGGGCTACCTGCGCGGCGTCTGCGGCGCCACGGTGAGCACCGCGGGATCCGGCGTGTGGGTCAAGGCCATCACCCGGGACGGGCGGGTGATCGAGACGCATTGCACCCTCCACGAGACCCACGACAAGCGGGGCACGTGCGGGGACTGGAAGACCCTGGACAACCGGGGGTTCCGGACGGCCAGGTGACCGTGCGCCCGCGTGGGCCGGTGAGGGACCGGCCCACGCGGGCGCGGTGTGTCAGGAGGCGTCCTGCCAGTACAGGGCGGGCCGCGGGGTGCCGGGCGGCACCGCCGCGAAGGCGGGCGGGACCTCGGCGGTCAGGGCGGCGTAGGGTTCCGGGGCCGGTGCCTGCGGCTGAGGCTGCGGTTCGGGCCGGACCTCGTAGACCGGCTGCGGCGGGGCGGGGGGCGGCGCGAGGGGCTGCTCGTACAGCGGCTGGGGCGGCGGGGCCTGCTGGATCTGCGGGAGTTGCTGCTGCACCGGCGGCGGCTGGATCTGCGGCAATTGCTGCGGCACCGGCTGGGGCGGCTGCTCCTGGACGGGTGCGCTCGCGGCCGGCGGCGCGGGGGCGGGGGCGGCGTACCAGGTGCTGCCGTACAGCACCGTGCTCAGGCCGGTGAGCAGCCGTTGGACGTCGGCCTGGGGGCGGACCACCAGCCGCATGAAGCGGCTGCTGCTGCCGAGCTTGTTGCCGCACTCGCGGACCAGGACCCCGTGCTCGGCCAGCAGCCGGTCGCGCAGGACGGTGCCGTCGACGCCGTCGGGGAGTTTGACGAAGACGAAGTTGCCCTGGGAGGGGTAGACCGTCAGCCCGGGCAGCGCCGCGAGCTGCCAGGTCATCTCCTGCCGGTCGCGGGAGACCAGTCGCAGGCTCTGCGCGTACTCCTCGCGGTGGTCCTTGAGCATGAAGACCACCGCCTCCGCGAAGGAGTTGAGGTTCCACTTCGGGAGCATCCGGCGGACCTTCCCGGCGAGCGCGGGGTTGGCGACCAGGTAGCCGAACCGGATGCCGTGGAGGCCGAAGTTCTTGCCGAGGCTGCGCAGGACGATGACGTTGGGCCGCAGGATCGCCTCGTTGGCGACGCTCGGCCAGGCCTCGGCGTCGGTGAAGTCGAGGAAGGACTCGTCGATGACGACGAGGTCCAGGTCGGCCAGGGCGTCCATGAGCCCGACGACGGCGTGTTTGGGGAGGAAGCCGCCGTCGGGGTTGTTGGGGTTGCAGATCACGGCCGCGCGGGAGCCCCGCGCGCGGACGAACGAGACGAAGGCCGCCGGATCGAGGGCGAATCCGGCGGCCTCGGGGAGGAGGAACATGTCGACGCGCTTCCCGGTCTCCATCGGCTGATCGGTCCAGCGCCCGAAGGTCGGTATGGGGACCGCGAGGCTCTCGCGGACGAGGAGGTGGTCGATCCAGGTGATCAGCTCGGTGGAGCCGTTGCCCATGGCCACGGTCTGGGGGTTGAGCCCGAGCAGCGAGCACAGCTCGTTGGTGATGACGTCCGTGCTGCTCGGGTAGTACGTCAGGATGTCCCGCATCGATTCCTGGAGCTTTTCGTACATGGCCGGGCTCGGGAAGTACGGATTGCACGGGATGCAGAAGTCGACGATGTCGCGTCCCCCTTCGGAGGACGACAGGCCGCCGGCGGCGCGGCGCAGCGCGAAGTACGAGGGACTGTGCGCGGTGTTCGCGCGGAACAACTCGGTGGCATTACCGGTGACGCCGACAGCGACGGTCACGGCAGAACCTCCCTCGGTCACGGGGGCCACGCCGCGGCGGCCCGCTTCCCCTTGCCCGCACAACCCTGTCGCACATCACTCACATGTGGGGCGTGTGGTGTGTTTGTGGGACAAGAGGTGCACAGGTCGTCTATCTTGCGGCCTTCAGCGGTCTCATACGGCTCCGCGCCGGAGTCCGTTCAATCACCGGGCGGCGGATCGGTGAGCGTCGGCCGCCGGCGCCCCCCCGTCGCGGCTGCGGACGTCGACGGCGACGGTGGTGATCCGGCCCGCGTCGGCCGGCGCGACGGGCTGCACCTCGCCGGCGGGAACGTTGTCGACCACCCGGGTCCGTGACCGGTCCTCGTCCAGCCTTGTGTCGCGCCCGTACGGCAGGGCGCGGAGGGGGCCCGGCCGAGCGTGCCGGCGGCCGCGACGAGGACGGCGCGGACCTGGGCGGTGATGGCGAGCCGCTCGGCGACGAACGCGGGGTCGGTGACCGTGCCGGTGTCCGGGTCGGTGTTGCCGGGGCCGAAGCGGAGCACCGGGGTGTGGACATGGCCGCCCGGGGCGGGCAGGGCGAGCGTGTCGCGCAGCAGGGTGGCCCGGTAGGCGATCTCGTTGGAGAGGTAGTCGCCGCCGCCCCCGGCGCGGGCGGCGGAGCCGGGGGTGGGGCCGCTCTCGCGGGTGACGGGGCCGGTGGCCCCGGCGGGGATCTCGGTGACGGTGGTGCGGTCGTACACCGGGAAGGGGCCCGTGCCGGCGGCGATGACCGCCGCGTACGGCAGCGTGGACGTCGTCCACTGCGGCTGCCCGGTGGCGGGCTCCCCGAGGACCGGGCCGGTGACGGAGAGCCCGGCGTTGTCCGGGTGGCCGCCGCGCCAGGCGCCGTTGAAGCGTTCGAGGTCGAAGCGCCCCTCCCGGCCCTGGCTGACGGTGGCGAAGAGGTCGACGCGGTACGGGCCTGGACGGAACCAGGGGCGCAGGGCGCGTTCCACCGCGCCGTCGGTGAAGTCGCCCCAGCGGACCGGGAAGACGACGGTCTCGACGCGGGCGGGGCCGGAGGCCGTTTCGAGGGTGACGCCGTCCAGGGCGAGCGCGGCGGCGCCGGAGGGGTTGCTGCGGCGTACGTCGAGGTCGAGCCGGAAGGGGTCGAAGCCGGTCAGCAGGATCCGCGCGGCACCCTCGCCCGCGGGCGGCCGGACAGCGTCCTGGCCCCGTGAGGCACGTTCCAGGCGGCCCAGCAGCGCGGCGCGGCCGGCGCCGGGCAGGGCGAACGCCGGTTCCCACCGCCGCAGTTCCCTGCCGAGGGCGAGACGGGCCCAGTACAGCGGCCGGTCGTCGTCCGGGCTCAGGTCACCGCCGGCGGGCCCGCGGCCCTGCGCCCGGTCGACCGCGGCCTGCCACAGTGCGTGTCCGTGCCGCCGGACGGTCCGCGCGGCCGCCGCCTGGGTACGGGCCCCCGCCAGCGCCCGGGCGAACCGCGGTGCCACGGCGTCGAAGCCGCTGCGGCGCAGGATCTCCCGCGGCGCCGCCCGGTCCAGGCGCCGCTCCTCGGCGGTGGGCGGCAGGACGCCGGGGGCGGGCAGGGCGTCGGTGGGCACACCGGGGCGGAGCGGCAGTGGCATCGTCTCGGACCTCCGGGCAGACGGGTACGGATCGGCAGCCCGGAGCATGCCGCACCGGGCTGCCCGCCCGCCAGGGCGCGGCTACCCGGGCCTGCGGACGAGGAAGAAGATGCTGGGCCCGAACCCCACCCGGGCCAGCGGGGACTGCAGCGCCCCCTCGGCCCGCACCAGCGCGGAGTGCGGGACCACCCGCTTCAGCCGCGCGCTGCGCAGATTGGAGACCGACAGCCGGCGTTCCACCCGCAGTCCCGCCGCCTCCAGTTGTGCGGCGACGGTGCGCGGGTGGTGGTTGACGAACGGAATGCTGTCGCGCTCGCGGTTCTCCGTGGAGCGGATGTCCACCGGTGACCGCGGCACCCGGCGGCGATGGGCCGCGTAGCGCAGCCGGTTGGCGGCGTGCGCGAGGTTGGCGGTCTCGACGACGGCGGTGCCTCCCGGGCGCAGCACCCGGGCGATCTCCGCCAGCGCGGGCCGCGGGTCGGGCAGGTGGTGCATGACCCGGATCATCGTGACCAGGTCGACGCTCGTGGAGTGCAGGCCGAGACCGCCCGCGCTCATCAGCCGCATGCTGACCCCGGTGAGCCCCCTGAGGTACTCCTCCGCGTCGTCCAGCTGTTTGCGGCTGGCGTCCACCAGCGTGACCCGGTCGGCGAACTCCCGCAGCACCGGCACGAGCCGGCCGTAGCCGCCGCCCACGTCCGCCGCGTGGCCGAAGTGCCGTCCGGCGAGCAGCCGGCGCAACGCGGCGACCTCGGCGTCGTGTTCGTATCCGCGGTTCTCCCAGTAGGTGCGGTAGCTGTGCTGGTTGTCGTCGTACTGGCTGGTGCGCTGCGCCATGGCGCGCCTCCCCCTCGCGTCCTCGTCCTCCCGGAGATAGGTCACGCGGCAGGTGCGGAACGGTTCCTTCCGGATCGTCCGCGGGCGCTTACGGCTTGCGGAAGTCCAGCGGCCGGACGGGCGCGCCGGGTTCCGGACGCGGTTCCGGCTCCTCCTGCGGCGGCAGGAGGGTGCGGACGAGGAGAGTGGCGCCGGCCACCGCGCCCGGCATCAGCACGACCGCGACGAGCGGGACCAGGAAGCACAGGATCAGCGGAACGCCGAAGCCGAGGGTGAGCGCCGTACGCCCGCGGAGCATGCGCATCCGCTCGCGCAGCGGGACCTCGCGGCGCTGGAAGGCGACGCCGCTGAGTTCGAGGGCGAGGAAGTACCCGGAGACGCAGAAGCCGATCGCGGGGACGACGGTCTGGCCCACGAAGGGGATGAAGCCCGCGGCGAACAGCAGGATGCCCCAGGCCGCGACCCGGACCAGCACCCGCAGGCTGTCCCGGGCGGACTGCAGCAGCTCCCGCCACAGCGGGACGTCTGGAGCGTCGGGGGCGCCGCCCTCGGTGTCGTCGACCTGCTCCGCGAGGGACTCGTAGAAGGGCTGGCCGACCAGGAGGGTCACCGCCGTGAAGGAGATCACCGCGAGCAGCAGGCCGCCGCCGAAGGCGACCGCGGTGAGCAGCCCGCGGAACAGGCCGCGCCAGGGCGAGTCCCAGTCGTCGGCGAAGGGCGTGGCCCAGGCGGTCGCGTCGTCGGCCCAGAAGGCGAGGGCGACCAGGGCCGCCACGTAGCCGACGACGGTGATCAGCGCGGGGAGCAGCCCGAAGCCGAACCAGCGGCCGTGCCGGAGCACCCAGCGCTGGCCGTCCACGAAGAGCCGTATCCCGGTGGCAAGATCTCGCATGCGCGACAGGGTATGCGACCGGGGCGCGTGCCCGGGTCCGCGCGCTGCGGGCAGGCGGTACGGCTCAGACCACGACCTCGCAGTCCTGGGTGCCCGAGGGGTCCGGGTCGAAGAGGCAGACGTCGGAACCCCCGTCGCCGGTGACGGTGCCGGTGCCGGCGATGTCCGTGGCCCGGAGGAAGACGACGTCGTCGCCCAAGCCGCCGCTGACGGTGCCGGAGTTGGCGGTGGCGTCACCGATGAGGTCGATGAGGTCGCCGCCGTCACCGCCGGTGACCTGCCCGGTGTTCTCCCCGTCGATCTCGATCATGTCGGCCGCGGCGCCGCCGTCGACGGTGCCCGCGTTGCCGCCCTCGACGGTGATGACGTCGACGCCGCCGCCCCCGCTGACCACGACGCCGGCCGGGACGCCGTTGGCGCACTCGATCTCGTCGAAGCCCTCGGTCCCGGTGATGCTCGCGCCGGTGACCTCCTGGCCGTTCACCGTGCAGGTGGCGACGGGGGGCACGGAAACCGCGGGGCCCACGGGGGCGGTGGGGGCGGTGGGATCCTCGGGGCCGGGCGTCCCGCTGGCCTGTACGGAACCGGTCAGCAGCGCGGACGCGGCGGCCAGGAGGAATGCCGCGCCGGCCAGGACCGGACGGGTGCGCATACGTGCCGTCATCGCTGCTCCTCGGGTGGACGCCTGGAGTGGGGCGCGGATGGCACGAGCGTCGGCTCGCCGGAGGTGCCCCGCAATCGGGCGGGGGCCGCCCGGGGGACCGGCGGTCCGTGGTCCTGATGCGCCGTCACCCCGTGGGCGGCGCTCCCGCGGCCGGGCGGACGACGTCCGCGGGGAGCGGTTCGAGGAATGCGCGGCCGGGGTGCGGGGAGGCCCCGCACCCCGGGGAGGGTGTCAGGGACCTCCCCGGGGTGCCTGGGTCAGCCGCCCACGGCCACCGGCACCGTGAGACGGCGGTCGGCGACGCTGCGCGCGACCTCGGCGGTGTACGTACCCGGAAGAGTGCGCCATCCACCCTCCGCCGCGTCCCAGATCTGCGCGGCCCGTCGGCGCAGCGCGATCCGCGCCTCGGTCACGGCGCCCGCGGGGAGTTCCACGGAGAGGAATCCGGCCAGCACGCGGGCCGGACGCCCGGCAGCCGCCACGTCGTCCCCGGGTGCCGCCAGGTAGACCTGGACGACCTCGCGCCCGGCGCGGTCGCCGGTGTTGCGCAGCCGTACCGTGACGGTGCCCAGCGCGTCCGCCGCCTCGTCCGCGGGCAGGTCCTCCGCCGGCGTGAAGTAAGCGCCCTCGTAGGCCCAGTCGGTGTAGCCGAGCCCGTGGCCGAACGGATACGCGGGTTGCGTCCCGGCCCGCTCCCACGCGCGGTAGCCGATGAAGACGCCCTCCTCGTACCGCAGCACCCCGTCCTCCGGCACGACCCGGCTGACCGGGGCGTCGGCCAGCCGCACCGGCCAGGTGGTGGGCAGCCGGCCGCCGGGCTCGGCGGCGCCCAGGAGCACGTCCGCGAGCGCCGCCCCCGCCTCCTGCCCGGGGAACCAGCCGATCAGCACCGCCGCGACCTCCTCGCGCCACGGCATCTCCACCGGCGAGCCGGCGTTCACCACGACCACCGTCCGCGGGTTCGCCGCGGCCACCGCGCGCACGAGTTCGTCCTGACGGCCCGGGAGCCGCAGGTCCTTGCGGTCGAAGCCCTCGCTCTCGACCCGCTCGGTGGTCGCGACGACGACCACCGCGACCTCGGCGTCCCGCGCCGTCTCGACCGCTTCCGTGATCAACTCGTCCCCGTCGCGCCGCGGTTCGCCGTGCACCAGCGAGAAGACGACCGCCCTGACCGGCGCGCCCCCGGTCCTCGGGACGGTGTGGGTCAGTGCGACCTCGACCGGCACACCGGCCGTCAGCTCGGCCCGGCCGCGCTCGACGGGCGCCCCGAACATACCCTCGAAGGGGCCGGACTCCGGACCGGCGGCCTGTGTGCCGTCGAAGAGCACCGTGCCGTCCACGACCAGCCGGAACCCGCCCAGGCCCCGGGTGCCGAACTGGTGGGCGCCGCTCTCGCGCGGGGTGAAGGTGCCGGTGACCTCGACGGAGTGCAGCGCGTCGTGGGTCACGCCGTCCGGCAGGTCGCTGCCCATCCACTGGACGTGGCCGCCCGGTAGCGTGCACCCGCCGAGGACGCCGCCCGCCGCGTCGCGGCAGACCGCGCGCAGCTCGAACCCCGGTCCGGCGGGCGCGAGTTCCTCGTTGGGGTCGGCGCCCACGGCGTAGGCCAGGGCGGCGCCCTCGGGCAGGGCGGCGCGCAGGCCGTCCAGCGGCGAGACCACGTGGGCGGGGAAGACCTGCGCGGAACCGCCGCCGAGCACACGGGCGTCGCGCGCGGCCGCGCCGATGAGCGCCAGCCGGCGCACCGCGACGGGGTCGACGGGCAGCACGGGCCGCTCGCCACGCGGTTCGTTCCGTACCAGGACGAAGGAGCGGCGGGCGATCTCCCGGGCGAGCGCGGACCCGTCGATCGCGGCGGGGATCCGCTCGGCGGGCACCGCCGCGGGGGTGCCCTCCAGCAGGCCCACCCGGGCGGCGAGCCGCAGCACGTTGCGCACGGCCGCGTCGACGGCGGCCTCCTCGACACGCCCGTCCCGCACCGCGCGGGCCAGTGCCTCCCCGTAGACGGTGCGCGGGCCGGGCATGGCAACGTCGAGCCCGCCCGTGATGGCGGCGACGGTGTCCCGGGCGGCCGCCCAGTCGGAGACGACGAAGCCGTCGAAGCCCCACTCGTCGCGCAGCACCTCGTTCTGCAGGTGGTGGTGCTCGGTCATGGTGGGGCCGTTGACCGCGTTGTAGGCGGCCATGACCCCCCACGGGCGGGCGTTCCTGACGATGGCCTCGAAGGGCGCGAGGTAGAGCTCGCGCAGTGCGCGGGCGCCGACCACGTTGTCGACGGTGAAGCGCTCGGTCTCGGCGTCGTTGGCGACGAAGTGCTTGACGGTCGTGCCGACTCCGCCGTCCTGGACGCCCGCGACGTAGCCGGTGCCGATCTCGCCGGTGAGGTACGGGTCCTCGGAGTACGCCTCGAAGTGCCGTCCGCCCAGCGGCGAACGGTGCAGGTTGACGGTCGGGGCGAGCAGGACGTGCACGCCCTTGCGGCGGGCCTCCTGGGCGAGCAGCCGGCCGGTGCGGCGGGCCAGGGCGGGGTCCCAGGTGGCGGCGAGCGCGGTGGGGCTGGGCAGCGCGACGGAGGGGTCGTCGGCCGTCCAGCGCACGCCCCGGACGCCGATGGGCCCGTCCGACATGACCAGGGAGCCCAGTCCGATCTCGGGCAGTGCGGGCAGGGACCACATGTCCTGCCCGGCCAGCAGCCGTGCCTTCGCGTCGAGGTCGAGCTTGCCCAGCGCCCGCTCGACCGGCTCGTCGAGCGGGGTTCCGGAGGTGTCGCTCATGGGGTGGACTCCTTCGTGAGGACGAAACATCCCGTCGCCTGCCCGACATCCTCGAACCCGCGCCCTGTTGATCGGTAGGCGTCGTCACCCATTCGTTACTTTCTACCGTCCGCGGGCGACGCCGGAGGGTTAGGCTCACGCTTGTGACTGCCAACGACCACGGCCGGGGACTCGGCCGCTCGGTCCGCAACGAGGACCGCAAGGCGGAGATCATCCAGGCCGCCCTCGAAGTGATCGCCGAGCGCGGCTACCGGGGCGCCTCGCTGGCCGCCGTCGCGGAGCGGGTCGGCCTCACGCAGCAGGGCCTGCTGCACTACTTCCCGACCAAGGAGGCTCTGCTCATCGCGGTGCTCGACGTCCGCGACCAGTGGGACATGGCCTCCGCGGCGCTGCACGGCACGGCCTGGCCGATGGAGATGGTCGCCAGCCTCGTGGAGTACAACGCGACCCGGCCGGGCATCGTCCAGGTCTTCTCCGTGCTCGCCGGCGACAGCGTCACCGAGGACCATCCCGCACGGGAGTACTTCAGGGACCGCTACACCAGGGTGCGCCGGTGGGCGGCCGATTCGCTGCGCAGCGAGTACGGCGGGACGCTGCCCGGCGGCCTCACGCCCGAGCAGGCCGCACCGCTGCTCGTGGCCGTCATGGACGGTCTGCAGCTGCAGTGGCTGCACGACCCGGAATCGGTGGACATGCCGGCGCTCTTCCGCCACTTCGTCGCCCTGCTGACCCCCTCCCGCGACGGCGAGGAACCCCGCGGCGCGTGAGGGGCGCGCTCCCCGGGAGCACGCCCCTCGTCCTCGTTCCGGCCGCCGGGCTACTCGGGCAGACGCACCAGCATCTTCCCGGTGTTGTCGCCGCGCAGGACGCCCAGGAAGGCCTCCAGGTTGTTCTCGATCCCGTCGACGACGGTCTCGCGGTACTGCAGCTTCCCCTCGCGGATCCAGCCGCCGACCTCCTGGACGAACTGCGGCTGCAGGTCGTAGTGGTCGCCGACGAGCATCCCCTCCATGCGGAAGCGCTTGGCGATGATCTGCGCCAGGTTGCGCGGCGCGGGGGTCGGCTCGGTGGCGTTGTACTGCGAGATCATGCCGCAGACGACGATGCGGCCGCGGAGGTTCATGGCCGCGATGGCCGCTTCGAGGTGCTCGCCGCCGACGTTGTCGAAGTAGACGTCGATGCCCTCGGGCGCGGCCGCCGCCAGCTGCTCGGCCACGGGGCCGTTCTTGTAGTTGAAGGCCGCGTCGAAGCCGTACTCCTCGACCAGCAGCTTGACCTTCTCGTCCGAGCCGGCGCTGCCGATCACCCGGGAGGCGCCCTTGAGCTTGGCGATCTGGCCCACCTCGCTGCCGACCGCGCCCGCCGCGCCGGACACGAAGACGGCGTCGCCCGCCTTGAACTCCCCGACCCGGGTGAGACCCGCGTAGGCGGTCAGGCCGGGCATTCCCAGAACACCGAGGTACGTGGAGAGCGGCGCCACGTTCTCGTCGACCTTGACCGCGGTCTCGGCGTTGACCAGCGCGTACTCACGCCAGCCGAGGAAGTGCAGCACGTGGTCGCCGGGGGCGAAGCCCTCCGCGCCGGAGGCGACGACACGGCCGACCGCGCCGCCCTGCATCGGCTTGTCCAGCTGGTACGGCTCCGCGTACGACTTCGCGTCGTTCATGCGGCCGCGCATGTAGGGATCGACCGACACGTACAGGTTGCGCACGAGGATCTGGCCGGGGCCGGGCTCGGGGACCTCGGTCTCGCGCAGCGCGAAGTCCTCGGGCTTGGGCCACCCGTGAGGGCGGGAGACCAGATGCCATTCACGGCTCTTCGGCATGGGGGAACGCCTCCAAAGCTTTAGGTTCTTAACTAACCATGAGCCTTGATGTTTGAGGAAGTCAAATAAATCGGCATGGGCGTGTCCCGTCGCACACGGGCGGCACGACGGCCGTCAGTGCTCGGGTACGGCTCGGGTACGGACGGAAGGACGGGCCCGGTGCCCGTCAGGTGCACCACCACAGGAAACGGGTGCAGGTCGGCGTGGGCCGCGGGGACTGCGTGGTGGGCTGGGGCGCCGGAGTCGTGGGATCCGGGGCCGAGGTGGTGGAGCCGCCGCCGGCGGGAGCCGTGGCCCCGGAGCTGGCGGGGGCGTGGCTGGCCGAGGCGGAGGCCGAGGGCGACGCCGACTCCTTGTCGCTCGCCGAGGCGCTGGGCGACGCGGAGGCGCTGGCGCTGCGCGACGCCGAGGCCTCGGACGCGGGCTTCGCCGGGTCCCTGGAGGCGTCGCCGCTGGGCGAGGAGGTCTCCTTGGGGGAGGTGCCGTCGGTGCGCGTGTCGCCCGAGGCGGCCGAGTCCGTGCTGGTCCCCGTCACATAACCGGCCAGCGGGAGTTCCGCCACGCTCCAGCCGACGAGCACGATCGCAGCGCCCACCAGGGTGCCGACCAGCAGCCGGGAGCGGCGGCGGCTGCGGATGCGGCGGGTGCGGGCCCGGCTGCCGGAGCGGCGCGAGGTCTCCGCGGAGCCGCGGGCCGCGGCCTTGCGGCGTTCCGCGCGACCGCCCTCCGGTGCGCCGTCGGCCCCGGCGGCGCCGGCCGCGGGCTCCCGCGCGGGCGCGTCGGCAGCCCCGTTCGCACCGAGCTGGTGAGCGGGCGTTCCGCACCCCGGGCAAGAAAGGGCGCCGTTGATGTGCCGTCGGCAGGCTGCGCAGTAGTCCATTGCACGGGCAGCGTATGGGACGCGCCGATACGACGTACATATGAGTCGGCCGTCAATCCCGTGAAACCTCTGTGAAACCCGGGACATGCGGGTTTAGGCCGCCGATCACCGCCGAATCCCCACGGAATCATCCACCGAAAGGCACATCGGGCATCCCCTGCCCGGCTCCCGGCAGCACCAGCAGCGATCCCGCCAGCGGCCGCGCCGCCAGCTCGCGTGCGTCAAGGCCCGTGCTCGCGGAGGTGATGTAGAGATCGGTCAGCTCCGGCCCGCCGAACGCGCAAGCGGTGGGACGCCGTACGGGCACCTCGACGACCCGGTCCAGGTCGCCGCGCGGGGTGTAGCGGCGGACGGCCGCCCCGTCCCACAGGGCCACCCAGACGCAGCCCTCGGCGTCCACCGTGAGGCCGTCCGGGAAGCCCGCGGACTCCTCGACCACCGCGAACGGCCGCCGGTCGCGGACGAGTCCGGTGTCCCGGTCGACGTCGAAGACGTCGACGCGCCGGGTCGGGCTGTCCACGTAGTACATCAGGGAGCCGTCGGGGCTCCAGTCCGTGCCGTTGCTGACGGCCACGTCGTCCAGCACCGTCTCCACCGTGCCGTCCGGGGCCACCCGGCGCAGTGTGCCGCCGCCCGGCGCCTCGTCGTAGCGCATGGTGCCGGCCCACAGGGTGCCCGCGGCGTCCACGGCCGCGTCGTTGGCCCGCCGGCCGGGGACGGGGTCACGGTGCAGCCAGCGGAAGGCGCCGTCCGCGTCGTACAGCCCCACCCCGTCACGCAGGTTGACCACCACGCCGCCGGCCGCGCGCGGCTTGGCCGCGCCGACGTGCTGCCCGGTCGCCATCACCGACTCGCCGCCGCCTGCCGGGTCGTACCAGTGCACCCGGGAGGCGAGGATGTCCACCCACAGCAGCCGCGCGCCGGCCGGGTCCCAGGTGGGTCCCTCGCCGAGCACCGCCCCGGCCTTCAGGGCGAGTTCGACCCCGCTCACCGCACGCCGCCGCGGTGGCCCAGGCGCTCGGACAGCTCGGCGGCACCCTTGACGGCCAGCTCCTCCAGCTCGGCCCGGCGCTCCTCGCTCCAGCGGATCATCGGGACGGAGATGCTGAGCGCGGCCACCACCTGTCCCGCGGAGTCGCGGACCGGGGCGGCGACGCAGGAGACGTCCGGGTTGGACTCGCGCTGCTCGACGGCGAGGCCGCGCTCGCGCACCGCGGCGAGCTGACGGCGCAGTTCGACGGTCGAGGTGATGCTGTGCGGGGTCATCGCGGCCAGCGGCCCGTCGTCGGGCAGCCGCTGGTCCAGATCGCCGGGGCTCAGCGAGGCCAGCAGCATCTTGCCGACGGAGGTGCAGTGCGCGGGCAGCCGGCGCCCGGCCGCCGACACCATTCGCACCGCGTGGGTGCTGTCCACCTTGGCGATGTAGATGACGTCGGTGCCCTCCAGGATCGCCACGTGCACCGTCTCGTCACAGGTCTCGGCGACCGAGCGGGCCACCTGCTGGCCCTCGGCGGCCAGGTCCAGTTGCTCGGCGTAGCGGCTGCCCAGCTGGTACGTGCGCACACCCAG
Source organism: Streptomyces sp. NPDC001070 (assembly GCF_053598835.1). NCBI lineage: Bacteria > Bacillati > Actinomycetota > Actinomycetes > Kitasatosporales > Streptomycetaceae > Streptomyces > Streptomyces sp. NPDC001070. The sequence continues at coordinate 119,850 of NZ_JBSFLB010000028.1, forward strand.
CCGGTAGCGGCCGGACTGACCGGGCTGCGCCACCAGGTAGTTGCGCGCGGCGAGGGTGGTGACCAGCTCGTGCACGGTGGTGCGCGGCAGACCGAGCCTGCGGGTGATCTCGGGCGCGGACATCGTGCCGTCGCCCTCCAGGAAGAGCTCCAGGATGTCCAGGGCTCTGGTCACGGCGGGTACGAGACGTCCCATCTCTGCTCGCTCTCTCCGGCGTCTGTTCGAGATTCCGTAAAGCGATCGATATCGCGAACGCAGCGTATCCACGCCGGGGCGTAACGGGCAATGGCCCCGCAGCACGCCACGCCGATTGTCGGCTTGTCGGACAACCCTAGGGCCATTTGCTAGTTTCTCAGTGCCCATCGGGTGCTTTGCACCAGTTTCTGACGTTTCGGTGATTCCTTCACCTCTCTCTTCCTACGGGGTCGCCGTGACGATCACGCCCAGCAGCATGCGCAGGACTCCCGCCCGGCCCGCCGGGCTCGTCCCCTCCCCGGCCACCGGCGACGGGGGCCCGCCCGCCCCCGGCGCGGAGGCCGCCTCCCGCTACGACTACGGGCGCTACAGCACCCTCGCCGGGCCGCTCAACGACCCCCCGCGGCCGGGCGTGCTGTACCGGGTGAGGTATCGCAGCCTGCTGTCCCGCGAAGGGCACCGCGTCCGCACCGGGCTGCTGCTCGCCGCCGCGCCCCTGGTGTCGCTGGCCCTGCTGGTCTGGCTGGTGCAGCCCCGCCACTGGTCGCACCGCGAGCACATGCCGCAGTGGGCGCACGTCGCGGACATCGCGATGCTGGTCACGATCGCTCTGATCGAGCTGTTCCGCCTGGTCGGCCTCGTCTCCAACGCCCACGCCAAACTGGTCGCACGCGACCCGGTCCCGGTCGCCCCGGCGCCGGGCACCCGCGTCGCCTTCCTCACCTCCTTCGTTCCGGGCGAGGATCCCCTGGAGACGGTGCGGGCGACCCTGGAGGGCGCCGTGCGCGTCCGCCACGAGGGCCCCCTCGACGTGTGGCTCCTGGACGAGGGCGACGACCCGGAGGCCCGGCGGCTGTGCGAACGGCTGGGCGTACGGCACTTCACCCGCGTGGGCGTCGAGCGGTGGAACCAGCCCAAGGGTGCCTTCCGCGTCCGTGCCGGGCACGGCGACCAGAACGCCTGGCTGGACGCCCACGGCGACGACTACCAGTTCATGGCCCGCGTCGACACCGGCCACGTCCCGCTCCCCAACTTCCTGGAGCGGATGCTCGGTTACTTCCGCGACCCGGACATCGCCTTCGTCGTCGGCCCCCAGGTCCACGGCAACTACGACACAGCCGTGACGAAGGCCGCCGAGAGCCGGCAGTTCCTGTTCCACGCGCTCGTCCAGCGGGCCGGCAACCGCTACGGCTCCCCCATGTTCGCCGGGACCAACAACGTTGTGCGCGTCTCGGCGCTGAAGCAGGCCGGCGGCCTGTACGACTGCGACACCGCGGAGATGGCCACCGGCCTGGAGATCCACGGCCGCCGCAACCCCGCCACCGGCCGCACATGGCGGTCGGTCTACACCCCGGACGTCCTGGCCGTCGGCGAGGGACCGTCCTCCTGGACCGACGTCTTCACCCAGCAGCTGCGCCGCAGCCGCGGCACCTACGAGACGCTGATCAGGCAGTTCTGGAAGGCCCCGCTGAAGCTGCGCCCCGGCAGCCTGCTCAACTACGCGCTCGCGGCGGCCCACTACCCCGTGGCCGCCGTCAACTGGCTCCTCGGCGGTCTGTCCTGCGCCCTCTTCCTCGCGCTCGGCGCCTCCGGAGTCCACATCGACTCCTCGGTGTGGATCACGCTCTACGGCAACGCCGCAGCCCTCCAGATCGGCCTCTGCCTGTGGAACCGGCGGCACAACGTCGGCCCCCACGAGCCGAAGGGCTCCTCCGGCGCCGCCGGCATGGTGATGTCGGCCCTGTGCGCCCCGGTGTACGCGCTCTCCCTCGTACAGGCGGTGCTGCGGCGCAGGCCGCGCTTCGCCGTCACGCCCAAGGGCGGCTCGGCCGGCCCCGACCGGCTCGCGACCTTCCGCGTCCACCTGCTGTGGGCGGCCCTCTTCGGCGGCTCCCTCATCGCCTCCGTCTTGCCGGGCCGCACCCACATCGCCGTCGGCACCTGGGCCGTGATGGCACTGCTGGTCACGCTGGCCCCGCTGCTGGCCTGGCGGTGCAGCGTGCTGCGGCGCCGCGTCGTCGGGCTCCGCGCGGAACGCCGGGCCCGGCGCCGGGCCCGCGGCCGGCACCGCGCGCCGAAGCAGCCGGCCTCCACCCGGGTGGCCGCGGTACGTCACCACGTGGTGAGGAAGTAGGGGCCGGAAGGGCCCGACGACGGCCCGCGCCTGTACCGCGCGCACGGCCGTGACCGGCCCCGGGAACGGCCGGGCCCGTACACCCGAACGAAGCCGGCCCTCCGCCGGGCACTCGCTGCCTCAACGTCGTCCTCACCCCGGACGACCGGTTCCTCACCACCGGCGGACGGTCACCGGGCCAGCGGCACGACGCCGCCGGCCGGGCGGCGGACAGCGCCCCCAGCCCCAGCCCCGCTCCCGCTGACCAGGACAGCGGCCGCACCGGCTGCTTCGCGGCGCGATCGCCGCGGGCGGACCGGCCGGCATCGTGGCGGCCCGTCCGGTCCCGCCCGGAGAAGCACAGCCGCCCGGTCACTTCGCGGACCCCCGAAAGGACCCGGCGCTCGTGCCGAGCAGCCGGTACCGCTCTTCGTCATCGACCGCCGGGGGACGCGGACCCGGGTACGGCGGAGGGGACCGCCGCGGAAGCCGGGGCGGACACGGAACCCGGGGCAGGCACCGAAGCCGGGGCGGACACCAAAGGCGGGGCGGAGGCGGGAGCAGGGGCGGAGGCGGGAGCAGGCGGCGACGCCGGGGCCGGCACAGTCCGTACGGGGGTCCGCGAGGGGACGGCCGGGGTCCACGTGGGAACCGCGGGAGCGGGCCGCGGTGCCCGCACTGACGGCCGGCGCCCCGCCTCCCGGGCCAGTTCGAGCGCGTACGCCGACCACCAGTGCCCTTCGGGCGGCGCCCCCCGGCAGGCGCCGTCGGACTCGCCGGGGCGTTTCACCCACAGGTAGGCGTCCACCAGGGGGCTGCCGGTACGGACGGTGGGCGCGGGGCCGAGCGCCCGGTCCGGCGGGTTGCACCAGGACTGCGCGTCCCTGCGCACGGCCGCCCAGGGGCCCTTGCCGTTACGGCTGGTGTCGATGACGTAGTGGGCGCCGCCGAGCAGCCCGGACAGCCGGTCGCCGTACTCCTTGCTGGCGTCGGTGGTGTGGAAGCCGGCGACGTTCAGCGAGAAGCCGTCGGCCCGGCCGATCCCGGAGAGCCGCAGCATCGCGGCGAGCCCGCGCAGGTCGGAGACCCGGCCGGGGTTGCCCGCGTCGAGGTAGACCCGTGTGCCGGGGTGCGACTTGAGGACCCGAACGGCCTCGCCGAGCAGCGCCGCCCGGCCCGGGAACGGGGCGGCGGCTCCCGCGCAGCCGGCCACCAGATCGGCGACGGCGTCCGGTTCGAGGACCACCAGGGCCGGGCGGTCGCCGATGCCGTCGGCGACGCGGGCGATCCAGCGGCGGTAGGCGGCCGCGTCGGCGGCACCGCCCGTCGCCCGGCGGCCGCAGTCGCGCTGCGGGATGTTGTGGGCGACCAGCACCGGGATGCGGTGGTCGCGCTGGGCGGCCACGGTGATCCGGCGGACCTCGCCCGCGGCGTCCGGGGTCCGGTCGCCGACCCAGGTGGCCAGCGGCTGCTCGGCGATCCGTCGCAGCAGCGCCGCGTCCCCCGTGCGGCCACGGGCCTCCCAGGCGTCGGCCTGCCGGGCCGCCCGGTTGTCCGGGTCCACCCAGAACGGGGAGGGCCCGCCGGCGACCGGCGGACCCTCTCCCGCGAGGGCCGGGCCCGCGGCCCACCCCGTCGACAGCAGCACCGCCGCGCCGACCAGTCCGGCGACGACGCGTCCTGCGCCGGTATTGAGTCGTCGAGTACACGCGGTGGCAGCCGGTCCCATATGACCTACCGTCACATCGGCGACCGGGCCCCGCCGCTTCTGGTGCGCCGAACGGCCCTCCGGAGCCCGACGAGCCGACGATTCGTCATCCGGAACCCAAATCCGGTACGACTATTCGGGTGATCATGCGCATCCATGGACAAATCGCATCGTTGGTCAGCTCACGACCTTTGGTCCCTCGAGTCCGAAAGGAACAGAAGTGAAGCGTTTCTCCAAGGCCGTCGCCCTGACGGTCGCCACCGGTGCCCTCGTCCTCGGCTCGGCCAGCGCCTCCCTCGCGGACGGTTACGGCGACGACTACGGCAGGGGCGGCGGCCACGGCTACGGCAAGGGCTACGGCTACGACGGCTACGACGGCTACGGCGGCCGCGGCGGTGCCAACGCCCGCGCCATCGCCGTCGGCTCCCCCGGCTTCCTGAGCGGCAACGTCATCCAGGTGCCGATCAACCACCCGATCAACATCTGCGGCAACGGCTTCAACTTCCTCTCCGCCCTCAACCCGACCGGCGGCACCGTCTGCCTCAACCACTGACGCGGTCGTCCCTCCTCCCGGGGCCGCCGGAGGGCACTCCCTCCGGCGGCCCCGCCAGGTCACAGGTTGTTGGTGAAGGCGGCCAGCCGCGCGGTGCCGTAACCGCCGTCGATGGGCACATTGCGGATCGCGTGGCCGGTGAGCCACTCGCTGAGCGCGGCGAAGGACGCGTCGCCGTGGGTGTCCTTGTACAGGGCGGCGATCCCGGTGACGTGCGGAGCGGCCATCGACGTGCCGTCCATGTCGCGGAAGGTCCCGTTGAGGTACGCGGACAGGATCCCCATGCCCGGCGCATGGATGTCGACGCACGTGCCCCAGTTGCTGAACCAGGCCCTGCGGTCCTCCTGGTCGATGGCGCCGACCGTGAAAGCCGCATTGGAACTGGCCGGCGAGACGAAGCACGCGTTGAGGTTGTCGTTCCCTGCCGCGGCCACCGGGAACACCCCGGCCCGCGCCAGGCCCTCGACGGCACGGTTGGCCGCCTGCGACCAGCGGCCGGCGAAGGACAGGTTCGCCACCGCGGGCTTCCTCGCGTGCCCGGCGACCCAGTCGATGCCGGCGATGACCGCGGAGTTCGCCGTACGCCCGACGCAGGGGAAGACCCGCACCGACACCAGCGTCGTCTTGCGGGCGACACCGGTGTAGCTCCCACCGACGGTGCCCGCCACATGGGTGCCGTGGCCGTTGCAGTCCCCGCCGTCCAGGCCGTCGCCGATCGCGTCGAAACCGGGCACGGCCCGCCCGCCGAAGTCCGGGTGGGAGAACTCGATGCCGCTGTCGACGATGTACGAGGTGACCTTGGAGCCGGTGGCGTGCACGGAGTAACCCGAGCCGCCGAGGGCCCGGTTGTTGATCCGGGTCAGCCCCCACGGCGTGAAACCGCCGAGGGCGCGCGGTCCCTTCGCCCGCGTGGGGCCGGAGGAGTCCGGGACCGGGGCGGAGGGCGACGCGGGGCCGGGGAGGATCTGCGGGAGCAGCACCGGTTTGGTCCCGGGCCTCGGGGACGCGGGGGCCACCGGTGGCCCGGGATCGGGCGAGGACCCCTCGGGCACGGCCCGTCCCGGTCCGGCTTGCCCCGGTCCGGCCGGTTCCGGTCCGGCCGGTTCCGGCACAGTCCCTTGCGGCACGGCCCCGTCCGGCGCCGACTGCCCGGGCGACTCGTGTCCCGGCGCCATCTCCTCGGGAACGGCTTGTTCCGGGTCTGCCTGGCCCGGTCCCGCCTGCTCGGGTGACTCCTTCCCCCCCGGTGCCTGCCGGGGTCCCTGCGGTCCCGCGTCGGGCGCCCCCTGCTCCGGGCCCGCCCCACCCGGCGGTCCCGGGTCCGGTGACGGGGCGTCGGGGGCGGTGGTGTCCTGGGGGAAGTCGACGGGGCCGGATGGCCCGTCCGGGGAACCGACCGGGTCGGGGGGCTCCAGGTCGCTGTCCGCGGGGGCGTCCTCGCCGAGCGGGATGGTCACCACCGCGTCCTGTTCCACCTCGTCGACGCCTGGCGCGGCACGCACCCGCTGCAACTGGGCTGGGGTGAGCCGGGCCGCGAAGCCGGGCAGCGCGTGACGGTAGGTGAACAGCGGCTCGACGCCGAGCCCGTCGAGGACGGACCGCGGCTCGGCGCCGGGCTCCAGCGTCACGATGTACTGGCCCGGGATCGCCCCCGGGGGGCCGGGCCGCGGTTCCGCCGCGCTCGGGAGGGGCGCCGCCGAGACAAGGGCGGGAAGGGCAGTTATCAAGGCGGCGGAAGCCGTCCGCCGCAAGGAAAGACGCATCTGCGGGGCTCCTTTGACCGGTCATGGAATCTGACGACCCCCCAGGTTTCTGGTTATCAGCTGACCATCCCGGCCGCCCGGTCCCGGCGGCTGTTCGGGTGACGCTCCGCATCCGCCCCGCCTTGCGCGTCGTTGACCAGACCGCACGTCAGTGACCAAGGAAAGGAAAAGCTCGTGAAGCGTCTCTCGAAGGCCGCAGTGCTGACCGTCGCGGCCGGTGTCGCGGTTGTGGGCAGTGCGGGCGGCGCGCTCGCCAGCGACGGTGGCAAGGGCCACCACTACGACCGCGGCGGTGCCTCCGCGGAGGGCGCGGCCATCGGCTCCCCGGGTTTCCACAGCGGCAACGTCACCCAGCTGCCGTTCAACCACCCGATCAACATCTGCGGCAACAGCCACAACTGGGGCGGGCTGCTGAACTTCACGGCCGGCAACGCCTGCATCAACGCCTGACGGCGGCGCCTCCGGCGCCCCGCCATCGGTCCGCACCGGATCTGGAGCACTCGCAACATGCTGAAGAAGGCACTCGCCTGCGCCACACTCGCGGTGGCCCTACCGGCAGCGCCGCGGCCCTCGCGCCGACCGCCCAGGCCTCCGACGTCCACGGTGGAGCGTACTCGCAGGACGTCAACGTCCTGCGGCACCTCTGCCTCGACGTGAAGCGCATCAACGCATTGAGCGGTGCTCCGATCGACGCGCTGACCGGGGCCGGTGCCCGGCGGTGCAACGAGAAGTCGAAGGTGGTGGACGCGCACAAGTCGGCACTGTCGGATCTCGCCGACGTCGGCGCGTACCAGAACTGACACCGGGCGGGTTCTCCGGCGGCCGCCCCCGATCCACGGGGGCGGCCGTCGCCCGTGTGCATGCGTCAGGGAAGCGGACCGCGAAAAGGGCCCGGCCCCACGGAATTCCGTGGGGCCGGGCCCTTCGCGTGCTTGGCCGCGTCAGTTCTGTCACGCTCCTGCGTCGATCAGGTCGGAGAGTGCCGACGTGTGCCCGTCGACGACCTTCGGCTTCTCGTTGCACTGCCGACCACTGGTCTCGGTCAGGAGGCCGACCGGGAGAGCGGGTTGAGGGCGTTGACGCGCTTCACGTCGATGCAGGGGTGCGGGATCGGGTTGACGTTCTGCGAGTAGTGCCGCCGGTTGCCGCGACGGCCGGAGCAGCGCAGGCGAGAGCCTTCTTCAGCATGGGGAGTCTCTCCTCCGGGATTGCAACGACGCCCTCCGGACGCCGACATCAGGAGAAACGCCCCCACCGGGCGGACGTGACGGATATCGCTCCGGGAATCCCCTCTCTCACCCCCAGGCCGTAGGGCGCGACACTAATAGCAGGAGTTCCCCTCCAACGAGCCGAGGACGACGACGCTGTTGAACCCGCCGGTGCCGCGGGCCAGCACCACCGCCGTGTCCAGCCGCTCGGGCCGGGTCCAGCGGGTGGTCAGGCGGATGCCGTACCGCTCCCGGGCGGCGCGCGCGTCGCCGCCGCGGGTGGGGGGGAGCACCCCGGTGCGCAGGGCGAGGGCGGCGGCGACCGTGTCCAGTGCGCCCGCGCCCGAGGTCAGCCGCCCGACCGCGGCCTTGGGCACCGTCACCGGCACGTCCGCCAGCCGGTCGCCGAAGACCCGGTGCAGCGCCGCCGCCTCCGCCGCGTCCCCGGCCGGATCGCCGGCGCCGTCGGCGAAGACCGCGTCCACGTCCTCGGGGGCGCGTCCGGCCTGCTCCAGTGCCGTGGTGACGGCCCGGGCCAGTTGGACGCCGTCGGGCGCGGGGGCGGTGTGGTGGTGCGCGTCGTGCGTGGCGGCGTGGCCGAGCAGTTCGGCGTAGCCGCGCACGCCCCGCTCCGCGGCGTGCGCCTTCTCCTCCAGGACCATCAGGGCGCCGCCCTCACCAGGGACGAATCCCGAGGCGTGCGGGCTGAAGGGCAGATAGGCCCGCTCGGGGTCGGTGCCGCGGTGCACCGTGGGCAGGGTGGACTGGCAGGCGAGGGCGAAGGGGGACAGCGGCGCCTCGGTGCCCCCGACGATCACCGCCTTGCCGCCGCGCCGCAACAGCCGCCAGGCGTGCTTGAGCGCGTCCAGCCCGCCCGCCCCGTCGGCGGCGACGACGCCGCAGCCGCCGGTCAGCCCGTGCCGGATGGAGATCTGGGCGGCGCCGGCCGCGTGGAACCAGGCGATGGACTGGTGGGGGTTCACCTCGCCTGGATGCCGCGCCCACAGGGCATGGGTCTCCCGCTGACCGGACTCGTTGCCGCCGGAACCGCTGGAGGTGACCACCGACAGGTGGAACGGTGGGTGGTCGGCGGGCCGGAGCGCCGCGTCGGCCAGTGCCATCTCGGCCGCGGCCAGGGCGAACCAGGTCCACCGGTCGGTCTCGGCGCGCAGTCTGCCGTCGATCCAGCGGGCGGCGTCGAACCCGGTGACCTCACCGGCCAGTACGACCGGGGAGCGGCTCGCGTCGGGCCTGCCGATCGGCCGGATGCCGTTGCGGCCGGCGACGGTGGCCCGCCAGTACGGCCGGGTGCCGACACCGGTGGGGGCGACCACCCCGAGCCCGCTGAGCACCGCGCGTGTGGTCATGCCTCCGCCTCCCGTTCCGGGTCCGGCTCCAGGGCCGAGAAGACCATCGCCGACTGGAACCCGCCGAGTCCGGAGGCCACCGACAGCGCGTGCCGCACCCGCCGCTCGCGGGCGAGGACCGGCGTGTAGTCGAGGTCGCACAGCGGGTCGGGCCGCAGGAGGTTGGCGGTCGGCGGGATCACGCCCCGCCGGACGGCGAGCGCGCAGGCGGCCATCTCCAGCGCGCCCGCCGCGCCGAGGCAGTGGCCGATGACGGACTTGATGGAGCTGACGGGGACCTTGTGCGCGTGCTCGCCGAGGGCGCGCTTGTACGCGGCGGTCTCGTAGCGGTCGCTCTGCACCGTGCCGGAGCCGTGGGCGCTGATCCAGTCGAGCTGCTCGGGGGCGATGCCGGCCTCCGACATGGCGGAGATGACGGCCTCGCTCAGTTCGTAGCCGTCGGGGCGCAGACCGGTCATGTGGTAAGCCCCGGTCCGGTTGTCCCAGCCGCGCACCTCGCAGTAGACGGACGCGCCCCGGGCGCGGGCGTGCGCCAGTTCCTCCAGGACGAGCACGGCGCCGCCCTCGCCGAGGACGAAGCCGTCACGCCGGTCGTCGAAGGGTGCCGGCGCCTGGGCGGGGTCGCCCGCGAAGGCGGTGGTGGCGCCGATCGCGTCGAAGCAGGCCACGGTGACCGGGGAGATGGGCGCCTCACCCGCACCGGCCAGCATGACGTCGGCCTCGCCGTCGCGCAGCGTCTGGAAGGCGCAGCCGATCGCGTCGATGCCGGAGGTGCAGCCGGTGGAGACGACCGAGGACGGCCCGTGCAGGCCGTGCCGCAACGAGAGCTCGGCCGCCGCCGAGGAGGGGTGCATCGCCCGGTGGAGGAAGGGCATGCCGTGATCGGGGCCGACCTCCCAGTGCCGGCCGCCGTCGCTGGCCACGACGTACTCGTCCTCCAGGGTGACCGTGGCGCCGACGGCGGTGCCGACGCAGACCCCGATGCGCCGGGTGTCCGCACGTTCCGGGCGCAGCCCGCTGTCGGCGAGCGCCTCGGCGGCGGCGGCGAGCACGAACTGGGCGAAGCGGCCGTTGCGTCGTATCTCCTGGGGGGTGAGGCCCGCCGCGACGGGGTCGAAGTCGGCCTCGGCGGCGATCCGCGAGCGGTACCGGGACGGGTCGAAGCGGCTGATCCGGCGGATCGCCGGCCTGCCCCCGACGATCCGCTCCCAGAACGCCTCCCGCCCGGCGCCGCCGGGGGCGACGGCTCCGACGCCCGTCACCACGACTCTGCGCGCGGTGCGGCCTCCGGTCACCGGTCGACCAGTTCGCGGCCCGGTGCCGGGCCCTCCGTCGCCGGTCCCGCCGCGGTGGCGGCGCGGGCGATGGCGGCGGCCTGCTCACGGCTCTCGGTGTCCACGTGCCCCAGATCGGGGCGCGGCGCGAGCGGGGCGAGGAAGAACACGGCGCGGGCGACGGCGCCGGAGGTGTTCACCACCCGGTGGCGGACCCCGCGCGGGATGAGCAGGGCCTCGTTGGCGGCGACGCTGCGCGGCGAACCGTCGAGGTCGACCCGCACCTCGCCCTCCACGACCACCAGGTGCTCCTGCGAGTACGGGTGGTAGTGCTCGGCCACGGCCTCACCGGGGCCGACCGTGACCATGCCGCAGAAGCCGTCCGTCGTGCCGACCGAGGTGGTGGAGAGCAGGGTGCGGATGTCGCCGCCGCGCCGGGTGTCCGCGTGCGTGTCCAGGGTGCCGACGGGCCGGATCCTGCGGGACTCCAGCCGGTCCTTGATGAGCTGCATCTGCACCCGGGAGTTGGTGTTGATCCGCTGCCGCATCCCCTCGTCGTCGACGGGGGCGTCCACCTTCATCCGGAAGTCCTGCAGCCAGCGCATGCGGGTGCTCTCGGGGCCGAGCTCCTCGTACTGCCAGTAGATGTTCATGAACTCGAACGGCCCGGTCTCCACCCGCCGGGCCCGCACGGTACGGGTGGCCCGGTCGACGGTGCGCTCCGAGATCCAGGACCAGACGCGGCCCTTCTCGTCGGGGTGCATGGTGAGGCGGAACCGGGTGGTGTCGCCCTCCTGGGCGATGATCTCGGCCTCGGCGTACTCGCTGAAGAGGGTGGGCCAGCCGGCGACGTCGTTGGTCCGCAGCCACACGTACTGCAGGGGGGCGTCGATGACGATCTCGTTCTCGGTGTGCATCGTCATCGGACCCGCACCTCCGGCACGGGGCGGGCGGACTGACATTCCGTCACTGACGTCATGGCGTACTACCTCCAAGCGGGCGGCCGAATAATCACACAATCGGTCCCCGCAGTGACGGAACGTGTCACGCCCTCCCGGTCCGCTCCACCCGGACGGGGGCACACTTCATGATGGTCCGTCAGCAGACCGCGGCCCGGTCCCCGCAGCCCGGACCGGTGCGCGAGCCCGCACACCGAACGGGTGGCGGCCGCTCACGCGCGGTGGTGGGGCGCCTCCGTGCCGTCGACGTGGGTGCCGGGGACCACCGGGACGTGGGCCGGCGGCAGGTCGTCGGGCGGGTTCTCGCGAGCGTCCTCGGGCGGCGGGGCGGCATGCCGGGCGGGCCCGCCGGTCCTGCCCTGGGGGCGGTGCGGCCACAGCGACGTCTTCCTGTGCTTTCCACTCATAACGGGCGAATACCCGTGATGGGCCCCGTCACGCGGCCGCGATCGCGACCGCCGCCTCCGCGGTGTGCACCAGGAAGGTGAGGCTCTCCTGGAAGTACAGCCGGACGCTGGTGTCGTCGTGCGACAGATAGCCGATGGACACGTCCTGGCCGATGCGCAGCTCGAAGTCGCCGCCCCGGGTGGAGAGCAGGAACGCCCCGTCGATGGCGGGCGCCCAGACGATCTCGCCGTCGAGGAGCCGGGCCAGATGGGCGTGGATCGGGTAGCCGTAGTGGGAGGTCTCGTTGACGGCCGTGTACGCGTCGGCACTGAGCGCGAGCGTGTACGGACCGCCGACGCCCGCGAGGCGGAGGGCGGAGATGGCCTGGCTGACGGCGTTGGGGTAGTCGCGCACGTCCTCGGGCAGGGTCAGCGGGGGGTTCGACGCGCTCGCGCGGATGCCCGTGATGCCGCCCGCCTCGTACCCCTCGAAGACCGCCCGGTCCTCGGTGAACGCGATGCGCCGGGCGGCGTCCTTCACCGGCTGCCAGTCCGCGTCCCTGGCGCCGCGCTCCACGGTGTCGACCTCGCGGCGGTCGACCGTGAAGGGCACGCGCAGCTCGACGACCGGCTGCGAGCGGCGCACGTGGGCGGCGACCTCGTCGCCCGGAGGGGCGATCGGGTCGAGGTGGCCCGTGTTCACCCCCGCCAGCTCGGATCCGGCGGCCTCGGGCACGTCGACGATCCTGCGGGCGGCGACATGGCGCTTGAACGTCCGGCGTGCCTCCTCCTCCAGGTCGTCCCAGGCGGCCGCGGAGATCGGGGCGAGTTCGCGGTGCAGGTTGTTCATGATGTGACGGTCTTCCTCAGGTCGCCGATCCCCAGCGACTCGGCGGCCGGGACGGCCGCGACGGCGGGGGGATCGGGAAGGTCGTCCAGGAAGTCGGCGGACGGGACGAAGAACAGCGTGCCGGTGACGGCCCGGGAGAAGTCCAGGATCCGGTCGTGGCCGGCCTGTCCGGCGCCGAGGAACATGTTGCGCAGCATCTGCTCGGTGACCCCGGGGGTCCGGGCGTAGCCGATGAAGTACGTCCCGAACTCGCCGTTCCCGACCCGGCCGAAGGGCATGTTGTCGCGGAGGATCTGCCGCTCCGTGCCGTCGGGTTCGGTGATCGTGGTCAGGGCGACGTGGGAGTCAACGGGCTTGACGTCGTCGTCCATCTCGATGTTGTCCAGTTTCGAGCGCCCGATCGCCTTCTCCTGCGCCTCCACGGGCAGGGCGTTCCAGGCCTCGAGGTCGTGGAGGTACTTCTGCACGATCACATAGCTGCCGCCCGCGAAGTCCGGGTCCTCGTCGCCGATCACGACCGCTTCGGTCGCCTCGGGGCCCACCGGGTTCTCGGTGCCGTCGACAAAGCCCAGCAGGTCGCGCACGTCGCGGTACTTGAAGCCGTGCACCTCGTCGCGGACCGTGACGTGGTCGCGCAGCCGCTCCATGATCAGGGCGGCCAGCCCGAAGCAGAGGTCCAGCCGGGTGGCCCGGACGTGGAACAGCAGGTCGCCCGGGGTGGCGGGGGCCTGGTGCCGGGCCCCGGTCAGCTCCAGGAAGGGGTGCAGTTCGGCGGGCCGCGGTCCGGAGAAGAGCCGGCCCCACACCTGCGAGCCCACCCCCGCGACGCAGCTCAGCCGGCCGTCCGGCGTACCGAAGCCCACCGAGCGCTGCAGCCCGGACAGGTTCTCCAGCAGGTCGCGGGCGGCCGCCTCGCCTCCGGGGTCGACCGTCACGACGAGGAAGATCGCCGACGTGGTGAGAGGGCTGAGCACCGGCTGCGGCAGCGGTTCCGCCATCACCACGCTCCTTCGTGTCGGGGCGCGCCCGGGTCCGGGCGGACACGCACAAGTCTGCTCCGGGCCCCGGCCCGGTGCATCCTGACCAGGATGGGCACCGAAACCCTGCGGAAGGCGGCTGGACATGAGCGGTGGCCCGGACGGGGACCGGCGGCGCCTGCTGACCGTGCTGCTGCTCATCCTCACCGTGCTCAGCGGGCTGATCGACGCGGTGAGCATCCTCAGCCTGGGCCATGTCTTCGTGGCGAACATGACGGGCAACCTGGTCTTCGTCAGCCTGGGCCTCGCCGGGGCGCCCGGTTTCTCCGCCGTCACCTCGCTCCTGGCGCTGGGCGGGTTCGCCGTGGGCATCCTCTTCTGCCGCGCGGCCCTGGCCCGGCTGCACCCCCCGGTAACGCTGGTGAGCGCCGCCGCGGGATGCGAGACCGTGCTGCTCGGGACGGCCACGGCACTGCACGCGCTCGACGGGCCGCGGCACGTACTGGTACCGCTGTGCGCGGTGGCGATGGGCATCCAGAACGCCATGGCCGGGCGCGTGGGCATCGGCGGCCTGACGACGACCGTGATGACCCGCACCCTGGTCGGGCTGATCGGCGACACGGGCGCCCCGGCGCACGACCGGGGGGTGGCCGTGCGCCAGGCGCTGAGCGTCGGCGCCCTGGTGTCCGGGGCCCTGATCGGCGGGCTCCTCGTGGTCCTCGTGGCGCCGCCCGTCGCCCTGGGCGCGGCGGCGGGGTGCGCGCTGGTGGTCACCGGGATCGCGACCGTCGCCGCCCCCCCGGGTCCGGGGGGGGGGGCGGGGGGCGGGCCCCGGCGGGGGGGCGCGGCGGAGGCGGGCGGGGGGGGGGGCCCACCCCCCGGGGGGCAGAGGGGGGGGGCGGGCGGGCACCCCGCG
>NZ_JBSFLB010000029.1:0-120966 GCF_053598835.1 Streptomyces sp. NPDC001070
CGGTTACATTTCGAACCCGGAAGCTAAGCCTTTCAGCGCCGATGGTACTGCAGGGGGGACCCTGTGGGAGAGTAGGACGCCGCCGAACAATTATTGAGCCCCGGCTCCCGAGTGATTGAACTCGGGAGCCGGGGCTTTTTTGCGTACCATCAGGCCATGAATAGCTACACGATACGTGCCTCACGGCCGGACGAATGGCGAGCTCAGCGGGACCTGCGGCTCGAGGCGCTCAAGGATCCGGCGAGTACGGTCGCCTTCGTCAACACCTATGACACCGAGGCGGCTTTCGCGGACGAGGTGTGGCGACAGCGCGGGCGGACCCAGTCGTTCATCGCGGAGGGCGAGGCGGGCGAGCGGGTGGCCAATGTGGCCGTGCTCGTCGAGTCGGGCGAGGAGTACCCCGTGGCGCAGACGCATCTGGTCGGGGTCTATGTGCGGCCGGAGTTCCGGGGCGGCGGGCTGGCCGCGGAGTTGCTCGGGGCGGCGATCGAGTGGTCGTGGCAGCTGCCGGAGAAGGTGCGCCGCGTACGGCTGTGGGTGCACGAGGACAACCACAGGGCTCAGGCCTTCTACACGCGCCTCGGCTTCGTCAGGACCGGGGAGACGATGGCGTTCCCGCTGGACGAGTCCCGGACCGAGTACGAGATGGTGCTGGAGCGGCCCTAGGGGGTGCCGGTGGAGCCGGCCCTCACCGTCTGCAGGCGGGTCTACAGGCGGATCGCGTCCGGGACCTCGTCGAGGAGTGCGGGGGGCTGGGTGCCGAGCAGGAGTCGGGCGTCGGCGCGTTGCCAGAGCGGGGCGCGCCAGTGGTCGCGGGCCTGTTCGGGGGAGCGCAGTACGGCCAGGGTGGGAAGGCCGGTGGATGTGCCGGTGGCCAGGAGGTCGGGCAGTTCCGGGATCGGTGCGAGGGCGGCGATGTCGTCCAGCACGAGGGTCATTGGTGGGTCGAGCCGACCGGAGGATGACCCTGCGGCCATGCGCCGGCCGTGCTCGACCACGCTGGAGACGAGTGCGGCGAGCAGCGGCATCGCACCCGGGTGGGTTCGCGGGTCCTCGTTGAGCTCGCCCACCACGTAGAGCGTGCCCAGATCCTTGAGGAATGACTCCAGTTCGAGGCTGTCGGCTCGGCCCGGATTGCAGGCGTCCCGGATGTGCACGGAGTTGAGCGACTCCAGGGCGCGGTGGACGAGGGACTGGGCCGCGTCACGGCGGTCGGCGTGGGCGTGCAGGACGGACTCCAGCTCGCCGCTCCAGCCGGAGGCGGCCTTGGGGTGCGTGCGCAGGATGCGTACGGCGTCCTGGCCGGACGTGCCGCCCGCCCAGCGGTGCACCTGGCGGAACGGCTGGCCGTCCACGGCGGCGGCGTGCAGCCAGCAGCGCAGCAGGGTCTCGGCGGCGTCGAACATGGCGGCGTCGACGGCGGCGCGCGGGCGTACCGGGAAGAGCAGGGCCCGGGCGCGGGTGATGGCCGTGGGGACGTCGTCGCAGCCCGAGTGGGGGGCCCAGCGGAGCCGCGCCGGGGTGTCGACGAGGTGGGCCGGGTCGTAGATGTGGACGGGGCCGAGCTTGGCGCGGTTGCCGACGGTCTGGTGGAAGGTGTCCGGGTCGGCGGTGGTGACGACGACCGGGCCCGCGGCGCTCAGGACGGCCGGCTGGACGAGGCGCTTGCCCTTGTCGCTGCGCGTGGCGGCGAAGACCGCGTAGGTGCGGGCGAGTTCGCGGTCCGGGGCGAAGGAGGGGCCGGCGGGGTTTCCCGCGGACGCCGTCGCCCGTCCGGCCGGCGCGGCGGCCTGCGGTCCTACCGGGACCGGCTCGGGGACAGGCTCGGGGGCGGCTGTCTCGGGGGCCTCCACGGGCCGCTGCACGGCCTGCCGGGGCCGTACCGGGGTGTCGGCCGTCCCGGGCTCCTCCGCGGACTTCAGGGCGGCCGTACGGCGTGCCGCGCGGCGCAGCCGGGTACGGGCGATGACGCCCATCACGAAGACCGTGAGGACGAAGAGCACCATCAGCTGCCCGATGAACACACCCCAGAACAGCCCGGAGCCGGGCAGCCCGGCCGGCGGGGCGGGCCGCCAGGCTCCTGCGATGTCGTGGGGCTCGGCGATGAGATGGCGCATGGCCACGGGCGTACGCGTGAAGTGGACCTCGGCCGGCCAGGCGCCATGGGAGACGAGGCCGGCTATCCCGGTGCCCGTCCACACCAGGATGGTCATGCCGAGCAGGAAGCCCATGACGCCGAGGATCAGGCCGTCGGGGACCCCGCCCTCGCGCTCCTGCCCGCTGTGCTGCTGTCTCGCCATGTTCAGGCCCCCGTTCAGGCCACCGCGTCGTCGGCCAGTTGCTTGTCGAGGGAGACCCGGGGCTCGTGCGGCTCCTCGCCCCTGTCGTGCTCGTGCTCGTGCTCGTCGACCGAGGACTCGGTCATGGCGCGGTCGGTGTAGACCAGGGGACGTTCCGTCTCGGTGATGAGGTGCTTCACGACCTGGACGTTGCCGTTGACGTCCCACACGGCGATGCCCGGGGTGAGGGTGGGGATGATCTCCACCGCCCAGCGGGGCAGGCCCAGCACCCGGCCGGTGGCCCGTGCCTCGTCGGCCTTCTGGGCGTAGATGGTTCGGGTGGAGGCCATCTTGAGGATCGCCGCCGCCTCCTTGGCGGCGGCGCCGTCCACCACGTCGGAGAGGTGGTGGACGACGGCGACGAAGGACAGGCCGAGGCGGCGGCCGAACTTCAGCAGCCGCTGGAAGAGCTGGGCTACGAACGGGCTGTTGATGATGTGCCAGGCCTCCTCGACCAGGAAGATGCGCTTCTTCCGGTCGGGGCGGATCCAGGTGTGCTCCAGCCAGACGCCGACAATCGCCATGAGGATCGGCATGGCGATGGAGTTGCGGTCGATGTGGGACAGGTCGAAGACGATCAGCGGGGCGTCGAGGTCGATGCCGGCGGTCGTCGGGCTGTCGAACATGCCCCGCAGGTCGCCGTCGACGAGCCGGTCGAGGACGAGGGCGACGTCCAGACCCCAGGCGCGGACGTCCTCCAGGTCCACGTTCATCGACTCGGCGGAGTCGGCCATGGGATGCCGCAGCCGGTCCACGATGTCGGTCAGGATCGGCTGGCGGTCGGTGACGGTCTCGTGGACGTAGGCGTGGGCGACCTTGAGGGCGAAGCCGGAGCGCTCGTCGAGGCCGCGGCCCATCGCGACCTCGATGATCGTGCGGAGCAGGGCGAGCTGGCCCGTGGTGGCGATCGCGGGGTCGAGCGGGTTGAGCTTGATGCCCCCGTCGAGGGCGGCCATCGGGTCCAGGCGGATGGGAGTTATTCCCAGGGCCTTGGCGATGAGATTCCACTCACCGACGCCGTCCTCGCCCTGCGCGTCCAGGACGACGACCTGGCGGTCACGGAAGCGCAGCTGGCGCAGGACGTACGTCTTCTCCAGGGCCGACTTGCCGTTGCCGGACTCCCCGAGGACCAGCCAGTGCGGGGCGGGGAGTTGCTGGCCGTACAGCTGGAACGGGTCGTAGATGTAGCCCTTGCCGGAGTACACCTCGCGGCCGATGATCACGCCGGAGTCGCCGAGGCCGGGCGCGGCGGTCGGCAGGTAGACGGCCTGGGCCTGGCCGGTGGAGGTGCGGACGGGGAGTCGGGTGCTCTCCACCTTGCCGAAGAGGAAGCCGGTGAAGGCGTCGGTGATCGCTGCGAGGGGGTCCAGCATGGCCATGGGGGGAGCGCCTCCTCGGCGTCAGCGGTCGTCGCGCCTGTGGCGCAGGCTCCGGCGTGGCATCGTTGTCCCTGTCGTCCTTCCCATTAGCGCCGTCGCTGGAGACGGAGCGTCAAGTGCGCACAGGCGCATGGTGCTACCTCCCGGCCCGTCAGCGGCGGATGCCGGTCGCGAACGGAAGCGTGTTGAGGAACCCCCGGTGGTGGTCCCGGGCACACGTGGGCCGCTGGGGCTGCCGGAGGGCGGCGGTCGCCCCGGGACGCCGTGCGCGCGGTCGCTTCGTGCTCATGCTCACCCCTCTCAGCGGCGGATGCCGGTCGCGAACGGAAGCGTGTTGACGAACGCCCGGTGGTGCTCCCGGTCACACCATTCCAGCTTGAGGTACGACTTGCCCGCGGAGGCGCGGATCGTGCGCTTGTCGCGGGCGAGGGCCTCGGGGGAGCGGGAGGAGACGGTGATGTAGCCGACCAGGTTGACGCCCGCGGCGCCGGAGGCGAGGTCCTCGCCGCGCTGGTCGATGCGGGTGTGGTGGGCGATGTCGCGGGGGTCGACGACACGGTTCATCTTGGCGGCGCGGCTGGCCTCCGCGTCGTCGTTGGTCTTCTCGGTGAGCATGCGCTCGATGGCGACGTCGGTCGGTTCGAGGTCCATGCACACGGCGACGGTGCGGATGACGTCCGGGGTGTGAACCAGCAGCGGGGCGAGGAAGTTGACGCCGACGGGGGTCAGCGGCCACTCCTTGACCCATGCCGTGGAATGGCACCAGGGGGCGCGGGTCGGGGACTCGCGGGTCTTGGCCTGGAGGAAGGTCGGCTCGGTGGCGTCCAGTTCCGCGGGCCAGGCGTTGCGCCGGGTCATCGCCTGGATGTGGTCGATCGGGTGGTCCGGGTCGTACATGGAGTGGATGAGCGACGCGAGCCGCGCCTGGCCGAGCGGCTGACGGACCCGGATGTCGGCCTCGGTGAGGCGGGCGCAGATGTCGGTGAGCTCGCGGGCCATGACGGCGGCGATGCCGGCGTCCTTGTCGAGGGCCTTGCGGCCGCCGCCGGCGGCGCGGGCGATGGCGTTGCCCTCGGCGGCGAGTTCGCGGCTGTAGTGCATGCACGCGACGAGGTAGGCGCGGTGCTGCTCGGAGGAGGTGGACACCATCGACTGCAGCTGGTCGTAGGAGTCCTTGAGCCACTGCTCGGCCCGGTCGTCGCCGCGCAGGGCGACGTCCTTGGCGTGGGCGTCGGGGTCGGCGGGGAGGGTGCGGGCGAGCATCTGGAGGCGGGTGACGAAGCCGTCGCCGTTGGCGACGTGCTTCAGAAGGGTGCCGAAGCGCTCGACCAGGGCCTCCTGGTCCTCGCTGTCGCGCAGCCCGACGCCGGGGCCCTCGATCTCGATGGCGGCGGTCACGGTGCGCCGGTCGACGTGCAGCAGCACGGCGATCTCGTCCGGGCCGAAGGGCGCCGACAGCCAGGTGATGCGGCCGATGCCGGGCGGCGGCCCGATCTCGACCTCGCGCCCGTCGAGGCCGGTGCCCGCCTCCGCGGCGAAGGAGCGGTACGTCGGGGTGGAGCGCAGCGTGCGGCGGTAGCTGCGGTTGATCTCGAACCAGCGGTAGAAGGTGCGGCGCCGGTACGGCATGTAGACGGCGGCGAAGGCGAGCAGCGGCCAGCCGGTCAGGCCGAGGATGCGCAGCGGCAGGACGGGGATCAGCAGACCGCACATCATGCCCAGGAACGCGCCGGCGATGATCAGGGCGATCTCGCCGGTCTCCCGGTTCTTGCCGACGATGGCGTTGGGACGGGCCTTGCCGATGAGGTACGTCCGGCGCTGCTGCGGTGGGGCATAGGGCTGGGACGTCACCGGCTGTCGCCTCCTGCTGTCTTGCTGCTGGGTCCGCCGCCGTTTCCGCGGTCAGGGTTTGTGCGCGGCGCGGGGGCCGGCGTCGGCGCGGTGCCGTTGCGGCTGCTGTGCGCGGCGATGCCGCTGGGGACGGCGTTGGCGGGCTGCGCGCCGCCGCCCGTGGCCTGCTCCTGGGGGCCGCCGCGGGAGCTGTGCGTCTTGATGCCCTGCTTCACCAGCGCGGCCGGGGAGGAGATGACGGCGGCGGCCTGGGACTCGGCGCTCGCCTTGCGGTTGTTGCGGAGGCTGGCCACGTCGTCGCCGAAGCCGGGGACGAAGCGGTAGATCATCGCGCTGGCGAAGATGGCCAGCAGGATGATGGCCAGACCCGACACGACCGCGCCGAACGCGGTGGGCCCGTCCGAGCCGCTGAGGGCGCCCGCGAGGCCCAGCACGATCACGATCACCGGTTTCACCAGGATGACCGCGATCATGATTCCGGCCCAACGGCGCACGTGGTGCCACATGTTCTTGTCGACCAGGCCCGAGTACACGGCGGTGCCGAGCAGCGCGCCGACGTACAGCAGCGCGGCACGGATGACGAGTTCGAGCCAGAGGACGCCGGCGGCGAGCACGGAGACCAGGGAGACCACGATCAGCATGATCGGGCCGCCGCCGATGTCGGAGTCCTTCGTCAGCGCCTCCTGGAACGAGCCGAAGAAGGTGTCGGTGTTGGCTGCCGTGCCGGACGCGATGACCTCCGTGATGCCGTCGGTGGCCGACACGACGGTGTAGAGGATCAGCGGCGTGAACGCGGAGGCGATCACGGTGAGCCAGAGGAAGCCGACGGCCTCGGTCAGGGCCTCGGTGAGGGGCACGCCGCGCACGGCGCGCTTGGCGACGGCCAGCAGCCACAGGAGCAACGTGAGGAAGGTGGAGGCGGCGAAGACGACGGCGTACTGGGTGAGGAACGCCTTGTTGGTGAAGTCGACGGCGGCGGTGTTGTTGACCGCCTTGGAGAGGCCGTCGATGACCCAGGAGGCGGCGTCGGCGCAGCCGCGGGCGAGCGAGTCCAGGGGGTCGAGCGGGTCCGCGACGGAGGGCGTGTGCCCGGAGCCGCCACCGTTTTCGCAGTAGTCGCGTGCGGGGCCCACGATGAGTTCGCACTCGTCTTTGCCGCCCGATGGGGAGGGGGTCGGGGACGGTGCCGCGAAGGCCCGCGCGGAGAGGAGCACCGCCGCCGTCTGCAGGGTCACCAGGGCGGCGCCGATCGTGGTGGCACGGCGCTGGTTACCGGGCATAGGTGAAACCCCCGTACTGCTCCACGGCGTTGGCGATCTCGTCGGCGGTCGATGCGGTTCGGTCGCTGTTGACCGGCGCGGGGCCGTCCTTCTGCGAGAAGCTCTCGACCTTCCAGTCATTGTCCGCCCAGCGCAGCTTGAGCGTCATCGTGAACCAGTCGTTGGCGACCGGATTGGTGGAACCCTCGCCCGCGGTCCCGAACACGCCGGTGCACCAGACCTCCACCGTCGCGGCGGTGCCGCGGAAATCGGTGATCCGGGTACCCACGGGGACGGTCCGCGAGACGTAGGTCATGCCCTCCGGAGCGTTGCCGTTCTCGTCGAGGCCGATCTTCGCGAGGAAGTCCCTCGAGTAGGCGTTGTCAAGCTTGGCCTGCAGTTCGTTCACCGTGCTGTGGGTGAAAAGCCGCTGCACGATCTCGTGCCGCCGGTTCGGGTTGAGGATGTCGGCGGACACCAGCGCCACCGCGTAGTTGGCCGCTGCGGACTCCGCGCCCTGGTCGGTGCGGGCGTACCCCGTGGGGATGCCCGCGTTCTTGCCGCCCACGGGCTTGGTGCCGGTGGGGGATGTGGGCTGGGACCGGGCGCCGTTGGAGGAGGCGCCGCCCCGGCTGTCGCCGCCGGGGGAGCCGGAGGGGGAGCCGCCGCCGCGGTTGGCGAAGGCGATGGCGGCGATGAGCAGCACGACGACGCCGACGACTCCGACCAGGTTGCGGCCGGAGCGCGGCGGGCGGCGGGAGGGGCCGCCGCTGCCGGCGGGGGACTCGGGGAGACGGGTACGGGTCGGGGGGCCGTCCTGGCCGAGGCTCATCGGGGGCTCGCCCCCTCGGGGGTCAACGGGTGAGTGGGCATCAGCAGACAGCCTCGGGTGGGGTGCGGGGCCGGGACGGGCCCCTCGGGGACGGTGCGCGGGGGGCGGGGCGGAGTGCGGCGCGCGGCCGCTATACCGCCATCCCGTAGACGATGGTGAAGAGCGTGCCGAGGGAGCCGATGATGAACACGCCGGTCAGACCGGCGATGATCAGCCCCTTGCCCTGCTCCGCACTGAAGGTGTCGCGGAGCGCCGTGGCTCCGATGCGCTGTTTCGCCGCGCCCCAGATCGCGATGGCCAGGCACAGCAGGATCGCCACCGCCATGACCACCTCGATCATGACGCGCGCTTCGTTCCCCAAAGAGCCGAAAGGCCCCCAGTCCGGGGCGATACCACCGATGATGGTGTTGATGTCGCCCTTGTCGGCCGCCAGGAACATGAGAACTCACCACCACGCTAGATCAGTTGGCGTCCTCGCAGGGGCGCAAGGAGCCAAGGTCTATCTTGGCGGAGGATGCCGCCGACGTATGTCGACTCAGCGACTTTCTCAGCCGATTCCCCCGTGTGATCCGGGCCGCAACCGTCAGACTGGACACACTGGCGTGCGATCCGGTGTTCGATGAGACATTGTTGACTACTCTGTGTATCACGGTGGTGAGCGGAGGGCAACGATTGGCGGCGCGACGGGTGGGGATGCTCCCCAAGGCCTGGCGCATCGTCACCTTCCGTGCCGGGCAGGGTGAGGCGATGAAGGGGTGGGGCGGGTGACGGCGGCTTCGCGGACCGCGCGCAAGGCCTGGCTGGTGTCGGGGGTCGTGGGTGGCCTCTTCATGTCGTTCGTCACCGTGCTCGTCGTCGGTACGTACCTGGTGGCGGCGAACCTGGCGGGCGGCGGGGCGGTGACGCTCGCCAAGGGGGCGGTGCCGGCGGCCTATCAGAGCATCGTGCAGAAGTGGGGGAACCTGTGCGGCGCCATCAACCCGGCGCTGCTGGCGGCCCAGCTCTACCAGGAGAGCGGCTGGAACCCGCGGGCGCAGAGCCAGGCTCAGGCGCAGGGGATAGCGCAGTTCATCCCCGGGACGTGGGCGACGCACGGTGTGGACGGGGACGGTGACGGGGACCGCGACGTGTGGGACCCGGCGGACGCGATTCCCTCGGCGGCCTCGTACGACTGCGAGCTGGCCCGCTACGTCAAGGACGTGCCGGGCAACGCGACGGAGAACATGCTCGCGGCGTACAACGCGGGCGCGTACCGGGTGATCCAGGCCGGCGGGGTGCCGCGGATCCGGGAGACGCAGAACTACGTCCGGATCATCACGACGCTGCAGAAGAGCTTCGCGGCCCCCGTGGGCGGCGTCGCGCCCTCGCGGCAGGCGGCGGCCGCCATCTACTACGCCCAGGAGAAGCTCGGCACGCCCTATCTGTGGGGCGGCAACGGCACGCCGGAGCAGGGCGGGCGGTTCGACTGCTCGGGCCTGACGAAGGCGGCGTACCAGTCGGTGGGGATCGAGCTGCCGCGTGTGGCCAACGACCAGTGGAACGCCGGGCCGCACCCCAAGCGGGACGAGCTGCTCCCGGGCGATCTGGTCTTCTTCGCCTACGACCTGACCGACCCGCGGACCATCCACCACGTGGGGATCTACGTCGGCGGCGGTTACATGATCAACGCCCCGTACACGGGCGCCGTGATCCGCTTCGACAAGATCGACACCCCCGACTACATCGGGGCGACGCGCGTGACGGCGGCGGGCGCGGCGGCGGTGTAGCCGCCGCGCCCGCCGTGCCGTCGCTGTAGGTGAACACCCGGTCCCGGCATGTGGGGACGTGTCTCCCTTCGATAACGCCTTGGTGATCATCCGGTGGAGACCGGAACGCCGCGTGCCGTGCCGTCCGTTGGACGGGGGAGAATCGGCCTCCACACCAGACGTGCGCGGGGGTGCGGCGGAAGAGAGTGAGGGGACACCGGTGGCAGAGCTCTCGCTGGACGGCTCCAACCCCGATGTCAGCCTGCTCCGCGACATCAACGGCCTCGCGAAGGACGCCCCGCACTGGCTCGACAGCGCGATGGAGTTCGTCGGCGAGTACGGCCTGATCCTGCTCATGGTGCTGATCGCCGGCTGGTGCTGGTGGCGCGTGGCGCGCCGCAGCGGCGCCGAGGCGCCGGCGGCCGTGGCGGGCGTGATCTGGTCCGGACTCGCGGCGGCGATCGCGCTGGTGCTCAACGTGCCGCTGCGCAACTTCGTGGACCGGCCCCGGCCGTTCGTCGACCACCAGGGCCTCGACGTCCTGGTGAAGGGGAAGACCGACTTCTCCTTCGTCAGCGACCACGCCACCTTGACCATGGCCGTCGCGATGGGACTGTTCATGGTCAGCCGCTCGTGGGGCCTGGCCGCCATCGCGGTCGCGCTGGCCGAGGGCTTCTGCCGCGTCTACATGGGCGTCCACTACCCGACCGACGTCCTGGGCGGCTTCGCGCTCGGCACGGCCGTCGCGCTGCTCCTCGCCCCGGCGGCGCTGGCGCTGCTGACGCCGCTGATGAAGGCCGTGGCCGGTTCCCGGTTGGGCGTGCTCGTACGGGCTCCGGGGCGGACGCAGGCCCGCCGGGGCGAGTCCCACCCGGAGCCGTCGGCGATCGACAGGGACCTGGCGGCCTGACGGCTCGCCGACGGCGGACGGCGGCCCGTTACAGCGCCTGCGCGAAGGCGAACAGCCGCGAGGGGTCGTAGCGGGCCTTGAGACGGCTGAGCTTGTCGGCGGCGGAGCCGTAGTAGGCGGTGCGCCAGTCGGTCAGCGTCGGGTCGGTGTAGTTCTGGTAGGCGGCGCCCGAGGCGTGGCGGCGCATGGCCGAGTGGAGGCCGGCGAGCCAGCTCGTGGTGCCGGGGGTCTCTATGTACTGCGCCAGGAAGCGCGAGCGCCGGTGCACGAAGGCGGTGGCGGTCGGCGAGACCCGGTTGACGGCGCCGCCGAGGGCGGTGAGCGAGACGCTGCCGGCTCCCGAGCGGAGCCCCTCGACCTGCGACAGCAGGGTCTGGATGCCGGCCGCGGACAGCGAGCGGTCGTAGAAGTCGGAGCGGGCCGTGTACGTCTCGCGGGCGAGCCGGCCCGAGGGGCTGCGGCCCGGGGTGCTGCCGGGCAGGTGGCACTGGGCGGTGCTCAGGTTCGAGCAGCCCGCGTACGCCAGGGTGGCGTCGAGGTAGGACCGCGGGTGGAGGGAGACGCTGCTCGCGGGGGCGCCGGCGCGGTCCGCGAGCCGGTCGACGGCGTTCGCGAGCTCGTCACGGGAGGTGATGCCGACGGTGGCGATGCTGATCCGCGGGGAGCCGGACCCCGACTTGTCCAGGTGCAGCGCGGACCAGATCTCGTCGGGCTGGGTGGGCCCCCACTCCTGCCAGGCGCGCAGTACGGCGGCGGCCTTGCTCCAGGGCCAGGTCAGATAGCCGGTGACGACCTGGGGGGCGGCGTGCGTGGCGAACGTCAGCTTGGTGACGACGCCGAACTGGCCGCCGCCCGCGCCGCGCAGCGCCCAGAACAGCTCCGGGTTCTCGCTGGCGCTGCAGCGAAGCACCCGGCCGCCCGCCGTGACGATCTCGGCCCCGGTGAGGCTGTCGCAGGTCAGTCCGTACGCGCGGCTGAGGACCCCGTGGCCGCCGCCGAGGGTGAGGCCGGAGATGCCGACCGTCGGGCAGGAGCCCGCGGGCAGGGTGCGCCCCCGCGCGCCGAGCCGGGTGTAGACGTCGATGAGCTTGGCGCCGGCGCCGATGGTCGCGGTGCCGCCGGAGAGGTTCACCGCGGCCAGTGACGAGACGTCGAGGACGAGCCGCCCCTTGCCGCCGGAGTAGCCGGCGTAGGAGTGGCCGCCGTTGCGGATCGAGACGGGGACGCCGGTGCGGCGTGCGAAGTCCAGGCACTCGCGGATGTCCTCGGTCCCGGAGACGTACGCGACGGCCGCGGGGCGCTGCCCGTCGAAGCGCGTGTTGTACAGGAGGCGCGCGGTGGGGTAGTCCGCGTCGTCGGGCCGGACGAGGCGGCCGTCCAGGGAGCGGCCCAGGGCCGTCCAGTCCGGGCGGGCGCTCGGGGCGGCGGAGGGCGTGGCGGTGGGCGCGGCCCCGGCGGTCGTTGCCGCGGTTCCCGGGCCGCCGGGTATTCGGCTGCCCGCCTGCGCGGGGTGGCCGCCCTCGGGGGTGCAGGCCCCGGTGAGCCAGCCTGCCGCGGCGATGCCCGCGCCGCCGCGGATGAGTGTGCGTCGGTTCAAAGTGGAGCCCTCCCGCTGTGCTTCCCCCGGTGGTCGCCTGTGAGGACGATGTGGAACGTGGTGCCGGTTGCGGGAGGCGGATGTGACGTCGGCCGGGTCCGGACTCAGCCGCGCTCGTGCTCGGTGGCGTCGCGGCGGGCCCGGTCACGGGCTCGGCGGGCGGGGCCGCGCCAGCCGCAGGCGCAGGTCGCGTAGGAGAAGGCGCCCCTGTCGGTGGTGGTCGCCCGGTGGGTGGACGGCGGCGGGTCACTGGGAGGCACGGAACAAAGCTACCGGCCGTGACGTGGTGCCCTGACCCTCGTTATGCCCCACGACGTCCGAGGCGCGGCATGGTGCAGGGGGTTGGCGGAGATGGGGCAGCTCGGTCGGGCGACTGCGGCAGCCGTGGGTCTCGGGTTGTGTGCGCTGGCTCTGGCGGGGTGTTCGTCCGGCGGTGAGGCCGTCGAGGTGGACAGCGTCCCGGTCGACGCCGGGGAGGCGCTGCAGCAGGCGGTGGACGCCCTGGTCGCCGCGGGCAGCTCGAAGGTCCGTACGTCGATGGAGATGGCCAGCGGCGGCACGAAGATCGCCATCCGGGGCACCGGTACCTTCGACTACGCCGGGCGGCGCGGCAGCCTCGAGGTCGTCCTGCCGCCGGACGCGGCGGGGGACGTGGAGCACGCGCCGGTCACGGAGCTGCTGACGGCCGGCGCCCTCTACATGAAGAACCGCGGCGAGGGAGTGCCCGCGGACAAGTGGGTGCGGGTCGACACGACCCTGCTGCCGGACGGCAACCTGGTCACGGGCGGCGCGACCGATCCCCTGGTGGCCGCGGAGCTGCTGCGGGCCGCGCGGGAGGTGCGGCAGAGCGGGGTGGAGACCCTGGACGGGGTCCGGGTGCGGCACTACCAGGGGGTCACGGACATCGCGGAGGCGGCGCGGATCGCGTCCCCGCGGGTGCGGGCGGAGCTGGCGGCCGCGGCGAAAGGGTTCTCCGTGACCCGGGTGCCGTTCGACGCCTACCTCGACGGGGACGGCCGGCTGCGCAAGGTCCGGCAGCGCTTCACCTTCAGCAACGGGGGCGCGGGCACGCGGAGCGCGCCGGCCCAGGTCACGGTGGTCTCGACGACCGGGATGTACGCGTTCGGGGCCCCGGTGCGGGTCGTCCTGCCCCGTGAGGCCGACATCTACACGGGGAAGATCGTTTCTGCGACCGGCCCCTGAGGGCTTGCCGAAATGGCCCGTCCGTGTCATGCACCGACCGTGCGCCAGTCCCTACGCTGGGCGGGGAGGAGGTGGTGCACGTGGCGATGTGGCTCCTGGACCAGGACGATCAGGTCCACGTGGCCCTCGCGGAGATCGAGCTGTGCTGCGAGCTGATGATCGCGGCGTCGGCGACGACCGAGGAACGGCTGAGTTCCGAACGCATCGATGAGGTGCTGAACGTGAACCCCCGCGTGCCCGCGCAGGGGGCGCGGCGGTCGGCGGGGGCCGGTCGCTAGCTCCGCAGCAGCCGGGCTATGGCCGCGGTGGCCTCGGCCACCTTGTCGTCGGCCTCCGGACCGCCCTTCGCCGCGGCGTCGGCGACGCAGTGCCGCAGATGCTCCTCCAGCAACTGGAGCGCGAAGGACTGCAAGGCCTTCGTGCCGGCCGACACCTGGGTGAGGATGTCGATGCAGTACACGTCCTGCTCGACCATGCGCTGCAGACCGCGGATCTGCCCCTCGATGCGGCGCAGCCGCTTGAGGTGCTGGTCCTTCTGTTTGGCGTAGCCGTGCTGGTGCGCCGCGTGCCCGGGCTCCCGGCCGTCGTCCCCGGCCGCGTCGGTGTGCTCGACGGGCTGCGCGTGCTCGGGCGGCGACTCCGCGTGCGGATTCGAGTCGCCGGTCTCGGTGACCGTCATGATGTCCTCCTGCCCCCTATACCCCGGCCGGGTATATCGTACCGAATTCGCCCCAATGTGCGAGCGTGCGTGAAGAACCCCACCTGGGGCGCACGCGCGGTGATGCGACACTGTAGGACGCCGGTTAGTTGTGGCCGGATGATGCGCCTAGCATCAAAGCGACCGAAACCGATGTATTCCGAGGACTTCACGTGCGCTTTCGTCTGACCCCCAGGGAGACGAGCTTCTACGACATGTTCGCCGCATCCGCGGACAACATCGTCACAGGATCGAAGCTCCTCATGGAACTGCTCGGGGCCGATTCGGCCACCCGCTCGGAGATCGCGGAACGGATGCGGGCCGCGGAGCACGCGGGCGACGACGCGACGCACGCGATCTTCCACCAGCTGAACTCCTCCTTCATCACGCCCTTCGACCGTGAGGACATCTACTCCCTGGCGTCGTCCCTCGACGACATCATGGACTTCATGGAGGAGGCCGTCGACCTGGTCGTGCTGTACCAGGTCGAGGAGCTCCCCCGCGGGGTCGAGCAGCAGATCGAGGTGCTGGCGCGGGCGGCCGAGCTGACCGCCGAGGCGATGCCGCACCTGCGCACGATGGACAACCTCACGGAGTACTGGATCGAGGTCAACCGGCTGGAGAACCAGGCGGACCAGATCCACCGCAAGCTGCTGGCCCACCTCTTCAACGGCAAGTACGACGCCATCGAGGTGCTCAAGCTCAAGCAGATCGTGGACGTCCTGGAGGAGGCGGCGGACGCCTTCGAGCACGTGGCCAACACCGTGGAGACCATCGCGGTCAAGGAGTCCTGACCCAGGTGGAGACCTTCTCTCTGGTCGTGACCATCGGGGTCGCGCTCTTCTTCACGTACACCAACGGCTTCCACGATTCGGCGAACGCCATCGCCACCTCCGTGTCCACCCGGGCACTGACGCCGCGGGCCGCGCTGGCGATGGCCGCGGTGATGAACCTGGCCGGCGCCTTCTTCGGCGTCGGGATCGCCCACACCGTCAGTGAGGGCCTGATCGAGACGCCGACCGGCCAGGCCGGCATGGCCATCCTGTTCTCCGCGCTGGTCGGGGCGATCGTCTGGAACCTGATCACCTGGTACTTCGGCCTGCCCTCCTCCAGCAGCCACGCGCTCTTCGGCGGTCTGGTGGGCGCGGCGCTGGCCGGCGGGACGGGGGTGATCTGGTCCGGGGTGGTGGAGAAGATCATCATTCCGATGTTCCTGTCGCCGATCGTCGGCCTGATCGTCGGCTACCTGGTGATGCTGGCCATCCTGTGGATCTTCCGCAAGGCCAACCCGAACAAGGCCAAGCGCGGTTTCCGGATCGCCCAGACCGTCTCCGCGGCGGGCATGGCGCTCGGCCACGGTCTGCAGGACGCCCAGAAGACGATGGGTGTCGTGGTGCTCGCCCTGAGCATCGCCGACGTGCAGGAGGCGGGCGGCGGGATCCCGCTCTGGGTGAAGTTCGCCTGTGCCGCCATGCTCTCGCTCGGGACGTACGCCGGCGGCTGGCGCATCATGCGCACCCTCGGCCGCAAGATCATCGAGCTGGACCCGCCGCAGGGCTTCGCCGCGGAGACCACGGCGGCGTCGATCCTCTACACGACCGCCTACATCTTCAAGGCGCCGATCTCCACCACCCATGTCATCACCTCGGCGATCATGGGCGTCGGCGCGACGAAGCGGGTCAACGCGGTCCGCTGGGGCGTCGCCAAGAACATCGTGACCGGCTGGTTCATCACGATGCCGGCCGCGGCGCTGGTGGCCGCGCTGGTCTACGCCGTGGTGCACGTGGCGTTCGCCTGAGCCGGTACGTCAACGGGCGGTGACCGCACTGCGGTCACCGCCCGTTGACGTACCGCCGCCCCTTCCGGCCGGCCGCCGGGCGCGTTCGGTCCGTGCGGTCTGCTCTCCGCGCCTCGCCGTAGCGCGAACGCATGCAAATGGGCCCGCCCCCGAACGGGGACGGGCCCTTCGCCTTGCGGTGGCACCGCCATGCAGCACCGCAGGACGGCTATTGGCGGCTGCGTGTCGGCTCAGCCGAAGCGGCCGGAGATGTAGTCCTCGGTCGCCTGGACGGACGGGTTGGAGAAGATCCGCTCCGTGTCGTCGATCTCGATGAGCTTGCCGGGCTGGCCGACCGCCGACAGGTTGAAGAAGGCGGTGCGGTCGGAGACGCGGGCGGCCTGCTGCATGTTGTGGGTCACGATGACGATGGTGAAGCGCTCCTTGAGCTCACCGATCAGGTCCTCGATGGCGAGGGTGGAGATCGGGTCGAGCGCGGAGCAGGGCTCGTCCATGAGCAGGACCTGGGGCTCGACCGCGATGGCGCGGGCGATGCACAGACGCTGCTGCTGACCGCCGGACAGGCCCGAACCGGGCTTGTTCAGACGGTCCTTGACCTCGTTCCAGAGGTTGGCGCCGCGCAGCGACTTCTCGACGATCGTGTCGAGGTCGCTCTTCCGCTTGACGCCGTTGAGCTTCAGGCCGGCCGCGACGTTGTCGTAGACGGACATCGTCGGGAAGGGGTTCGGGCGCTGGAAGACCATGCCGACCGTGCGGCGCACGGAGACCGGGTCCACGCCGGGGCCGTAGAGGTTCTCGTCGTCCAGCAGCACCTTGCCCTCGACGCGGCCGCCGGGGGTGACCTCGTGCATGCGGTTGAGGGTGCGCAGGAAGGTGGACTTGCCGCAGCCGGACGGGCCGATGAAGGCCGTCACCGTGCGCGGCTCGATGTTCATCGAGATGTCGTCGATCGCCTTGAAGCCGCCGTAGTAGGCGGAGAGGCCGCTGACGTCGATTCGCTTGGCCATGGTGGTGTTGCTCGCAATCCTTGGGTCGCTGATGTTGGCCGCGTCAGCGACCGGTCTTCGGGGCCTTCCAGCGCGCGATGCCGCGGGCCAGCAGGTTGAGGATCATGACGAAGGCGATCAGCACGAGGGCCGCCGCCCACGCCCGGTCGTAGCTCGGCTCGTTGCCGTTCTGGTACTGCTGGTAGATGTAGAACGGCAGCGAGGCCTGGGGGCCGTTGAACGGGTCGTTGTTGATCAGGTTGTTGCCGAAGACCAACAGCGCGATGGGGGCGCTCTCGCCCGCGATACGGGCGACCGCGAGCATGACGCCCGTGGTGATGCCGCCGATCGCGGTCGGGATGACCACCTTCACGATGGTGCGCCACTTGGGCACACCGAGCGCCAGCGAGGCCTCGCGCAGCTCGTTCGGGACGAGCTTGAGCATCTCCTCGGTGGAGCGGACGACCACCGGCATCATCAGGATGGCCAGGGCCATGGAGCCGGCGAAGCCCGAGGGGCCGAAGCCCAGCAGCAGGTTCCAGGTCGACAGGATGAACAGACCGGCGACGATCGACGGGATGCCCGTCATGACGTCGACGAAGAAGGTGACGGCCGAGGCGAGCCGGCCCTTGCCGTACTCGACCAGGTAGACGGCGGTGAGCATGCCGATCGGGGCCGCGATGGCGGTGGCGATGCCGACCTGCTCCAGGGTCCCGATGATGGCGTGGTAGACGCCGCCGCCCTCACCGATCGTCAGGACGCCGTTCATGGAGTGCGACAGGAAGTCGCCGTTGAGGATCTTGACGCCCTTGCTGATCGTGGTCGCGATCAGGGAGTACAGCGGGAGCGCGGCGAGGATGAAGGACGCCCAGATCACGCTGGTGGCGACCCGGTCCTTGGCCTGCCGGCGGCCCTCGACCATCGCGGCGAGCACATACGTGCCGACCACGAACAGGAGGACGGCGATCAGGCCCCACTGGACCTTGCTGTCCAGGCCGGCGCCGATGCCGATGCCGATGCCGAGCACGAGCGCGCCGACGGCGATGCCGGCCGGGGCCCACTTGGGGAGCCGGCGCTGGGCCAGGGCCCGCTGCGGCACCGCGGGGGCGGAGCGCTTGTCTGCTATTGCGTGGCTCATGCGTTGGCCCCCGAGTATTCCTTGCGCTTGGCGATGATCGCGCGGGCGGCGCCGTTGACGAGCAGGGTGATGACGAAGAGCACCAGACCGGAGGCGATCAGCGCGTCACGGCCGAACTCGTTGGCCTCGCCGAACTTGGCGACGATGTTCTGGGAGAAGGTCCCGCCGACCGGGTCCAGGATGTGCGCGGACAGGACCGGTGAGGCGGACAGCACGGTGGCGACGGCCATCGTCTCGCCGAGCGCGCGGCCGAGGCCGAGCATCGAGGCGCTGATGATGCCGGAGCGGGCGAAGGGGAGCACCGACATGCGGATGGTCTCCCAGCGGGTCGCACCGAGGGCCAGGGCGGCCTCCTCGTGCATCCGCGGCACCTGGCGGAAGACCTCGCGGCTGACGTTGGTGATGATCGGCAGGATCATGATCGCCAGCAGGATGCCGACGGTGAAGATCGAGCGGGCCGCGCCCTGCGGGTCTTCCTTCTCGAAGACGACGGTCCAGCCGAGGTACTCGTCCAGCCACATGTTCAGGCCGGTCAGGTGCGGGACCAGGAAGAGCGCGCCCCAGAGGCCGTAGATGATGCTGGGCACCGCGGCGAGCAGGTCGACGATGTACGACAGCGGGGAGGCGATGCGGCGCGGCGCGTAGTGCGAGATGAACAGCGCGATGCCGACCGCGATCGGGACCGCGATGACCATCGCGATGATCGAGCTGACGACCGTGCCGTAGGCCAGCACGGCGATGCCGAAGACCGGCGGGTTGGCGCCGGCGTTCCACTCGAAGGTGGTCAGGAAGTTGCCGTGGTCCTTGGAGATCGCGTTGATCGCGCGGATCGTCAGGAAGATCGCGATCGACGCCATGATCACCAGCAGCAGGATGCCGGAACCACGGGAGAGGCCGGCGAAGACCTTGTCGCCGGCGCGCGTGACGGTACCCCCGGAATGCCTGGCGGCCGCTGGCGGGGTGGGGTTCTGTGCGGTTATAGCCATCGGTTTTTTCTCCGGTCTGGTTGGGGGATCACTCCCCCGGCGGCGGTGCACCGGATGTGCGGCAGGCCCCGCGACGCTTTCGTCGCGGGGCCGACCGACTGGGTCAGGACAGGGCGGAGACGGTGGAGCGGACCTTCGTGGCGATCTCGGCCGGGAGCGGCGCGTAGCCGGCGTCGGACAGGATCGACTGGCCCTCCTCGCTCGCGGTGTAGGTCAGGAAGGACTTGACCAGCGGCAGGGTCTCGGCCTTGTTGCCCTTGTCGCAGGCGATCTCGTAGGTCACCAGGACGATCGGGTAGGCGTTGTCGGCCTTGGTGGTGTAGGCGGCGGACATGTCCAGGGACAGGTCGGCACCGGTGCCCACGACCTTCGCCTGCGCGATGCCGGCGGAGGCGTTGTCAGCGGTGGCCTCGACCGGGGCGGAGGCGCCGGTGTCGATCTTGACCGTCTTGATGCTGTTGGCGGTCGCGTAGGAGAGCTCGAAGTAACCGATCGAGCCGTTGACCTGCTTGACCTGAGCCGCGACACCGGAGGACTTGGCGGCCGACTGGCCACCCTTGCCCGCCCACGCCTTGGCGTGCTCGTACGGCCACGCGTCCTTGGCGGCACCGTTGAAGTACTTGGTCAGGTTGTCCGTGGTGCCGGACTCGTCCTGACGGTGGAAGGTCTGGATCTTGGTGCTGGGGAGCTTGGCGTCGGGGTTGAGCTTCTTGATCGCCGCGTCGTCCCACTTGGTGATCTTCGAGTCGAAGATCTTCGCCAGGGTGGGGGCGTCCAGGACCAGGTTGTCCACGCCGGAGACGTTGTAGCCGATGGCGATGGGGCCGCCGACCATCGGGATGCTGATGCCGGTGCCGCCGGTGCAGACCTTCTTGGAGGCCTCGGCCTCCTCGGGCTTCAGCGGCGAGTCGGAGCCGGCGAAGCCGTCCGTGCCGTTGTTGAAGTCGATGATGCCCTCACCGGAGGACGACGCCTTGTAGTTGATCTGGGCGTCGGTGCAGGCCTGCATGTAGTTCTTGACCCAGGCGTCCATGGCGTTCTGCTGCGCCGAGGAGCCGGAAGCGAGGAGCTGGCCGCCCTTGTCCGCGCACTTGATGCTGCTGGACGAGGCGGGCGCCTTGCTGCTGTCGCCGCCCGCGTTCGTGTTGTCGTCCGAACCGCACGCAGTGAGCATGAGGGCACCCGAGACCGCGACCGCGCCGACGGCCAGGGCGCGGAGCCCGCTCTTACGCTGAAGCTTCACCTTTGGTGATTCCTTCCTGAAGCCCGCCGGTGGACGGCGAAGCAGAGGTATGGATTTCTGCATCCACCCGGCGGCTGCTCGCTCACCGGTAAGGCCGAAATTAGGCAGATCAGGTGAAGTGGTCGATGGACGAGAGTGAACGCAAGGTGAACCTCGCATATCAGTGCGGTGCTGGCCACACACCGAGTGGCGTACGTCTCAGCGTGCCACCGTCACATGCCTTGTCCACGGAGGAACGCGTCGAGTACAGAGCGGTCCCGCTCATGGGTGAGCCGGTTGCGCGCGGCGGCCGGCGGCAGCCAGATCATCCGGTCGACCTCGCGGTTGGGAGCGAAGGAGCCCTGCCCCGCCTCGGCGGCCCAGTAGCGGACTATCTTGGGGCGGCCGTCCACGAGATACGTCGAGGAGGGCAGCACCCGCCCCGGCACGCAGTCCAGTCCGGTCTCCTCCTTGACCTCCCGGCGGGCGCCGTCCAGCGCCGTCTCCCCGCGTTTGAGCTTGCCCTTGGGAAGTGACCAGTCGTCGTACTTGGGGCGGTGGATCAGCGCGATCTCCAGGCCGCCGTCGACCGGGGAGCGGCGCCACAGCACCGCTCCCGCGGCGAGGATCGGGGTGTCGGTGGTGCCGGTGGAGGCGATGACGGTGCTCCTTTCCGGGCGGCGGGCCGCCGAGCGCTTGTCGCGGACGGGCCGGACGGGGTCAGCGCGACCACAGATGGGCGAAGGCGTACCGGGCCGCCTCCACCTCCAGGCGCTGGTCGGAGTGGAGCACGCCCAGCGCGTAGGCGGTGGCGGGGGCGATCCGGGGGGTCCGGGCCGCCCCGGTGACGGCGGCCGCCGCCTCCGCGGCCTCGCGGTGCTGCTCCAGGACGCGGGCCGCGGCCGCCAGCCGGGCGGCGGACTCCCCGTCGTCGTACGGGAGGACCTCCTGGGCGTAGCGGCGCAGCCGCAGCAGGACGCGGACCCGGTTCCACGCGGCGTCCTGCCGTTCGGCGGGCAGTTCGCCGGTGAGCGCGGCGTGCAGCGTCTCGCCGTTGTACGGGTGCCTGGCCCGCGACAGCGGCAGCGCGGCCGCGGCCTCGCTGAGCCGGGCGTGGGCCTGCTCCGCCAGCAGCGGCATGACGGTGGCGGCGGGCTTGCGGGCGGCCTGGGTCAGCGGGACCTCGGAGGCCAGTACGGCCACCGCGTCGACCACCGCGTGGAAGCGGGAGGAGCCCATGGCCTGCAGGGCGGCGGAGTGCGCGCGGGTCCGGGCGAGGGTGAGCTGGCGCTCCAGCAGTGCGCCGGCCCGGGCGGCGCCCACGGCGAGCGGGCCGCCGGCGCCGCCACCGCGTTCGGCTGCCTGCGGCGGGGCGGGGGCGCGGCGGGTGCCGGCGGCGCGGGCCGCGGCCGTGAGCGGTTCGGGGGCCACGGCGGGCGCGGGCGGCGCGCCCGCCGCGCCGGTCGTGACGCCGTTCAGGCGGTAGTGGGACGGTTCCGGCGCCGCGGCCGCCGCCGCGGGGTCCGGGGCGGGCACCGGCAGCCACAGCCCGAGGTCGTCGTCGGTGGGTGCCACGGGGACGCCACCGGGGGCGTCCTCCGCGGAGGCCAGCCGCTGCAGTGCGCCGATCAGCCGGCTGAGCCGGGCGGCGTACCGGTGCTCGCGGCCGAGGGTGTCGGTGAGCCAGCCGAGTTCGGCCCGCAGGGGGTCGGCCCAGCCCGGGTCGGTGAGCGACCCGTAGGTGTGCAGGGTGCCGGCGATGCGGCGGGCCGAGCGGCGCATCTGGCGGCCGGCCTCGTCGGTGTCGTCCTGCGGGCGGCCCGGTTCCCCCTCGCGCGGTGCCAGCGCGCGCAGGAAGGCCGTGGCCTCGTCCCGCAGGTACTGACCGAGAACCGCGCCGGCCTCACGGTCGGGGAGCCCGCCGGCGGTCAGGCCGGCGGGCGTCGCTGCCGTGTCAGGGTGTCGCTGGGCCACGCCGGCGCCTCCGCGCATCGATGAGCATCTCCTGGATGTGGGGCAGCGGACGCCCTTCGGCGTCGGTGCTGTGCCGGGTCCAGTTCCCGTCCGGGCCGAGCCACCAGGACGAGGTGGAGTCCGAGGTTCCGGTCTCCAGAAGCCGGTTGAGGGAGGCACGGTGTGCCGGGTCGGAGACCCGGACCAGCGCCTCGATCCGGCGGTCGAGGTTGCGGTGCATCATGTCGGCGCTGCCGAGCCACACCTGCGGGTCACCGCCGTTGGCGAAGATGAAGACGCGGGAGTGCTCCAGGAAGCGGCCGAGCACGCTGCGCACCTTGATGTTCTCCGACAGGCCCGGCACTCCCGGGCGCACCGCGCAGATGCCGCGCACCCAGACGTCGACCGGGACCCCCGCCATGGAGGCCCGGTAGAGGGCGTCGATGATCGCCTCGTCGACCATCGAGTTGGCCTTGATCCGGATGTACGCGGGCCGGCCCTCGCGGTGGTGGGCGATCTCCGCGTGGATCCGGGAGACCAGCCCGTCGCGCAGGCTTCGCGGGGCCACCAGCAGGCGGTTGTACGTCTCGCGGCGCGAGTAGCCGGAGAGCCGGTTGAACAGGTGGGACAGGTCGGCGCCGACCTGCGGGTCGGCGGTGAGCAGACCGAGGTCCTCGTAGAGGCGGGCGGTCTTCGGGTGGTAGTTGCCGGTGCCGACGTGGCTGTAGCGGCGCAGGTTGTCGCCCTCCTGGCGGACGACCAGCGACAGCTTGCAGTGCGTCTTCAGACCGACCAGGCCGTAGACGACGTGGCAGCCGGCCTCCTCCAGCTTGCGGGCCCACTTGATGTTGGCCTGCTCGTCGAAGCGCGCCTTGATCTCGACCAGCACCAGCACCTGCTTGCCGGCTTCGGCGGCGTCGATCAGCGCGTCGACGATCGGCGAGTCGCCGGAGGTGCGGTACAGGGTCTGCTTGATGGCCAGGACGTCCGGGTCCTGCGCGGCCTGCTCCAGGAACCGCTGCACGGAGGTGGAGAATGA
Organism: Streptomyces sp. NPDC001070; assembly: GCF_053598835.1. Lineage (NCBI taxonomy): Bacteria > Bacillati > Actinomycetota > Actinomycetes > Kitasatosporales > Streptomycetaceae > Streptomyces > Streptomyces sp. NPDC001070. The sequence continues at coordinate 22,935 of NZ_JBSFLB010000029.1, forward strand.
GTTGTACGGGTGGTGCAGCAGCACGTCCCGTTCGCGCAGCGCCGCGAAGACGTCGGTGGCGTGAGCGGACTCCACCTCGGCGAGGTCCGGGTGGGTGCCGCCGACGAACTTCGGGTACTTCAGCTCCGGCCGGTCCTGCCCGGCGATCGCGAACAGCCCGGTGAGGTCGAGCGGTCCGGGCAGCGGGTAGACCTCGGCGTCCTCTATGTTCAGCTCCTGGACCAGGGTGTCCAGGGCCTGCGGGGAGATCGACTCCTCGACCTCCAGGCGGACCGGGGGGCCGAAGCGGCGGCGCAGCAGCTCCTTCTCCAGGGCCTGGAGAAGGTTCTCGGTGTCGTCCTCCTCGACTTCCAGGTCCTCGTTCCGGGTCACCCGGAACATGTGGTGGTCCAGCACCTCCATCCCGGGGAACAGCTCCTCCAGGTGCGCGGCGATGACGTCCTCCAGCGGGACGAAGCGCTGCGGGCTGGCCTCGAGGAACCGGGACAGGATCGGCGGGACCTTCACCCGGGCGAAGTGGTCGTGGCCGGAGACCGGGTTCCGCACGGTGACGGCCAGGTTCAGGGAGAGGCCGGAGATGTACGGGAAGGGGTGCGCCGGGTCGACGGCCAGCGGGGTGAGGACCGGGAAGACCTTGTTCCGGAAGAGGGTGAAGAGGCGGGCCTGCTCCTTCTCCGTGAGGTCGTTCCACCGGATGATGTGGATTTCCTCTTCGGCGAGGGCCGGGGCCACGTCGTTCTGGAAGCAGGCGGCGTGCCGGGCCATGAGCTCGCGGGCGCGGCTGAGGATGTTCTCCAGCACCTTGGTGGGCGACAGCCCGGAGGCCGAGCGCTGGGCGACGCCGGTGGTGATGCGGCGCTTCAGTCCGGCGACGCGGACCATGAAGAACTCGTCCAGATTGCTCGCGAAGATCGCGAGGAAGTTCGCCCGTTCGAGGAGGGGAGTGGCCGGGTCCTCGGCGAGTTCCAGCACGCGCTCGTTGAAGGCCAGCCAGCTCTGCTCGCGATCCAGGAAACGGTTCAGCGGGAGCTCGTCGGCCTTGGCCTCGGCCTCGGCGGTGCCGGCCGGGCGGGCCTCGCCCGAGGTGTTCTCCGCGGGCCTTGGCACCGTGGAGAGGCCGTCCAGACGCTTCAGTTCGGGGTGCAGCGGCGGTACGACGTGCGGCCGTCCGTACGCGGGGGACTTCTCGTCCGGGGTGTCGGACTCGGTGGGAGCACCGGATTCGGACCGTTCGGTCCGGGCGTTCGTGGGAAAATTCATCGAGGCCATGGGTGCGAGCCCTCCTCCGGATCCGGCACGTCGTTCACGCGGACGGCGGCGTGCGGAACCCGGCCACCGACCGTGCCTCCATTGTCCCCGGCGCGCCGGGATCCCGGCAGGTCGAGAGGGGGGACGTGGCTCGTGGCGGGCGTCTGCATTCACAGATGCTCGCAAGCGAGTTTGAATCGCCGGTAACGGGCAGGTGGCGGTCAGGAAATCGCCGTACGTACCGGCCGTGTCCGGGTGATCACCGGCACGGGGCGCTCAGGGACCCGGACGGCGGGCCGGTGGGCCCGTCAGGTCTCCGTCCGGTACATCAAGTCGACCTCGTGCGTGGTGAAGCCGAGGCGCTCGTAGACGGCGAGGGCGGGGGCGTTGTCCGCGTCGACGTAGAGCATCGCGGTGGGCAGGCCGCGGTCGTGCGCGAGGTGCCGCAGTCCGATCAGGGTGAGGGCCCGGCCGAGGCCGCCGCCCTGCTGGTCGGGGTGGATGCCGAGCACGTAGACCTCGCCCAGGCGCTCGCGCCCGTGGACCTTGGTCCAGTGGAAGCCGGCCAGCCGGTCGCCGCGGAAGGCGAGGAAGAAGCCGGCCGGGTCGAACCAGGGCTCGGCCTTGCGGTCGTCGAGGTCGCGCTGGGTGAGGCTGCCCTGCTCGGGGTGGTGCGCGAACGCGGCGGCGTTGACCGCCAGCCAGGCGGCGTCGTCCTGCCCGGGGACGAAGGTGCGCACGGTGACGTCCGCGGGGAGCACCGGCTCGCCCAGCGGCGGCCCGCCGGCGCCCTCCTCCAGGGGGCGGCGCAGTTGCCGCAGCTCGCGGAAGAGGGCGAGGCCGAGGAGCCCGGCCAGATGGCGGGCGGCGGGGTGGCCGCCGTGGGCCCAGACGCGCAGCCGCTTGCCGGAGGCGGCGAGCAGGGCGTGGCCGAGCGCACGGCCGTGGCCCTGGGCGCGGTGGCCGGGGTGGATGACCATCTCGGCGGCGGGGGCCTCGACCGGGTCGGTGTCCTCCAGTTGGGCGTACCCGACGAGGACCCCGTCCGACTCGACCAGCAGGTGGCGCACCCCTTCGCGGGCGCCGCCGCGCAGGTTGAGCCGGCCCTGCTCGGACACCGCGGCCTGCCCGTCGACCGCCGCGGCCTCCTCGATCAGGGCCAGGACCGCGTCGGCCCGGCCGGGCGTGAGCTCGTCCAGGGTCTCGATCCGGCGGGGGCCCACCGCGGTCTGCTGCGCTGCTGCGTCGGTCATGGGACCGAGCTTACGACCGCGGGGCTGCGGGAGCCGTCCATCGGTACCAGCGCCGCGGCGCCGCAGGCGACGACCGCCGCGGCGGCGAGGGCGGGCCAGTATCCGGTGGCCGAGATGAGGGCGGCGCTCAGCGGCGGGACGACCGCGGCGGTGAGGTTCTGGCCGGTGTTGTGGACGCCGAGGGCGCGGCCGGACCAGGAGGGGCCGGCCCGCTCGGCGGTGGCGGTGAAGGACAGGCCGTTGGTGCTGGCGGTGATCCCGACGGACAGCACGAGGGCGGCCGCGGTCAGCGGCGAGGGGAAGGCCGCGGTCAGGGCCGCCGCTGCGACCACCGCGGCGGTGGCGAGGGCCAGTTGCCGCATCGGCCGCAGCCGGCTGCCGACCCGGTCCGACCAGCGGCCGGCGGCTATCCGGAAGCACGCCCCCAGCACTTGGGCGACGGCGATCAGCCGGCCGGCGCCGACCGCGGACCAGCCGCGGGTGTCCACCAGCAGGACGAGCGCGAAGGCGCCCGCCGTGAACTGCGGTACGACCAGCAGCGCGCCGGCGCCGTGGATTCGCCAGAGGGCGGCCGAGCCCCGGTAGGGGTTGGCGGCCGGCGGTGCCCCGGGGCCCGGCTCGGGGCGTGCCGGGTCGGCGGCCAGCAGCGCGACCAGGCAGGCGACGACCCCGCACACGACGGCCAGGAAGCCGAAGGCGCCGCGCACGCCGTACGCGGCGGCGAGCGGGGGCATGGTCAGCGCGGCCACGCCCATGCCCAGCGGGGTGGAGGTCTGCCGGATGCCCATGGCCAGCCCGCGCTCCCCGGCGGCGAACCAGCCCATGACGAGACGTCCGCTCGCGGAGTACACCGAGGCCCCCGCCGCACCCGCCAGAGCGAGCAGCGCCCCCAGCGCCGCCATGCCGCCTCCGGCGGCCGCGGCCCCGGACGCGGCGGCCAGCAGTGCGGCGGCGGCGCCGAGCCCGGTGGCGATGACGACGCGTTCGCCGTACCGGTCGGCGGCGGCGCCCCAGGCGACGAGGGCGGCGACGAGGCCGGCGGTGGGGCACGCGATGAGGAGCCCGATCTGCGGCAGCGTCAGGTGCGCCGTACCCCGCAACTCGGCCGCCAGATAGGGGACTCCGTAGACGAAAGCGCAGGCGGCGGTCTGTGCCGCGGTGCCCAGGGCGAGCATCAGCCAGCGGCGGCGCATGGCGTGCACCTCCTCGGTCGGTGGTGGATCCAACTATGCCGCTGGTTTGAATAGCGAGACAGATCGTTCTGGAATGTGAGACGCAATAGCGGATGGACGGTCATGTCCTGATCAGTCGAAACCTGCCCGTAACCGCAAAGCCACTGACAACTACGCGCGTTGACAATAGGCTGCGGCAGTCCTCCCCTCTTATCCATCGCTTACGTCCAAGGGGACCCATGTCAGTGACCCACCCCCGGCGCCGCGCCGCGCGCCGCGTCGCCGCCGCGACCGCAGGTCTGGCCGCGCTCGGCGCGCTCGCGATAGCGAGCCCGACCGCCCAGGCCCACGAGACCCACCACGGGGGTCACGGCCACGGCAGCCGTACCGTCGACCTCCAGCTGCTCGCCATCAACGACTTCCACGGCAACCTGGAGCCCCCGGCCGGTTCCTCCGGCCGCGTCACCGAGCTCCAGGCGGACGGCACCACCAAGACCGTCGACGCCGGCGGCGTCGAGTACCTGGCCTCCAGCCTGCGCACCGCCCGCCAGGGACACGCGCGTTCGCTCACCGTCGCCGCCGGCGACATCGTGGGCGCCAGCCCGCTGCTGTCCGGCCTGTTCCACGACGAGCCCACCGTCGAGGCCATGAACAAGCTGGGCCTGGACGTCACCGGCGTCGGCAACCACGAGTTCGACGAGGGCAAGGACGAGCTGCTCCGCCTCCAGAACGGCGGCTGCCACCCGACCGACGGCTGCTACGAGGAGGGCCGCGAGTTCGAGGGCGCCGACTACCCGATCCTCTCGGCGAACGTCGTCAACGAGAAGACCGGCCGTCCGCTGCTCAAGCCCTACACCATCCAGAACGTCGAGGGCGTGCGCGTCGGCTTCATCGGCGTCACCCTCGAGGGCACCCCGAACATCGTCTCCGCCGAGGGCGTCAAGGGCCTGAAGTTCCTGGACGAGGTCGAGACGATCAACAAGTACGCCAAGGAGCTCAAGCGCAAGGGCGTCAACGCCATCGTCGCGCTCGTCCACGAGGGCGGCTTCCCCGCCTCCTCCGCGTACAACTACAACTGCGACGCGGGCGGTTCCGGCACCGGCCTGTCCGGCCCGATCGTCGACATCGCCAAGAACACCTCGGCGGACGTCGACGCCCTGGTCACCGGCCACACCCACAACGCGTACGTCTGCACCATCCCCGACCCCGAGGGGAACGACCGCCTGGTCACCAGCGCGGCGTCCTTCGGCCGGCTCTTCACCGAGCTCGACATGAAGTACGACCTGCGCACGCAGGACATCGTGCGCGCCTCGGTCCAGGGCTCCAACCACGTCGTGGACCGCACCCAGAACAAGGCCGCGGACATGACCTCGCTGATCAGCCGCTGGCAGACGCTGGCCGCCCCGGTCGCCAACCGGACCGTCGGCTGGATCTCCCAGGACATCAACCGGGCCGGCAACGAGTCGCCGCTCGGCGACGTCATCGCCGACGCGCAGCTCGCCTACGGCAAGACGCTCGACCCCGAGACCGACCTCGCCCTGATGAACCCCGGCGGCATCCGCACCGACCTGGTGTACAAGGCCACCGGCAGCGAGGGCGACGGCGTCGTCACCTACGCCGAGGGCTTCGCGGTCCAGCCGTTCAGCAACACGGTCAACCTCAAGACGCTGACCGGCGCGCAGCTGGTCACCGTGCTCCAGCAGCAGGTCAGCGGCAGCAACGCGGCCGCGCCGAAGATCCTGCAGATCTCCAGTGGCCTGACCTACACCCTGGACCTCACCAAGTCCGGTGCCGACCGCGTCGTGACCGACTCGATCCGCCTCAACGGCGCCCCGATCGACCCGGCGGGCAGCTACCGCGTCGCGATGAACTCCTTCCTCGCGGGCGGCGGCGACGGCTTCGGCGAGCTGGCCAAGGGCACCAACGAGCTCGTCGGCGGCGACGACCTGGCCGCCCTCAACGCCTACCTGACCGCCAACTCCTCGGCCTCCGCGCCGCTGGCGGCCCCGGCGGCGAACCGCATCACGGTCGTGCAGTAGTAACAGCACCAGCACCAGCACCAGCACCGGCAGCGGGCGGGTCCCGCGACCGCGCTCCGCGCCGGGGGCGGCCGTCCACACGGACGGCCGCCCCCGTCCCCTGTGCGCGCCCGCCCGCGGGGTCCGGGCTCCGGACCCCACTGATGAGGGGGCCGGCGACGCTCCCTAACCTGGGCGCATGACGACTACGGAGCGACGGCGGTTCAGGTCCGGCACGGTGATCCTCGGCGGCATGGGAGTGCTCGCCGCGGCCCTGACCGCGTGCGGCTCCGAACCGGACGAGCGCTGCGTGGACCCGGACACCTACAAGCAGCTCCCGGCGAAGGAGTGCGACGACGGCGGCCACGGCCGGTACTACTACGGCGGCGGCGTGCGCAACGGGAAGGCCAAGGGCGGCGGCTTCGACAAGTCGTCGGTGAAGACCGGGGGCTTCGGCGGCCACGGCTCGGGCCACGGATCCGGCGGCGGATGATGCTGCGGCACACCGTCGAACCCCGCCCCGACTGGCAGCGGATCGTGGAGGAACAGGGCGTCGTCTATCCGCTGACCCGCCACCCCGACGGCTCGCTGCGGCCGTACTGGGACGAGAGCGGGTACTACGAGTTCTCCCTCCCCGAGGTCGAGGCCCTGGAGGAGACCGTCGGGGAACTGCACGCGATGTGCCTGGCCGCCGCGGAGCACATCGTCGCCGAGGACCGCTTCGCCGAGCTGGGCATCCACGACCCGCGCCTGGTGGCGCGGATCACCGAGTCCTGGCGGCGGCGCACCGAACTTCCCTCCCTGTACGGCCGCTTCGACCTGCGGTACGACGGGCGGGGCCCGGCGAAGCTGCTGGAGTACAACGCCGACACCCCCACCTCGCTGGTGGAGGCGGCCAGCGCCCAGTGGTTCTGGATGGAGGACCGTTTCCCCGGCGCCGACCAGTGGAACTCCCTCCACGACCGCCTCGTCGAGGCGTGGAAGCGTCAGGCGCCGCTGCTGCCGCCCGGCCCGGTGCACTTCGCCCACTCCGAGACCGACGAGCTCGGCGAGGACCTGATGACGGTGGCCTATCTGCGGGAGACCGCCGAGCAGGCCGGCCTGATGACGCACGCCCTGTCGGTCGAGGAGATCGGCTGGGACGAGTTGTCCGGCCGCTTCGTCGACGACCGGCTGCGCTTCATCCGCAGCTGCTTCAAGCTCTACCCGTGGGAATGGCTGGCCGGCGACCCCTTCGGCGGCCACGTCCTGGACACCCTCGACAACGGCGGCGGCACGGGCACCACCTGCTGGATCGAGCCCGCCTGGAAGATGCTGCTGTCCAACAAGGCGCTCCTGGCCGTCCTGTGGGAGCTGTACCCGGGCCACCCCAACCTCCTGGCCGCCCACCTCGACGGCCCCCGCGACCTCGCCCGGACCACCGGCTGGGTCGCCAAGCCGCTGCTCGGCCGCGAGGGCGCCGGCGTCAGCGTCCACCGCGCGGGCGAGGCCGTGCGACTGCGGACCGACGAGCCCTGCTGCTACCAGGAACTGGCCCCGCTGCCCGCGTTCGACGGCAACCACGTGGTGCTCGGCGCCTGGATCGTGGCGGACGAGGCGGCCGGACTCGGCATCCGGGAGTCGGCCGGTCTGGTCACGGATACGTACGCGCGTTTCCTGCCGCACGTCATCCGCTGAGCCCGCGCGTCGTCCGCCGAGCCCGACGGGGATCCGGCGGTTCGGCGCGTCCACCGGACATTCCGCCCCGAGTCGGGTGATGCTGTCCCCGTGACCGGTGTGATGCCCGCCGGCGCCCGGCCGTCCCTGGGCCACGGTGTCGACGGGAGCCCGGTCCCGGGCGGCTCACCGCCGCCAACGACGAGGAGTCCGGCACGCGCTGCGTCGTCGTCCGCACCGCCGGCCCGCTCCTCGGCGTCCGCACGGGCCGGCTGACGCTGCGCGATCTCGGCGGCCGGCCCGTCGGGTCCTGCCCCGCCCGGGCGACCCCGCGCCGGGACGCCCGCGCCGCGGGCGGCACGCGTGCCCAGGGTGACCCGGCGGCCGCAGTGCGTGTGCTGAACGCGCTTTCCCCTTGCCTCGCAGGGGAGTTACCAGCGGAAACACTTTCCTCGGCAGTAACTTGTGGCCCACCATGGGCAGCCCCGTCCCTCCAGACCCATCGACGTGTCCGGGTGGTCCTCCGTGTCTCAAAAGCACCAAGCGCCCGTCTACGACGAGTTGTCCGACGCCGCTCTCACCGAGCGCGTACGGGCCGGCGCACCGACCGCCTATCCGGCGACCGAGGAACTGCGCCGCCGACACCTCCCCGCAGTCGTCTGCTACGCCCGGCTGTGCGCCCGCGGCCAGGCCGCCGCCGATCAACTCGCCGCCCAGGCCTTCGCACTGGCCTGGCAGGAGGTGCACCGCGGAGTGGATCCCCGCGGGCCCTGGCGGCACCGGCTGCTGATGCTCGTCCACCAGGCCGCCGCCGTGTGGGCGGGCGGCAGCCGCCGCGAACGGCTCGGCGACGAGTACGCCGCCTTCATCGACGACATCCGCAACGCCGGGCAGCGCCTCCCCGGCCTCCCCGGCCTGCCCGTCCATCCCCGGCTCCACCTGGCCGAACGCTCCGTGCTGCTCGGCGCCTTCGCGGCCCTGCCGCAGCACACCCAGGGCGTGCTGTGGCACGCGGTCGTCGAGCGCGAGAGCGACGCCGACGTCGCCCGCTGGACCGGCGACCGGCCCTCGGAGATCCCCGACCTGACGGCCAGGGCCAGGGACGCGCTGCGCGAGGCGTATCTGCGGACCTATCTGGAGCGCAGCGACGACCCCCGGTGCAAGGGCTTCGGCCGGCTCCTGGACGCCGCGGCCCGCCGCGACGACGCCCGGCAGAACGAGGACGTGGAGCAGCACCTCGCCCACTGCCGGGGCTGTGCCGGGGCGCTGGAGACCCTGGTCGCCCTCGAGCGCGACCCCCGGCTGTTCCTCGCCGCGGCCCTGCTGGGGTGGGCGGGTCCCGCCTACGTGGCGGCCCGGTCCGCCCCCGCGCTGCCGGCTGCCGCACCCGCCCCGGCCGCGGCCCCGGCGACCGTCACGTCCCGCAGGCGCAGGCGGCCCGGCCCGTTGGAGCGGCTGGTGAGCCTACGCGCCCGCTATCCCTCGCCCCTGGTCTCCCTGCTGCTGGTCGCCGCCGCCAGTCTGGCGGCCACCGGCCTGGTGTTCGCGGCCGGCGACCCCGCCCCGACCGGCAACGACCGCGCAGTGCCCCAGCCGCCGGCGGGCTCCGTGACGGTCACCGCGACCGCCACCGAGACCGTCACCCCCAGCGCCTTTGTGACCCCGAGCCGTTCGGCGAACCCGGGCGTCTCCGCCACCGGCTCACCCGCACGGCCCGGCGCCGGGGTGACCCACCGGGCCCCGACGACGCGCGCGCCGAGCACGAGCCCGCCGCGGAGGGTGCCGGGCGGCAGCTACGGCCAGATCGTCAACGACGCGTCCGGTCTCTGCCTCGACGTACGGGACGAGGAGTTCGACAAGGGCGACGACGTCATCGTCGCCGGCTGCGACGCGGACTCGGCCTCCCAGCAGTGGCGGGTGGACTCCCGGGGCCTGCTGGTCAACGGCGCCGACTCCGCGTTCTGCCTGGACTCGCGCGGTGACACCGACCGCGGCCTCGGCATCTGGGCCTGCTCGTCCATCGAGGGCGGGAACGCGCAGAACCTGCAGTTCCTGGTCGACTCCCTGGGCCGCATCCGCCCGCAGATCGACCTCGGCACCGCGGTGGAGCCGGACGGCGACACCCCCGGCTCCACCCTCTCCTTCACCTCCGCGGGCAACGGCTCCGCGCAGCGCTGGCACGCCGGATAGCCGGACCGCGTACCGCTCAGGAGGTCTCGGGCGGCGGCGTCGCCGCGCCGGGCAGCCGCATGACGGCCACCGTGCCACCGCCCTGCGCGGGGTGCAGGCCGACGGTTCCGCCGAGTTGCTGGACCGTACGGGCCACGATCGACAGGCCCAGGCCGGAGCCGGGGAGGCTGCGGGCGGAGGTCGAGCGCCAGAAGCGCTCGAAGACGTGCGGCAGCTCCTCGGGCGCGATGCCCGGCCCGTGGTCCCTGACGGTCAGCTCGCCGCCGTGCAGCTCCACCTCGATCGTGCCGGCCGGCGGGCTGAACTTCACCGCGTTGTCCAGGAGGTTGATCACCGCCCGCTCCAGGGCGGACGGTTCGGCCCGCAGGTACCAGGACGCCAGCTCCGTCGTGATCTTCAGGTCGGGGCCGGTGCGGCGCCGTGCCCGCTCCAGTGCGGCCTCCACGACTTCGTGGAACGCCACGGTCTGCGAGGGGACGCCGGCTTGCGCCGCTTCAGGGCGGGACAGCTCCTGCAGATCGCCGATGAGCGCCGCCAGTTCCCCCATCTGCGCCTTCACCGAGAGCATGAGATCCCGGCGGTCCTCCGGGGGCAGCGCCCGGCCGGTCATCTCGCTGCGTTCCAGCAGTTCGATGTTGGTGCGCAGGGAGGTGAGCGGGGTGCGCAGCTCGTGCCCGGCGTCGGCGATCAGCTGCTGCTGGAGCTCGCGGGAGGAGGACAGCGCGGCGGTCATGGAGTTGAAGGACGCCGACAGCCGGGCGATCTCGTCGCCGCCCTCCACCGGGATGCGGACGCTCAGGTCCTCGGTACGGGCGACGTGCTCCACGGTGTCGGTGAGCCGGTCCACCGGCTTGAGCCCGGCGCGGGCCACCCCGAGCCCGGCCACGCTGGCCCCGAGCACCCCTATGCCGCTGACGGCCAGCAGGATCAGGGCCAGCTTGTTGAGCGGCCCGGTCACCTCGCTGAGCGGCAGGGCGGTCGAGATGGCGGCCGGTTGCCGTGGCTCGCCCGGGGGTTTGCGCGTGGCCCGCTGCGTCAGCACCCGCATCTCGGTGCCGTCCTCCGTGGTCACGGTCTGAAGCGACTCCGACCTCTCCCCCCGGACCACGGCCCGGTCGGCCCCGGTCACGGGGAGCGCCTTGTCGCCGAGCACCCAGCAGGACGTGCCGTCCTCGATGATGAGCTGGATGGACGAGTGGTACGGGTTGTAGGAGAAGGGCCGGTTGGTCGTGTCGGTCGTGCCGGTCGCCGGCTCGCTCAGGCAGCCGTATTCGTTCAGTACCTGGTTCGCGGCGGGAACCGCGGTGGCCGACGCGCCGTGCAGCGAATCGTCCAGCCGACTCAGCAGCTGCCCCCGGACGATGAACCAGCAGGCCAGCGCGCACACCGCGACGGCGACGGCCACCGCGGCGGCGGTGAGGAGCGCCAGCCGGGACCGCAGCGGCAGCGAACGGAAGCGCGGACGACGCGGCATCAGCCCTTGCCCTCCGCGGAGCGCAGCACATAGCCGACGCCCCGCACGGTGTGGACCAGCCGGGGCAGGCCGCCGGCCTCGGTCTTGCGGCGCAGGTACATGACGTACACGTCCAGGGAGTTGGAGCTGGGCTCGAAGTCGAAGCCCCAGACCGCCTTGAGGATCTGCTCGCGGGTGAGCACCTGGCGCGGGTGCGCGAGGAACATCTCCAGCAGGGTGTACTCGGTCCGGGTCAGTTCGACCGGCTCGCCGGACCGGGTGACCTCGCGGGTCGAGGTGTCCATGCGCAGGTCCGCGAAGGACAGCACGCTCTCCTCGCCGGTGTCGGCGCCCGCCACGGTCGCGTACGAGCTGCGACGCAGCAGCGCCCGCAGCCGGGCGAGGAGTTCGTCCAGCTCGAAGGGCTTGACGAGGTAGTCGTCGGCGCCCGCGTCGAGACCGGTGACCCGGTCGCCGACCGTGTCGCGGGCGGTGAGCATGAGGATCGGCGTGGTGGTGCCGCCGGACCGCAGCCTGCGGGCGGTGGTGAGGCCGTCCATGCGCGGCATCAGGACGTCGAGGACGATCGCGTCCGGCTGGTAGGAGGCGACCTGGTCGATGGCGGCCAGGCCGTCCTCCGCCAGTGCGGTCTCGTATCCCTCGAAGGCGAGGCTGCGCCTGAGTGCTTCGCGGACCGCGGGCTCGTCGTCCACGATCAGGATGCGGGCGGGGGCCTCGCCGTTGTCGCCGGGGCTCATGGTCTTCCACCTCGCGGGATGAGGGTCGGGGTGCCGGAGTTCCGGTGCGGGGCTCCGGCTGCCGGGGTGGTTCGGACGGTGCACCGCTTCTTAGCCTCGCACGGCCGCGAGGCGGTGGGCCGCAATCGCCCGGCGCGCGTAGCGGCGCGCGTACCGGCGGGTGGTGGCGATCTCGGGTTCGCGGGCGGCCGGCTCCCGGTAGGGGATCAGCGCGCGGTCCGCGGGGCCGGCGGGGACGCCGGCGGGGTGCAGGGAAGTGCTGAGGAAGACGTTCATGATGCCCACATCCCTTCTGTGCGGAGCGGTCAGCTGTCGCTGCCGCCGTCGCGCAGGGTGCTGAGGTCTGCCTTGAGGGTGTTGACCGGGATGGCGAAGCCGAGGCCGATGCTGCCCGCGTCGCCGGAGGAGGAGGAACTGGACGAGTACATGGCCGAGTTGATGCCGATGATCTCGCCGTTCATGTTGATCAGGGCGCCACCGGAGTTGCCGGGGTTGAGCGAGGCGTCGGTCTGGATCGCCTTGTACGTGGTCGTGGAGGAGCCGACGTCGCCGTTGTACCGGCCGCCGCCGAACTCGAACGGCCACCGGCCGCTCCCGCCGCCCTGCCGCTGTCCCCGGCTCTCGTCGGTGGAGACGGTGACGTCGCGGTCGAGCGACGAGACGATGCCGCTGGTCACCGTGCCGGTCAGGCCCTCGGGGGAGCCGATGGCCACGACCTGGTCGCCGACCGCGACCCGGCTGGAGTCGCCGAGCGAGGCGGTCGTCATACCGCTCACGCCCTCGGCCTTGACCAGCGCCAGGTCCTTGCTGCTGTCGGTGCCGACGACGGTCGCCGTGGCCGTCTTGCCGGAGCTGAACGTCACCTTGATCGAGTCCGCTCCGGAGACGACGTGGTTGTTGGTGACGATCTCACCGTCACCGGTGATGACCACACCCGAGCCGGTCGCCTCGCCGGCGGCCGAGGACGCGCTGATCTCCACGATGCTCGGGCTGACGGCGGCGGCCACGGCCGCGACGCTCGTGTTGCCCGAGGTGCTCGTGCCGATCACCTTCGTCGAGTTGGTCGCCGTGGCCGGCGCCGCGGTCGCCCGCCCCACCAGGGCGGCCGTCCCGCCGCCGATGAGCCCGGAGGTCAGTGCCACGGCGGCGATCAGGGCCACGGGGCGGCGGGTCCGGGGCTTGGCCGTCGCGGCCGGCGGCGTCGGCGCGGGCTGCGCGTGCGATCCCCAGGACTGGTGCGCGTACGGCTCGTACGGCTCGTGCGGCGGACGGGGCGGGTAGCCGGCGTGGGCGGACTGGTACGGGTACCCGCCGGTGCCGTGGGACTGCTGCGGCTGCTGCGGGTCGTAGGCGTCGTTGCGACGGGTGCTCTCGTTCATGCCTATGACTGTGCTCGCCGAACATGAGAGCTTCCTGAGTGTGGCCTGAGAACCGAAGCAGAGTTCCGTATGCCCGATATAAAGAACAAAGGCCCAGGTCAGGGCCTTCACTTACACGGTCCGTATCCGGGCCCGCGGCCGCGGCGGGCAGGCGCCCACCGCGGCCGGGCACTTCCTGCTAGTGGCAGCCGCAGCTGCGCCGTACGACCAGCCGGGACGGGAACTGCCGCAGTCGCTCGCGCCGCGAGCCGGAGACCCGCAGCCCGTCGTCCAGCACCAGGTCCACCGCCGCGCGGGCCATCGCCTCGCGGTCCGAGGCCACCGTCGTCAGCGGCGGATCGGTGAGCCCCGCCTCCTTGACGTCGTCGAAGCCGGCCACGGCCAGTTCGCCCGGCACGTCGATCCGCAGTTCGCGGGCCGCCCGCAGCAGACCGATGGCCTGGTCGTCGGTGGCGCAGACGATCGCCGTCGGCCGGTCGGGCCGGGCCAGCAGCTCCAGGCCGACCTTGTAGGCGTCGTAGCGGTTGTACGGCGCGGAGTACAGATGCCCGTCGACAGGGCGCCCGGCCTCCTGCATCGCGCGGCGCCAGCCCTCTATGTGGTCGGTGACGGGGTCGCCGGACTTCGGGGTGACCTCGGTGCCGCCCAGGCAGGCCACGTACTCGTGCCCGTGCTCCAGCAGATGCCGCGTGGCGAGCTGCGCGCCGCCGACGTCGTCCGTCACGACCGCGACGTCGTCGATCGCCTCGGGCCGCCGGTGCAGCAGCACGACCCGCGCGTCCCAGGCGTCGATCTCGGTCGCGGCGTGCTCGCTCGGGCCCTGGCTGATGAGGATCAGCCCGGAGACCCGCATGCCGAGGAAGGCGCGCAGATAGTGCACCTCGCGCTCGTCGAGGTAGTCCGAGTTCCCGACCAGCACCATCTTGCCGCGCTCGGCGGCCGCTCTCTCGACGGCGTGCGCCATCTCCGCGAAGAACGGCTGCCGGGCGTCCGGCACGATCAGGCCTATGAGGTCCGTACGGCGGCTGGCCATCGCCTGGGCCACCCGGTCGGGGCGGTAGCCCAGCTGCTTGATCGCCGCGAGGACACGCTCGCGGGTGGCCGGTGCGACCGGCCGGGGTCCGTTGTTGATGACGTAGCTGACGACTGCGGTCGAGGTCCCCGCAAGCCTTGCCACATCGTCACGCGTCACCTTTGCCACGGGCCGAGTCTACGCGGGTACACCCGCGCATCCCACCGTCTGTCCACAGCCGTGACCACCGTGTGATCAGCTGTTCCGCGAGGCGTGGACGGCCGCTTCGGAGGGCGTGTCCAGTTGCTCGCGCGCCGGCACCTGCGTCGTCTCCTCCGCCGCACGCTCGCCCTTCTCCGGGGTCACGAAGCGGTAGCCGACGTTGCGGACGGTCCCGATCAGGGACTCGTGCTCGGGGCCGAGCTTGGCGCGCAGCCGCCGTACGTGCACGTCGACGGTGCGCGTGCCGCCGAAGTAGTCGTAGCCCCAGACCTCCTGCAGGAGCTGGGCGCGGGTGAAGACCCGGCCCGGGTGCTGGGCGAGGTACTTCAGCAGCTCGAACTCCTTGAAGGTCAGGTCCAGGACCCGGCCCTTGAGCTTCGCGCTGTACGTGGCCTCGTCGACCGACAGGTCGCCGTTGCGGATCTCCATCGGGCTGTCGTCGACGCTGATCTGCTGCCGGCCCATCGCCAGCCGCAGCCGTGCCTCGACCTCGGCGGGCCCCGCGGTGTCCAGCAGGACGTCGTCGATGCCCCAGTCCGCGGTGACGGCCGCCAGGCCGCCCTCGGTGACCACCAGGACCAACGGGCAGCCGGGGCCGGTGGAGCGGAGCAGCTGGCACAGCGAGCGCACCTGCGGCAGGTCGCGGCGGCCGTCGATGAGGATCACGTCGGCGCCGGGGGTGTCCACCAGCGCGGGGCCCTCGGCCGGGGCCACCCGCACGCTGTGCAGCAGGAGCCCCAGCGCCGGGAGCACCTCGGTGGACGGCTGGAGTGCGTTGGTCAGAAGGAGGAGAGAGCTCACCGGCCGCTCCCGTCGTTCATCGTCCGGTCATGCGTGTTCCGCTTGCCCATTGCGAACCCTCCTCGGTCCCGGCGAGGACGTATGCGTGCGCCGACGTGTGCGGTCCGGTGGCCCGGAAAGCACGAAAGGACCCGGGGGCGACGCTGCCCGGATCCTCTTGACCTAAGAGAATAGCCCACATGGAGTCGGTAAGTGAGCCCCCGCTTGCGCGGTCGTGTGTTTCGTCGAGCAATTCCGGTGGCCGGCGTGCGGTGTTGTCGGCCGGGGACGGGGTGCGGATCGACGCCGCGTACGTGCCCGGAGCGACACCCGGAGGGCTCGCGATCGTGGTCGCGCACGGCTTCACCGGCGCCCTGGAGCGGCCGGCCGTGCGCCGCGCGGCGGCGATCTTCAGCCGGGTGGACGGCGTCGGCGGAGTCGTGACCTTCTCCTTCCGGGGGCACGGCCGCTCCGGCGGGCGCTCCACGGTCGGTGACCGCGAGGTCCTCGACCTGGACGCCGCGGTGCGCTGGGCGCGCAGGCTCGGCCATCCGGCGGTGGCGTCGGTGGGCTTCTCCATGGGCGGTTCCGTCGTCCTGCGGCACGCGGGGCGCAAAACGGCGCACGAAGGAGCGCACGTTGATGCCGTGGCCTCCGTGAGTGCGCCCGCGCGCTGGTACTACCGCGGTACGGCGCCGATGCGCCGGGTCCACTGGGCGATCACGCGGCCCGCGGGGCGGCTGGTCTCCCGGGGGCTGCTGCGCACGCGCATCCACGACCGGGACTGGGACCCCGTCCCGGTGCCCCCGGTGGAGGCGGTGCGGCACATCGCGCCCACGCCGCTGCTCATCGTGCACGGCGACCGGGACGGCTACTTCCCGCTGGACCACCCGTTCTCCCTCGCGGAGGCCGCCGGCGGGACCGCCGAGCTCTGGGTCGAGCCCGGCTTCGGCCACGCCGAGAACGCCGCCCCGCCCGAGCTGCTCCGCCGTATCGGCGCGTGGGCGGCGAAGCGGATCGGCTGACCGGACCGGCTGAGCGGGCCCGCCCGGCCGGTACGCCGGGCGGGTCAGGCCTGATCCGCCGGGCCCGGGCGCCGCGCCGCGCCCGCGCTGCGTCATCATGGACCGCGGCAGGACCGCAGGGGCAAAGGGAAGGACCGCAATGGCGGCACACGGAACCATCCGGTACTGGGCCGCGGCCAAGGCCGCCGCCGGCGCCGCGGAGGAGCCGTACCGGGAGGGCACCCTCGCCGAGGCGCTGGCCGCGGCGCGCGAGCGCCACGAGTCGCGCCCCGAGTTCGCCCGCGTACTGGCGAACTGTTCGTTCCTGGTCGACGGGAACCCCGTCGGCACCCGGGACCATGCCGGAGTCAGGTTGGCCGACGGCGGCACGGTCGAGGTCCTCCCGCCGTTCGCGGGAGGATGAGCACGTGACCGACAACCACGACTGGTACGACCGCGGCGCGGGCCCGATGCCCCCGCACGACACCACCGCCGTCCTCCCGCCGGTCGGCGACGCCCCGCAGCCGCCCGCGGAAGGCGGCCGCGCCGCCCGGCGCCGGCAGGCCACCCGCACCGGCTCGCCGATCATCGCCCCCGGCATGCAGCCCGCCCTCGTCACGGCCGCCCTCGCGCTGCTGCTGGCCGGCGGCGCGCTGCTGGGCCGCCCCGCGCTGGCCGGCGCGGCCGTGGTGCTGCAGGCGGTCACCGCCGCCGGCTGGTTCCGGCTGAACGGCATGTGGCCCGCCCGGCAGGGCATCGTGCTGGCCTTCCTCGCGGGTGTCACGGCCGAGGCCGCCGTGCTGATCGACGGGGCGGACAACGCCCCGGCCGTGATCGTCGGCACCCTCGGCGTCTGGCTCCTGCTCGTTCTCGTCCTGCAGCTGCGGCACCGCGGCAGCGCCGAGGAACGGCTGTCCTCGCTCACCGCGACCGCCGCCTCGACGCTCGTCACGATCCTGGCCACCGGCTTCCTGGCGGCCACGGCCGACCCGCGCGGCACCGACGCCGTCGTGACCGCCGTGATCGCGGTCGCCGTCGCGACGGTCGCCCGGGCGATCCCGCTGCCCGGCGTCGTCTCCGTCCTGGTCGCGCTCGCCGCCGCCACCGGCAGCGGCATCGCCCTGGGGCGGCTGGACACGTCCGACGGGGCGCTCGTCGCGCTGGCGGCCGGGGTCTGCGCGCTGATCGGGCTGCGGGTGGCCAGCTACGACTTCCCGTCCCGGTTCGTCCACTTCACGGCGGGTGTGGCACTGCCGCTGACCGCTGCCGCACCGGCCGTCTACGTGATGACCCGGGCACTGCTGGGCTGACCGGATAGGGTCGAGCCGGACGCCGACCCGGGGGTAACTCATGCGCGCTGTACGGATCCTGCTCATCCTCGCCGTGATTCTCGGCGCCCTGTTCGTCGCGGCCGACCGCATCGCCGTGCACTTCGCGGAGTCGGAGGCGGCGGACCGGGCGCAGCAGACGCTGGGACTGACCTCCAAGCCCGGGATCGACATCAAGGGCTTCCCGTTCCTGACACAGGTGCTCGCCAAGAAGCTGGACGACGTCGAGGTGACGGCGGACGGCGTGCAGGCGACCGGCACCGGCGGGCAGACGCTGCGCGTGGCCCGCTTCCAGGCGGACCTGCACGGAGTGCGCATGGCGGACGGCTTCACCAGCGCGGTGGCCGACACGGCGCAGGGCTCCGCCCTCGTCACCTACGCCGACCTCACCAAGGCCGCCCCGAGCGGGGTGACCATCGCGTACGGGGGCACCTCGGCGGACGGCAAGGGCCGGGTGAAGGTCACGGTGAACGTCTCCACGCCGATCGGCTCGGTCAAGCGCAGCGTGGTGAGCGAGGTGAACGTGACCGGCAAGAACAGCATCAAGCTCACCGCGGGCGACATACCCGGACTGGACTCCCTGCCCCCGGGCATCGAGGACCTCATCCGGGAGCGGATCGACTTCACCCGCGCTTTGGCGGGGCTGCCGAAGGGCATCGAACTCTCGTCGGTGACCGCGAACGCCGACGGCATCACCATCGCGGCGACCGGCACGCAGGTCGTTCTCGCTCAGTGAGACGAGGGCGTCCGCTCCGCAGTCGTACGGACCCGGAAGCCGACGGGGGGTGCGCGGCCGGGGGCCCGGCACTCATTGCCCGTTTCGGAGTATGGACAATCTCATCTCGGGATGCGGACTGCCGGTGACACCAACCGGTCCCTTCCCTACGATCGAGGCCATGAAGCGACAGGCGGATCTCACGAAGCGGCGGGCAGTCGACCTGTGCCGTGTCGCCGCCATGCTCTGTCGCATCCCCTAGGGGCCCCGCGCCGTCGCCCGGCGCCGCACGCCGCCCCACCCTTCCCCGCGCAACGCCGTGACGCGCCCGTGCAGCGCAGCCCGGCACCCGTGCGCACCCGTCCGTGCGCCGAGATATCCGCAACTGCCCCGGAGGAGAACAGCAATGAGCCGCAGTGACGTCCTGGTGGACGCGGACTGGGTCGAGGCCCGGATCGACGACCCGAAGGTGGTCATCGTCGAGGTCGACGAGGACACGTCGGCGTACGACAAGAACCACATCAAGAACGCCGTCCGCATCGACTGGAAGCAGGACCTGCAGGACCCGGTCCGCCGCGACTTCGTCGACCAGGCCGGCTTCGAGAAGCTGCTGTCGGAGAAGGGCATCGCCAACGACGACACCGTCGTCCTCTACGGCGGCAACAACAACTGGTTCGCCTCCTACGCCTACTGGTACTTCAAGCTCTACGGCCACCAGGACGTCAAGCTCCTCGACGGCGGCCGCAAGAAGTGGGAGCTGGACTCCCGCGACCTGGTCGACGGCTCCGAGGTCCCCAGCCGCCCGGTCACCGAGTACCGGGCCCAGGCCCAGGACTCCTCCATCCGCGCCTTCCGCGACGACGTCGTGGCCGCGATCGGCAGCCTCAACCTGGTCGACGTCCGCTCGCCCGACGAGTTCTCCGGCAAGCTGCTCGCCCCGGCCCACCTCCCGCAGGAGCAGTCGCAGCGTCCCGGCCACGTGCCGACCGCGCGCAACATCCCGTGGTCGAAGTCGGCCAACGACGACGGCACCTTCAAGTCGGACGACGAGCTGAAGGAGCTGTACGAGGGCGAGGGCGTGGACCTGGCCAAGGACACCATCGCCTACTGCCGCATCGGCGAGCGCTCCGCCCACACCTGGTTCGTGCTCCACGAGCTGCTCGGCCAGCCGAACGTCAAGAACTACGACGGCTCCTGGACCGAGTACGGCTCCCTCGTCGGCGTGCCGATCGAGCTCGGCGCCGCGAAGTAAGCCCCCGAGACCCCGACCCGGAGGAAGGAACACCATGTGTGGAGCGAAGGCCGGCGGCCCTGACCTGGCCGGCATCGACGTCGCGACCGAGACGATCATCCAGGGTTCCGTGACCCGTGACGGCGAGCCGGTGGCCGGCTACGTTCGGCTGCTGGACGGCGGCGGCGAGTTCACCGCCGAGGTGCCGACCTCGGCGACCGGCCAGTTCCGCTTCTTCGCGGCTCCGGGCTCGTGGACGCTGCGCGCCCTGGTGCCGGGCGCGACGGTGGACCGTGCCGTCGTGGCCCAGCGGGGCGACCTCACCGAGGTGGCCATCGCCGTCTGACCCGACGGCCGCACGGCGGCGACCGACGACGAAGGGCCGCACTTCCCCCGGACCACCGAGTGGGAGCGCGGCCCTTCGGGACGTACGGTGGAAGGGTGTCCACGAGGCGTCGTCGTCGTTGGTATTACGCCATGATGGGCAGTTGCGTTCTGCTCTTCGTCCTGGCGTGGAGCCTCGTGCGCCTGTGGTCGGTGCCGGTCGCCGTCGGCATGTGCGTCGTCGCCATGGTCATCCCGCCGATCGCCGCCGTCGTGGCCAACCGCAGGGGCCCGGACGACCGCTGGTGGGACGAGACCGGCGACCCGACCTCCGACGAGTGGTGGCGCGAGCTGGACCGCCGCGACGACCACCGCGACCAGCGCTGACGTCCGGGGCGGCGGGCGCCGGTGAGCGCCTCAGTAGACGAGCGCCTGCGTGCCGTCGGCCATCGCCTCGCTGACGAAGACCTGCGCACCGGCGATCCGGACGCCGTCCAGCACGTCCTTCTCCGTGATGTCCCGGCGCGCCGCGCACTGCGTGCACAGCGTGATCCGCCCGCCCGCCATGATCCCCTCGATGAGCTCGGGCAGCGGCGCGGCGTGCGGCAGCTCGAACTCCGCGGCCCGCCCCGGCAGCGCGAACCACGACGACTCGCCGGTCAGCCACAGCGACACCTCGACGCCGCTGGCGACCGCCACCGCGGCCACCGTGAAGGCCTGGGAGCAGCGTTCGGGCGCGTCCGCACCTGCGGTTACCTTGATCACGAGCTTCTTCGCCATGGTCATACCTTAGGGTGGCCGGTCTCACAGGAAAAACACTGGGAGCGTTTGCTCCCGCTCGACATAATGCGTTCGCCGCGTCGCGCAATTCGCGCGCGTGCGCTGCATTTCTGCCCGGGGGGGCTTGTGGAAGCGCGTACCGATTCGCGTACTGGTGCCGTGATCGCCATGGTCGTCGGACTTGTCGTGCTCGCGACACTCACCGCGGGGGCGGTCATGGCGTTCGGCTCCTCGTCCTCGTCGGCGTCCGCGGGGGCGCCGGTGGCGTCGCCCGGCGGCCGGGGGCCGAGCGCGCCCGGCTCCGCGACCCCGTCACCGACGGCGTCCCCGAGCCGGAGCGTGTCGGCGCCCGCCTCGCCCGCCGGCACCCTCAAGGGCTCCGTCCACGACGGGGAGCACCGCGGCGACCTGCGCTACTTCCTGCTCCCCCCGCCGGAGGACGCCGAGACCTACGGGGACGAGGAGGGCACCGACCTCTCCCGCTCCGACGTCGCGGAGTCCACCGACGTGAGGCGCGCCCTCACCACGTACGGCTTCAAGGCGGCCGCGTACCGGACCTACCTCACCGGCGACGGCGAGTACGAGGTCTCCGTACAGCTGGTGCGCTTCGCGAGCGCAGGCTCCGCCGCCGGCTACTACGACGACTTCTACTACCAGGGCACCCGGATCGCGCTCCCGTCGTCGGATCACCCCGCCAAGGCCTACCGGCTGTCCTCGTCGTCCGCCGAGAGCACCGGCTCGGTGATCGTCCTGTCCCACCAGGGCGACGTGCACATCAGCATCTCCGTCACCGGGGCGAAGACCCCGGGCAAGGGCATGCTCACCCGCCTCCTCGACCAGCAGTACCGGCGCCTGAAGACCGGCCGCTGAGTCCCGCGCCACTGACACACATCCCCCAGCACACCCAGTGGAGACCCCCTTGTCCCAGGACACCCCCGTCCCGGAACAGGACACCCCTGTTCCGGACGGGCCCCCGGTCCGCCCGCCGCGCAGACGCGGCCGGACCACCCTGCTGATCGCCGCCGCGGCGGTCCTGGGCGTCCTCGCGGGCGCCGGAGCCGGCTACAAGATCCAGTACGACCGCCCGGAGACCCCGCTCCCCCCGCTCGCCCAGCCCAAGCTCGTGCAGCCCAAGGGCGCCGCCCCCGCGGCGAAGCCGCTCACGGCGGCCGAGGACACGCTGGTCAGGTCCGAGGGCGACCTGCGCAAGCTGCTGCTCAAGAAGCCGAAGGGCGCCAAGGACCTGGACGGCAGCTACGGCAACGAGCACTGGCTCTCGCTGTACGAGTACGCCGACTCGTACACCGAGCCGGACTCCATGTTCACCGACCTGAACACCAACGACTTCCGGAGGGCCGCCATCTCCATCTGGCGGACCGGTGGCTACGCCACGACGACCACCACCGAGGTCCACTTGGTCCAGTTCCGCGACGAGGCGAACACCTACACCGCGGAAATGCTCGACGGCCAGCAGGGCTACATGCACGAGAAGAAGTTCGCGGGCAACAAGGGGACGGCCATCCCCGGAACCTTCGACGGCAGGGCGTGGGTCTACTCCAAGCCCTACACGAAGCCTGGCTACCTGCCGCTCTACACGGCGCGCGCCCTGGCCAGGAAGGGCACGGTCATGATGGACATCTGGGTGCACTCGGACCGGCCGATCAAGAAGTCCACGGTCGTGTCCCTGGCCGAGCGGCAGTGGGAGCGGCTGTGAGCGACGAGAAGATCCTTCCCGCCGAGCCGGAGCCCGTGCCCCAGCCGGAGCCGGTATCGCAGCCGGAACCGCAGCCCCAGCCGGAGGCCGAGCTGGTATCGCAGCCGGGGTCCGAGCCGGAGCCGCAGCCCCTGACCGGCGCCGAGCCGGAGCCGGAGGCCGCCACCGCGTCCCGCAGGAGCCGCCGCGGCCTCGCGCTCGGCATCGCGGCCGCGCTGGTGGCCGTCGTCGCCGGCGGCGGCATCGGCTTCGCCGTGCTCGAGCAGCAGAAGGACGACGACAAGCAGACGGCCGCGCGGCCGTGGAAGGCACCCGAGCCGAAGAAGACCGGCTCGTTCGGCAGCGAGTCCGGCGGCAGCCACTACGGCGCGCTGGGCAAGCTGTTGCTGCCCGTGCCCCCCGCCTACATGCCGGGCCCCGATGTGGGCGAGTACGGCAACGACGCGGAGTTCACCGGCAAGCAGGCCGAGACGGTGTTCCAGGGCGATCTCGCCGGGCTGCCGAAGAAGCAGCGGGACCGGCTGCGCAAGGCCGTGAGGGAGCTGCACATCCAGGGCGTGGGCCTGCGGACCTACCGCGAGGTGACGGGCGAGGCGGTCTTCGAGACGCAGATCGTCCAGATGAAGAACAAGCGCGCCGCGCGCGCCGGCACCGAGTTCTTCAGCGCCTTCACCAAGGCGCTCGGGGTCTTCCGCAACGGGCCGAAGATCGCGGGCCACGACAAGGCGCGCTGCGTCCTGCCGCCCAAGAAGCCCGGAGCGAAGCTCGACACCATGATCTGCCAGGCGACCGAGGGCGACCTCACCGTGCGCATGTCCGTCTCGGGCGCGTCGCCGCTGAAGAAGGACGACGCCGCGGAACTGTTCAAGCTGCAGCTCGACCGCGTACAGGACCCGGGAGAGGCCGCATGAGCGAGCAGACTCGTACCGACGACGACGTGAAGATCCCGGCGCAGACCGGTGCCCCGGCGGAGGAGGTGCCGGCGCAGGCCCCCGAGGAAGCCGCCGCTCTTGCGGGCGCCGGTCCGGAGGCCGCGATCACGGAGCCCCAGGAGGCCGGGGAGCCCGCGGAGCAGCCGGAGGAGCCCGCGCAGGCCGCGCCCGAGAGGGCTGAGGGGCCCGCCTCCGCAGGGGTCGCGACGGAGCCCGTCACGGCGGCGCCCTCCGCGGACGCGGGCGTGCCCCGTCAGCGCACGCGGCTGCGGGACCGGCGGGGGCTGCGCGCCGCGGTGCGGTGGACCGCCGCCGTCCTGGTGTTCGCGGCACTCGGCGGGGCCGCGGCGTACGCCGTGACACAGCCGGAGCGGACCGAGATCCCGGGTCTGCGGACCCCGGACGACGGCCGATGGACGTACCCCGCCCTGAAGCTGCCCCAGCTGCCGGCAGGGGCGCCCCGGCCGCTGGACGGGGATCACAACCGGGCCCGCCGCCACTACGCGGACCTCCACACCCTGCTGCTGCCCGCCCCCGCCGGGGCCAAGGTCGACAAGGCACTCCCGGGCCCCACCGGCTGGCTGCCGACCCGCGACTTCCTCGAGCTCTACCAGAAGGGCGACCGCGCGAAACTGACCGGCACGCTGGAGCAGAACACCCTGCGCCACATCGCGGCGCGCGCCTGGACCACGGACGACGGCACCCGCGCCGAGATCTACCTGCTGCAGTTCGCCACCGCGGCGTACACGGGCGCCGTCAAGGAGGACCTCATGCTCTTCGGCAGCCTCGAGAAGTCCGGGGGCGCCGGTTACGACACGGACTGGGACTCGTCGGATCTCCCGGATCCCGAGGTGCAGTGGTCCCTGTACAACGAGAGCAAGCCCCGCGGTCCCGAGCACGTCCGCTTCGGGTACGTCGAGGCCGGCGACGTCCTGGCGCTGGTCGTGCTCACCAAGGCCGGCACCCAGCCCGCCGTGCCCTTCCACCAGACCGTGATGCTGCAGTCGCAGCTGCTCGCCTGACCCGGCCGGCGAGCGGGACGCGAGGGGCGGGCGCGGCGCGTGGGGCGGACCTCACGCCGCCGCGCCCGTACCCGCCCACTAGACTCGTAGCTGGCCCACCGGGCCGCCGACCGTCCGCGCCTGCCCGAGGAGCACGCTCGTGAGCGCCATTGAGTTCTTCTTCGACGCCCTGCTTGTCCTGGTTTGCCTTGGCGTCATCGCGTTCTCCGTTCTGGCGGTGAAGAAGCTCTACCAGGGACAGCGCTGATCATGATTGAAATCCCGTCCGACCTGCATCCGGACCTCGTGCCGCTCGCCTTTCTCCTGGGCACCTGGGAAGGCGCGGGCGTCTTCGACTTCCCCGGCGCCGAGAAGTGCAACTTCGGTCAGGAAGTGATCTTCAGTCACGACGGACGGTCGTTCCTGGAGTACACCTCCAAGGCCTGGGTCCTGGACGCCGGGGGCAAGCCGGTGAAGCCGCTGGAGAGCGAGTCCGGCTTCTGGCGGATCGACAAGGACCGCAAGGTCGAGATCACCATGACCCGCGACAACGGCGTCATCGAGATCTGGTACGGCGAGCTCGCCGAGGGCAAGCCGCAGATCGACCTCGCCACCGACGCCGTGGCCAGGCTGTCCGACGCGCCCCCGTACAGCGGCGGCAAGCGCCTTTACGGCTACGTCAAGAGCGACCTGATGTGGGTGGGCGAGAAGGCCACCCCGGAGGTGTCGCTGCGCCCCTACATGTCGGCGCACCTGAAGAAGGTCGTCAACCCCAGCGAGTGGGCGAAGGACCTCAAGGACCTTCCGGACGACGGCATCGCGTTCTTCCGCTGAGCCGCCCCCGCGGCTCCCGCGCGACTCCCGAGGGGGATCACGACTCCGTGATCCCCCTTTCCCCTGCCTAGACTGTCCTCGTGGTCACCACGGACTGGAAGAGCGACCTGAGGCAGCGCGGCTACCGGCTGACGCCGCAGCGACAGCTTGTCCTGGAGGCTGTCGACACCCTTGAGCACGCCACCCCGGACGACATCCTGACCGAGGTGCGCAGGACGGCCTCCGGCGTCAACATCTCCACCGTCTACCGCACGCTGGAGCTCCTGGAGGAGCTGGGCCTGGTCAGCCACGCCCACCTCGGGCACGGCGCCCCCACGTACCACCTCGCCGACCGGCACCACCACATGCACCTGGTGTGCCGGGACTGCGAGTCGGTGATCGAGGCCGACGTGTCCGTCGCGGAGCCGCTGACCGCCAAGCTGCGCGAGACCTACGGCTTCGAGACCGACATGAAGCACTTCGCGATCTTCGGCCGCTGCGCGGACTGCGCGGGCAGGACCCGAACGCCTGAGGGTTCAAGTAACGGGACGTAGGCTGGGTCCATGCAGCGACAAACAACGACCAGCCCCCTGCTGTCGCTCCCCGGCGCCGTTCCCGCGGAAGGCCCTGACGAGGGAGTCGCCGCGCACTACGGAGACCTCTTCCGCGAGCAACGCGCCCTGGCGTCCGGCGACGGCTTCGTCGACCTCTCCCACCGGGGCGTCGTCGCCGTGACCGGCCAGGACCGGCTCGCCTGGCTCCACCTGCTGCTCACCCAGCACGTCAGCGACCTCCCGCCCGGCCGGGCCGCCGAGGCGCTCATCCTCTCCGCCCACGGCCACATCGAGCATGCCCTCTACCTCGTCGACGACGGCACGACCACCTGGATGCACGTCGAACCCGGCACCCAGGGCGAGCTGATCGCGTACCTGGAGAGCATGAAGTTCTTCTACCAGGTCGACGTCTCCGACGTGACCGGCGCGTACGCGGTCGTCCACCTCCCGGCGGGCAGCATCGCCGCCGTCCCGGAGGAGTGGCCGGTACGCGAGGTCCCGTACGGCCGCGACGTGTTCGTACCGCGCGCCGAACTGGAGACCTTCGCGCAGCAGGTCGGCACCCCGATCGGCGTGCTGGCCCTGGAGGCGCTGCGGATCGAGGCCCACCGCCCGCGGCTCGGCCTGGAGACCGACCACCGCACCATCCCGCACGAGCTGGGCTGGCTGGACACCGCGGTCCACCTCAACAAGGGCTGCTACCGCGGTCAGGAGACCGTCGCCCGTGTGCACAACCTCGGCCGGCCGCCGCGTCGCCTGGTCTTCCTCCACCTCGACGGCAGCGAGGTCAAGCTGCCCGGCCACGGCACGCCCGTCCGGCTCGCCTCGGACGGGCCGGAGGGCCGCCCGATCGGCACCGTCACCTCGTCCGCCCGGCACTGGGAGCTGGGCCCGATCGCCCTCGCCGTGATCAAGCGGAACACGTCCGTGGACGCGACGCTGCTCGCGGACGGGACGGCGGCGAGCCAGGAGACGATCGTCGAGCCCTGAGGCCTGTCCTCTCAGATCTCCAGCACGACCGTGAACGGGCCGTCGTTCGTGAGCGAGACCTTCATCTTCGCTCCGAAGCGGCCCGTTTCCACGTGCGCGCCCAGCGACCGCAGTTGCGCCACCACCTCGTCCACCAGCGGCTCGGCGACCGGGCCGGGCGCGGCCGCGTTCCAGGTGGGGCGGCGCCCCTTGCGGGCGTCACCGTAGAGGGTGAACTGGGAGATCACGAGCAGCGGCGCCGCGATGTCCGAGCAGGACTTCTCGTCGGGCAGGATGCGCAGGCTCCACAGCTTCCGCGCCAACTGCGCCGCCTTCTCCGCGGTGTCGTCGTGCGTCACCCCCACCAGCACGCACAGACCGGGACCGACGATCTTCCCGACCGTCTCGCCCTCCACCACGACACTCGCTTCGCTCACCCGCTGGGCCACCGCACGCATGCCGCCATTGTCCCGGGTCAGCGGGGGCGCGCGGTACTCGGGCCGTACGCCCGCTTGGACTCACGCACAACTGTCCGGAGCCGCCGTTCGGGTGCAGGTGCCTGCGAGACGCAGCTACTCGGTGGCACGATCGAGATCTGCCCGACGTGGGGGACGAGGGGACGGACAGCGATGAATCACAGCATCACCACCGGGACGGCGGAAGGCGATCGCATGCTCAAGGCACCGGGCCCGCGTTCCCCCCTCGGCCCAGGCACCTCCCAGCCCGACTTCGCCGGCCTCACCCTCGAAGGACTGCGCACCGCGCGCCGCGAGGCGCAGTGGGAGGAGGCCGACCTCTCCTACCTGCGGCGGCTCCTCCAGGGCCGGATCGACATCCTCCGCGCCGAACTGGCCCGCCGCACCGCCCCGGACGCCCCCGTACTCGACCGGCTCTCCGAGATCCTCACCGACACGCCCTCCCGGCACCGCTCCTCCGCCCGGCACGTCACCCTGCGCACGCCGCACAGCGAGCGCTACCGGCAGCTCGCCGAGGAGATGCTCGCCGAGGTCGAACTCTCCGATCTGGAGGCCCGCACCGATCAGGAGCTGCACGACGCGATGGGCCGGCTGGTCCGCCACGAGCAGCAGGTCTCGCGACGACGGCAGTCACTGCAGCGCACGGTCGACGGCTGCAGCACCGAGATCGCCCGCCGCTACCGCGAGGGCGAGGCCCGGGTCGACGACCTGCTGGCGGGGGACTGAGCCGGGCGGACCGGACGCCCGCGGAAAAGGGGATGCGGCCGGGCCGGACGGCCGCTTAACGTGCCGGACATGAGCCTTGAGGTCCGTACGATCGGTGAGTCCGACTTCCCCGGCTGGCTGCGCGCCGTCAGCGCCGGTTTCCACCGGGCGCCCACGGTGACCGAGGAAGAAGTCGCCATCCGCCGTTCACAGACGGACCTTGACCGCACCCAGGGCGCGTTCGACGACAACCGCTGCGTCGCCACGTTCCGCAGCATGCCGCGCGAACTCACCGTGCCCGGCGGGGCGGTCCTGCCCGCGTCCGCGATCACCAACGTCTCGGTCACCGCGACGCACCGGCGCCGCGGCCTCGCCTCCCGCATGATGGCCGCCGAACTCGACGCCTCCGTACGCCGCGGCGAGCCGGTCGCGATCCTCGTCGCGGCCGAGTACGCGATCTACGGCCGCTACGGCTTCGGCCCCGCCGCCGGCGTCACCGAGTGGGAAGTCGACACCGCCCGCGCCGGCCGCCCCCAGGGCGCGCCCGCGGACGGCGGCCGCATCGACCTCGCGGACCCCGCCGAGGTCCTCAAACTCGGCCCGCAGCTCCACGACCGGGTACGGCTGCGCACGCCCGGCGCCATCAACCGCACCGAGCGCTTCTGGGAGTACGCCACCGGCACGGTGGTCAACCCCTCGCACCCGTGGAAGGAACCGCTCTTCGTCCTCTACCGGGACGCCTCCGGACGCGTCGACGGCCTCGCCTCGTACACCGCCGAGGACACCTGGCACGGGATGTTCCCGAAGGTCCCGCTCACCGTGCACGAGCTGATCGCCGCCACCCCGGAGGCCGAGCGGGCCCTGTGGCGGTACCTGCTCTCCATCGACTGGGTCGCCACCGTACGGACTGGCTTCCGCGCCCAGGACGACGTCCTGCCGCTGCTGCTGGCCGACCCGCGCGCCGCGAGCGTCCATTCCAGTTCCGACTTCATGTGGCTGCGCCTGCTCGACGTCCCCCGTGCGCTGGCCGCCCGCACGTACGCGGCTCCGGGCGCCGTCGTCCTCGACGTCACCGACCCGCACGGCCATGCCGCCGGCCGCTTCCGCCTGGAAGCCGCCGCCGACGGCACCGCCACCGCCGAGGCGGCCCCCTCCGCCGCCCCGGACGTCACCCTCGACGCCGCCGCCCTCGCCTCCCTCTACCTCGGCGACGAGTCCGCGGCCCGCCTGACGGTCGTCGGACGTGCCGCGGAGTCCCGCCAGGGCGGGGCGTCGCGTGTCGACGCGCTGTTCCGCACGGCGCGGAAGCCGTGGGCGATCGACACGTTCTAGTTGTCGCCAGTGGTGGCGTAGGAGACCAGCACCAGGAGGACGAGTACCCCGCCGACGCACATCGCATTGCTGGAACGCGCCTGGAGCCCGGCACCCACCAGCAGTACGCCCAGCCCCGTCAACGGCCCGTACTGCCATGCCAGGTACTGCTCCAGCAGTGCCGCCGGCACACGAGTCCACAGCATGACCCACCCCCTTCCAAGGTGGCCGGCCGAAAGGCGCGGGCCCGCTGCCGCGCCGGCCCTACTGGGCCAGCAGCAGCGCGATCACCGCGAGTCCGACGCACGTGAACGTCGTGTTCCGGGCCTTGTGGCCCACCGTGAACAGTCCGACGGCGAAGGCGCCTGCCGCGCCGTACCGCCACTGGACGAGCTGCTCGAACGCGAAGGCGCACAGAGCGAGAGCGGGCATAGCGATTCACTCCTTCGAGGCGCGTTGGACCGATCTCTCCGCGCGTAGAGCACGGAGGACGCAGATGTGACCCGGAGGTCGGCAAGGGGCTGAGCGGAAGCGTGGTACTGATGTGTGTGTGCGTGCGTGCAGGCGATGCGACGTGGCGCTGCACTCTCACCCGCGGCCGTCCCCGGCGCGTCGTCGGGACGGGGAGGTCACGGCCCCCGGTGAAGCCAACTTGGCTAACTTGACTGTCCCGTAGGGCAGTTGACTTCAGCTTGTATGGTCATAGTGCCGCTGACTGCAGATCACTAAACTCAGATAGTCATCTACACTTGTCTACGGCAAACCTGTACCCTGTGACAGGTGAGCAACGGTCGCCATCTCAGTGGGGCCAGGCGCGAGTTCGAGCGCGTGGCCGATGAGCTGCGCAGTGAGATCGAGCGCGGTGCCATCGGAGTCGGCGAGCAACTCCCCACCCATGCAGACCTGGTGGAGCGCTTCGGGGTGGCCCGCGCCACGGTTCAGAAGGCGCTCAAGCTGCTCGAAGCCGAGGGGCGCGTGGAGTCCACCCAGGGCAAGGGCGTGTTCGCGCGTGACTGGCGCAATCCCGTCGGGACGGCCCATACCAATGGGTCCGGCCACACGTCCGCGGTCGCAGCCAGGGCCGGCAGCGTGGAGCTGGATGACGCCATCGCCGAGGCGTTCGAGGCCGAGCACATCACGATCGACGCGTACTGCCTGACAGCCGAATCCCTCAACGCGTCCCTAGTGCTCCAGCAGCGGCGGATCATCCGAGAGGAGATCCGGCCCTCCTCGATCCACGTCCGCCTCATACTGCCGCGTACCGACGTGCGGCTGGCGATCCCCCGGAGCGTCGAGGACCCCGATGATCCCCGACCGATGCAGCGGCTCAGCGGCCTTGCGGGCATTCACATCGAGGCCCTTAAGAACCTGGTGAACCTGCAGGGGCAGGGCGCCGTGCCGGATGTCAGTGTCGAGGTGCGGCAAGTGGCTGCCACCCCCCTGCACAAGCTCTACCTGTTCAACGGGGCAGTGGCTCTCGACGGCCTCTACGTTGTCACCGACAACACCATCACCGTCGAGGGTCAGACCATCGGCATCTACGACGTCCTGGGTGTCGGGGCCAAGCTTTATCCCCAGTCGCCGGAACGTATGGAAGTCTCTCAGGCGTGGTTCAACTCACTCTGGACGAAGATCGCCGATCCCCTCTGAGGGCCGGCGGCGTCGAATGTGTCCTACTGGACTTCGACGGCCCGATCTGCCGCCTCTTTGCCGGATATCCCGCATCCGCCGTGGCGTCCCGACTCAAGGACCGGCTCCGTGCCGAATCGCTCCTGCCGCCCGAACTGGCCGGCACGGACGACCCGCACGGGTTGCTGTGGGAGCTTGCGAACGGGCCGCATCACAAGGCCTTTGAGGTGAGTGCCGAGGTGGGTGAGCTCCTGGCCAAGGAGGAGGTCGAGGCAGCCACATCCGCGGAGATCACAGACGACGCTGCGGACCTCATGCGAGCCTTGAGGTCGCGTGGGGTGCGTCTCGGCGTGGTCAGCAACAACCATGACGAGGCCATCCGGAACTTCCTGTTGGTCAATGAACTCCTGGAGTGGGTCGACGGGCCGATCATCGGACGCCCTCGCGACGCCCGGCTCATGAAGCCGAACCCTTACATGCTCCTGGAAGCGGTGAGACAGCTCGACGTCAAGCCGGAGCACTGCTTGTTCGTGGGGGACTCGCCGCTGGACGTCCTGGCGTCGCGGGAGGCGGGCATCGACTTTGTCGGCTATGCCAGAAATGAACTAAAGAAGCGTGAGATGACGAAGGCAAATGCCAGGCGCTTCGTTTTCCGCATGCAGGAAGTGATCGGTTTGTTGCCCTGAGTCATTGCAGGGCAGGGGGCCCCATGCCCTCTGGTCAAGCACGATGCGGGCACCCAAAATCACTGAGTGACTTCTGATCGCGAGCTGCGGATGGACGGCGAGCTCCGGACCCTGCTGTCCGGTGTCCGAGGCGTACTGTTCGACTTCGACGGCCCACTGTGCCACCTTTTCGCGCCAAAGGGGGCGGCGTGGGTGGCGGAGCAGCTGCATGAATTCATCGCCCGGGAGGGGCTGCCGGCCGTACGCCCCGAGCGGGAGAACAGTCCCATCGACGTCCTGCGCGAGGCCGCCCTCGCTTGGTCGAACCTCGGCAGCCTCACTGCCCTCGAGGAGGAATTGGCGAGGTTGGAGCAGCATTGCGCAGAAGGTGCGACGGAGACGGATGGGGCCGAAGGTCTGGTTCGTGCATTCGTAGAGGGTGGAGTGCAGATAGCCATAACCACCAATAATTCAGAGGCGGCTGTGGGGGTCTATCTCGAGCGGTGTGGACTCGCCGCCCCGTTCGGGCCCCACGTCTACGGCCGGCAGACCGTGTCTCCCGATGGTCGACTCCTGTTGAAGCCCGACCCCGGGTGTATCTCCAGGGCTCTGCGGGCGCTTCGCGCATCGGAGCCGGACCGCTACCTGATGATCGGAGACTCGTCTGCGGATGTCGTGGCGGCACAACGAGCGGGAGTGCGCTTCCTCGGCTTTGAGAACCCGCACGTCGACGACAACCAGGAACTTCGCAGGGACTTCCCCGATCTGACGATCGTTCCTACTCTGAATGAGATCCGAACAGCGTGGAGCCGAGTCGTCGAGCCGTGCGGCTCGCACTCGGCAAGCGGCGACCCTCACTGATGGCATCCGTTTCGTGCGAGAAGTCCGCTTCGTCAATACGGGGCGACGGCATCGTTCATTCGGAGTAGTTCACGTCGGAATATTTATGCAACCCCTCCACCGTCGCCGACGTGCACTTTGCATAGTTTGTCGAGGGTGGGGATGCCTCGAGTGGATAAACATGCAGTCGCGTTCAGTCCCATGCGGCACCGGAGGGAGGATACTCTCTGTTGTTTCCGAGTCTCGAGGAATCCGGTGACCAGCGCTACCTTCCTGTTCGCGCATCAAATCGCGGCCGAGGTGGTGGGCCCACTCAAGGGGCACCACCATGAGGCATATGCCGTTCGCCTGGACCCTGACACCACGCTGGGGAGGCAGTTCCGGTGGCTCAAGCTGCGTGAGCCGAGGGAGCACGTCTTCTGGTACGACCACCGGTGCTTCGGCTCGGAGGAGCAGCTCATCTCGGAATTGAGCGGCCGGGTGAAGCGGATCCCGAAAGTGGTGGATGCGGGCGCGCTGGTGGGCGCCCCCGCCAATATGACGCTCGTTGAATTCATCGAAGGGCAAACCCTGGGGAATCTGTCACCCATGGGTTCTCCGGTGCGCCGACGCCACAGGGCGCAGATTGCCCAGTTGTTCGGATCGCTTGCGTCGATCGACGCCAGAGAAATCCGTGCGAAACGGGTGTGCGGGAATGGGCCGTCGGAGCCGGGCAAGCTTCCTTATGGAGGCGACGGCAGTACTGAATTTCTACGGAATCTGATCGATCAGACCCGAGGGGTTTTTGAGAGCAAGAAGTCGGTACTTGAATCTCTCTTCGATGAGCTCGACATCCCCGATGGCCTCTTGGACCGTCTCGCCGACGACTTGGGACCTCTCACCCCGCGCCCTTTTGTTTTGCTTCACGGCGACCTGCACCGCGAAAATCTCATCGTCGACCATGCGGGCGAACTGTGGACCATCGACTGGGAGCTGGCGCGCATTGGTGATCCGCTCTATGACCTCGCGACGCACCTTCACTTGATGCGCTACCCACGACGGCATGAGCGGGAGGCAGTCCGGCGCTGGAGACGCGCCGTCGGGCGCCGTCTGGCTGGGGCGACGGAGGGCGTGCGGCAGGATCTGCCGCGCTACCGGGCGTACAAGCGTGTTCAATCCGTCTACACCGACGTAATGCGCGGCGCGATGGCCATCGCATGGGCCACGGAGGCCGGACCGGAGTGGGACGAGGTGCTCGGTCGCGCGGTGGCGTCGATCGCGGCGGCTCTGACTGGTGCCCGTCGAGGCGAGGACGGCACGGGCCTTCCGAATGTGGGTCTCAAGAAGGCCGCGACGCCCGAGCACATCGAGAAGGTCCTCCTCCGCTGGCATCAGGAGTTCCGCAAGCCGGCCCGGTCGGTGGATATCGCCGTTCGGCCTCACGGGCTCGACACGGTCTCCGGCGTGGAGGCAGTGCCGCCACTGTTCCTCGAGAGTGCGCAGAACGGGACAGCCCAAATGGAGCGCGGCGCTACCGTTTAAGGATGACCTCGTATCAAATGCCCGATCCAGGCCAGGGTTCGAGCGCGCGGCCGATGGGCTGCGCGACGAGATCGAGGGCAGCGCCATCAGGGTGGGCGAGCAACTCCCCACCCGGACCGAACTGGTGGAGCGCTTCGGGACGGCCCGTGCCACGGTTCAGAAGGCACTCAAGCTGCCCGAAGCGGAAGGGTACGTGGAGCCGGCCCAGGGCAAGGGTGTGTTCGCCCGCGACTGGCGGCAGTCCGTCGGCACGGCCCACGCCAACGGGGCAGCTTACGTGCCTGCGCCCGCAGTCAGCGTCGGCAGTGTGGAGCTGGATGACGCCATAGCCGAGGCGTTCGAGGCGGAGCACATCACGATCGACGCGTACTGTCTGACCGCCGAGTCGCTCACCGCGGCCCTCGTACCCCAGGTCAGGCGCATTCATCGGCAGGAGATCTCACCCTCGTCGATCCGTGTTCGGCTACTGCGCCCGAGCGTGGACGCCCCCTCGGCGATCCCCCGTAATGTGGATGATCCGGAAGACTCGCGGCCGCTCGAGCGCCTTGCCGGACTCATCGACCTCCACGCCCGGTCGCTGGAGAACCTCCTGGCCGACTTGGCTGCGCGAGACCTCGTCGCGGAGGTCGCTTCGACTCCCTGTGGACGAGCATCGCCAGATCGGTGTGACGCCCGCTGAACGGCTTCACCCGACCCTGAGTGGCCTCCGCTGACACAGCGCCGGCCCGGCCGCCCCCGTCCATGCCTCACATCACCAGCGACATCCAGTGCCCCGGCACCTCCAGCGGCTGGAACCCGACCTTCGCGTACACCCCGTGCGCGTCGTGCGTCGCGAGCAGTACGCGCCGCACGCCCAGCGCGGCCAGGTGCTCCCGGGCGGTGGTGGCCAGGGCCGTGGCGAGGCCGCGGCCGCGGGCCGCGGGGGTGACGTAGACGTCGCAGAGCCAGGCGAAGGTGGCGTGGTCCGTGACGACGCGGGCGCAGGCGACCTGGGTGCCGGTTTCCCGGTCGTACGCGCCGAAGTTGAGGGAGGCGGCGATCGCGGCGTCCTGGACGGCGCGGGGGCGGCCGAGGGCCCAGTAGGCGTCGGTGGAGAGCCAGTGGTGGACGAGGGCGGCGTCGACGCGGGCGGGGTCGGCGGAGATCTCGTACTGCTCTTCGACAGTCGTCATGGCCGGAGGCTAGCGGGAGCGGCAGCACCGAGGACCCGCCTTCTGTGCAGAGCTGCTTACGGGTGCGATGAAGGACTATTAACTGGACCTTGAGGGTCGTGTGGCCCACGCTCGATGGCATGGGTATTCACGTACCGCTGATCACGCCCTTCGACGAGGCCGGCCGCGTGGACGCCGGCGCGCTGGTGCGGCTGGCGCACGAGATGGCCGACGGGGGCGCCGCCGGGCTGGTGGCGCTGGGGACGACGGCCGAGGCGGCGACGCTGGACGAGGAGGAGAAGGCGGCGGTCCGGGCGACCGTGGGGCGGGTGTGCCGGGAGCGGGGGCTGCGGTACACCGTGGGCGCCGGCGGGCCCGACACCCGCAAGGCGGTCGAGGAACTCCGCACCCTCGACGCCGGCGCCGACGCCGCGCTCGTGTCGGCGCCGTCGTACGTACGGCCCTCACAGGACGGGGTCGTCGCGCACTTCGAGGCCCTGGCGGCGGTATCCGCCGTGCCATTGATCGTCTACAACGTCCCCTACCGCACGGGGCTCGCCCTCACCGCGGACACGGTGCGCCGGATCGCCGCGATCGACGGAGTCCAGGGCTTCAAGCACGCCGTCGGCGGCATCGACCAGGACACCGTCCTGCTCGTCAAGGACGTGCCGCTCTACGCCGGGGACGACGTCTTCGCGCCCGCGCTGCTCGCCCTGGGGGCCGAGGGGGCGATCGCGGCCTCCGCGCACCTGGCCACCGACCTGTGGGTGAAGCTGGCCCGTCTCCACGATCCGGAACTGGGGCATGCGCTCGCGAGGCTGGCCGCCGCCTGCTTCGCCGAGCCGAACCCCACGGTGATCAAGGCGGTGCTGCACGCCCAGGGACGCATCCCGACCCCCGCCGTACGGCTGCCGCTGCTGCCGGCCGGGCGACCGTCGCTTGAGACGGCCCTCCGGGCGCTCGCCGCGTCGGGGGATACTCGGGACCGTACGTACGCACTGATCGGAGAGACCGGATGAGGATCGGAATCGTCGGAGCCACCGGCCAGGTCGGCGGTGTCATGCGCAAGGTGCTGGCCGAGCGCGACTTCCCGGTGGAGCAGCTGCGGCTGTTCGCTTCGGCCCGCTCGGCGGGACGCACCGTGCCGTGGAAGGACGGCGAGGTCACGGTCGAGGACGCGGCCACCGCGGACTACACCG
Organism: Streptomyces sp. NPDC001070; assembly: GCF_053598835.1. Classification (NCBI taxonomy): domain Bacteria; kingdom Bacillati; phylum Actinomycetota; class Actinomycetes; order Kitasatosporales; family Streptomycetaceae; genus Streptomyces; species Streptomyces sp. NPDC001070. Next base: position 58,938 of record NZ_JBSFLB010000029.1, read on the forward strand.
GTCTCGACATCGTGCTGTTCTCGGCGGGCGGCGCGACCTCCAAGGCCCTGGCGCCCAAGGTCGCCGCGGCGGGCGCGGTCGTGATCGACAACTCCTCCGCCTGGCGGATGGACCCCGAGGTCCCGCTGGTCGTCTCCGAGGTCAACCCGCAGGCGATCGCGGACCGTCCCAAGGGCATCATCGCCAACCCGAACTGCACCACCATGGCCGCCATGCCCGTGCTGCGCCCGCTGCACGAGGAGGCGGGGCTGACCGCGCTGGTCGCCACCACCTACCAGGCGGTCTCCGGCTCCGGTCTGGCCGGCGTCGCCGAGCTCGACGGGCAGGTGCGCAAGGTCGCGGACCGCGCGACCGAGCTGACCTTCGACGGCGCGGCCGTGGAGTTCCCCGAGCCCGCGGTCTACCAGCGGCCCATCGCGTTCAACGTCGTCCCGCTGGCCGGGAAGATCGTCGACGACGGCCGCTTCGAGACCGACGAGGAGCACAAGCTCCGCAACGAGTCCCGCAAGATCCTGGGCATCCCGGAGCTGAAGGTGTCCGGCACCTGCGTCCGCGTGCCCGTCTTCTCCGGGCACTCGCTGCAGGTCAACGCCCGCTTCCAGCGTCCGGTCAGCGTGGAGCGCGCGTACGAGCTGCTGGCGGCGGCCCCCGGAGTGGAGCTGTCGGAGATCCCCACCCCGCAGCAGGCCGCCGGCAAGGACCCCTCCTACGTCGGCCGGATCCGCCAGGACGAGACCGTCGAGCACGGCCTCGCGCTCTTCCTGTCCAACGACAACCTCCGCAAGGGCGCCGCTCTCAACGCCGTCCAGATCGCGGAGCTGGTCGCCGCCGAGCTGCGCGGCTGACGCCGCTCGCCATCGGATGCCCCGGCGCGCACCGCGCACCGGGGCATCCGCCGTTCCCGCTCGACCCCGCGCTTGACCCTCACACCGTGTGAGGCGGTGGACTCGGAGACGTCATGTTCGGAATCGGAGACTTCGCCAGGCACGGCCGCGTGTCGGTCCGCATGCTGCGTCACTACGACGCCATCGGGCTGCTGCGCCCCGACCGTGTCGACCCCGCCAGCGGCTACCGCCACTACGCCGCCGGGCAGCTCGCCCGGCTCAACCGCGTCATCGCCCTCAAGGACCTCGGCTTCACCCTCGACCAGGTGCGGTCGATCCTCGACGAGGAGGTGAGCGCGGAGGAGCTGCGCGGCATGCTGCGGCTGCGCCGCGCCGAGCTCGCGGCGGCGATGGCCGCGGACGCGGCCCGGCTGGCGGGGGTTGAGGCGAGGCTCCGGACGATCGAGAGTGAGGGACGGATGTCCACTGACGACGTGGTGATCAAGCGGGTGCCGCCGGTGCGGCTCGCGGAGCTGACGGCGACCGCGGCCGGGTTCGAGCCGGCGCAGATCGGCCCGGTCATCCAGCCGCTGTACGACGAGCTGTGCCGGCGGCTGGACGCGGCGGGCGTGGTGCCGACCGGGCCGGGGATCGCGTACTACGAGGACGCGCCGGAGGGCGACGGCGCGATCCTCGTGCACGCGGGACTGCAGGTCGCGGTGGAGCCGGACGGCGGGTACGACTTCGCGGTCGTCGACCTGCCGGCCATCGAGAGCGCGGCGACGATCGTCCACCGCGGTTCCATGGACGACGTCCTGCGCAGCGCCCAGGCCCTGGCGCGGGGGATCGACGCCCACGGCCACCGCTCGGCCGGCTACCCCCGCGAGCTGTACCTGGAGTGCGAGGGGCACCCCGACACCTGGGTCACGGAGCTGCAGGAACCGGTGGCCCCGGGGGCCTGACGGGTCAGCCCATCGGCTTCCCCTGCTGCGCCGCCTCCGCGACCAGCTCGAAGGCCGTCCGGCCGTCCAGGGACTCGCGGATGACGTCCGCGTGCCCGGCGTGCCGGGCGGTCTCCTCGATGAGGTGGAGCAGGATCCAGCGGGCGCTGACCTTCATGTCCGGTGGGTTCCACGGGGCGTCCGGCAGCGGCACCACGACCTCCAGGTCGGGCAGCCCGAGAACGGCCTCCTCGGTGTCCCGGCCGATGCGCTCGTACCGGTCGAGCCATCCGGCGAGGGTCTCGCCCTCCAGCAGCCGGAAGCCGTTGACGTAGTCCTCCTCGGTGCCCTTCTTGTCCTCGCGGCCCAGCAGCAGACCCTGCACCCAGGACTCCTCGGTCCTGGCGACGTGCTTGACCAGTCCGGCGAGGTTCATCTCGCTGACGCTCGGCCGCGAGGACGCCTGCTCGTCGGTGAGCCCGAGCACCGCCCGGCGCACCCCGCCGCGCTGCGCCTCCAGGTAGGCCAGCAGTGCGTCCCGCTCGCCCGTCTCGTTCCGTACCACTGTCGGCATCGCGCGCTCCCTTGTCGTAGGTGCCGGTGCCCCGGCGTCCTCTGCGTCTTCGACGTTACGCACCCATGCGGTCAGTTCCTGTCCGCGATGAGAAGGCGCCGTCGGACAGGACCGGGACGGCCGCGGTCGCGTCGATCTCCGTGGCGATGGCGACGTCCTCCGCGAAGCCGCCGCCGGCCAGCTCGCGTCCGGAGGCGCAGGCCGCGACGGCGGCGGCCGGGTCCGGGGTCCCGGTGAAGGCCGCCGCCGCGGTTCGTGCCTCGGGGGACAGCGTGGGGGCGTGCTCGCGCAGCGCGGTGACGACCGCGCCCGCGCCGAGCAGGTCCTCCAGCGCGGGCCGCAGGATACCGTCCGGCCAGCGCTCGCCGGCGGCGATGACCGCCACGGGCCGGTCCGGGGTGCCGTAGCCGTGCCGGGCGAGCCAACCGCCGACGGCGGCCGCGTTGCGCAGGCAGGCGGCGACGATTGTCGCCGCCTGCCCGGCGGCCGCCGCGATCGCGGACCCGTTGGGCGAGGGCAGCACCAGCCGCGGGGTGAACGGCGCCCGCCGCAGCGCGGCCGGGGACAGCGACCACGGTGAGCGCTCGCTGACCTCGCGCCGCCCCACGGCCAGCCGCGCCCCGGCCCGCCGCGCGTACGCCGCCGCCGACGCGTCGCGCCAGGCGTACGGATGCACCGCGGTGCCCGCCTCGACGGCCACCGTCACCGACGTCGTGAACGACAGCACGTCGACGATCACCAGGCAGGCCGCCCCCGCCCCGATCCTGCGGGCGCCTTCCGGGCCCCACTCGAAGCGCACCCCGTGACCCGTCTGCAGAAACCAGTCGTCGCCCATGGGCGACGACTATGCCGCCGCGGACCGCTCCCGTACATCGGCGACCACACAACTGACGTTGTCGGGACCGCCGGCGGCGTTGGCGAGCGCGACCAGCTCGCGGACCGCCTGCCCGGGTGCCGCGCCGGACCCGAGGACCCGGCGCAGCTCGTCGTCCGGGACCACCGTGGACAGGCCGTCCGTGCAGAGCAGATAGCGGTCGCCGGGGCGCGGGTCGTGCAGCCGCAGATCGGGCAGCCGCCCGGCGGGCGGGGTGCCGGCGCCCAACGCCCGTACGAGCAGCGACCGCTGCGGGTGTGAAGCGGCCTCGGCCGCGGTGAGCCGGCCCTCGTCCACCATCGACTGCACCATCGTGTGATCGTGGGTGATCAGGAACAGCCCGCCCCCGCGCAGCAGATACGCCCGCGAGTCGCCGATGTGGACGAGCGCCAGCTGTTCCCCGGTCCACAGCAGCGCGGTGAGGGTGGTGCCCGACTCCGTGAGACCGCGCACGGCCTCATCGGCCCGGTCCAGAGCGCCCTGCAGGACGTCGAGCAGGCCGCCCGCGGCGACGCCGGCGGGGTCGAGTTCCTTCAGCGCGTCGACGGCGGCGGCGCCCGCGGGCGCACCGTCGCCGCCGAAGCCGTCGGCCACCGCCAGCAGCCGGGACCCGGCGTAGGCGGTGTCCTGGTTGCCCTGCCGGACCAGGCCGGCGTCGGAGAGGGCGGCGTAGCGCAGTTCCAGGGGCTGGTTCGCGTCGTTCACGGCGGAGTCCTTCCGGGACAGGTGATCGACGAGGAAGGCGGCCAGATCCCGCCGCGCACCGTGCGCGGCCTCCACCTGCGCCCAGTACGCCCGGATCTCCCGCGCGGCGGCGGGCGCGTCGAGCGCGCACACCTCCCGTATACGGGCCAGCGGCATGCCCAGGCGCCGCAGCCACGCCACGAGCCGGGCCTGCTCCAGCTGGGCGGGGGCGTAGTGGCGGTAGCCGGTCACCGGATCGACCCGCGCGGGCGTCAGCAGCCCCAGCTCGTCGTAGAGCCGCAGCGCCTTCGGCGACAGCCGGGACGCCTTCGCGAACGCCCCGATCGTCAGCGAGTCCATGGCGGGCTCCCTCCCTCGGACCGGGCACGCCGCCCGGTCACGTCGATGCTGTGGCCTGCCCCAAGGTCAAGGTCAACCGGCCGTCAGGGCAAGGGTCACCGGGTGATCGGACGGCAGGCGGGGGCGGCGTCGACGATCCGCGCCGGGGAGGCGCCCGCGAGTCCGGCGGGTGGGTGGAGGACCAGGTCGGCGGCCCGCGGGTGCGGGGTGTCGGCGTCGAAGAGGCAGAGGCAGAGGCAGAGGTAGCGGTCGGCGTCGTCGCCCGCCGGGTCCGCCTCGGTCCGGCGGCGATCCCGACGAGCTCGTCGCGGTCGACGCCGTCCACCCGCGGCCGGTGGGGCCGGGCGGCCTTCCGGGCGGATTCCCCCGTGTCGCGCCACATGTGGTACCCGGTGACGTCGCGGAGCCGGTGGTCGTGGCCGGCCGCCTCGTTGAAGGCGGCGGCGTCCGCGGCGGCGTCCGCGCGTTCCCCGTGTTCGGCCAGGTCCGCGATCCGCTCGATCGCACGGCTGATCTCCGCCTGCCGTGCCGGGCTGACGGGCGGCGGGAGCAGTTCCGGACGCAGGTCCACAGCCGCCTTCCGGCCCCGGCGCCGACAGCCGGCCGGTGCCGCCGTACGGGCGCCCGGTCGGCGCGCACTGGGCCGGGTGGGGGATGTCACATCCCCGTAACGAGACTTTTGCAAGCACCTTGCTTGCAAAAGTTAGCACCGCGCGGCATGCTCGAAGACATGGCTTCACTGAACGTCGGCAACCTCGGTGAGTACCTGCGGGAGCAGCGCCGCAACGCGCAGCTGTCCCTGCGTCAGCTCGCCGACGCCGCAGGGGTGTCCAACCCCTACCTCAGCCAGATCGAGCGCGGGCTGCGCAAGCCCAGCGCCGAGATCCTGCAGCAGCTCGCCAAGGCGCTGCGCATCTCCGCCGAGACCCTGTACGTGCAGGCCGGGATCCTCGACGAGCGGGACCAGGGCGACGGGATGGAGGTACGGACCGCCATCCTGGCCGACACGGCGATCAACGAGAAGCAGAAGCAAGTCCTCCTGCAGATCTACGAGTCGTTCCGCAAGGAGAACGCCGCAGTGGAGGAAGCTCTTGACGAGCAGCCCGCTGCGCCGCGCGAGCACGCGGCGAAGAAGGCGGCGAAGAAGGCTGTCGCCGTACTGAAGCCGAAGACGGCCGGACCGGCTGGACCGGACAGTGGCGGTGGCGGCGACGACGCCGCGGCCGCCGGGTGACCGGCGCACCCCGGTCGCACGGATCCAGCGGACTCACCAGACGTAAACGCCACCATCCTCATACGGGAGAAACCCTCATGGCGATCACCGAAGACATCGTGAAGACCCTCAAGGACCCGACCCCGCTGTACGCGCTGGCCGGGACCGCGGACCTCGCGGCCGAGAAGCTCAAGGAGGTCCCGCCGCTGATCGAGAAGATCCGCGCCGAGGCCCCCGACCGGATCGAGAAGATCCGCGGCACCGACCCGAAGGCCGTGCAGGAGAAGGTGACCGCGCAGGCCAAGGACGCGCAGACCAAGGCGCAGGCCAAGGTCAACGAGCTCTTCGGCACCATCGACACCGACCTGCGCAAGCTGCGCGACTCGGCGCAGGACTTCGCGCTGCAGCAGGTGGGCCGGGCCGCCGAGTACGCGGTCCGCGCCAAGGAGGCGTACGACGGCCTGGCCGAGCGCGGCAAGGGCGCGGTCGCCACCTGGCGCGGCGAGGCCGCCGACCAGGTCGAGGAGATCGCGGTCGCGATCGAGCCGGAGCCCGTCCCGGCGGCGCGGCAGGCGCCCGTCTCGGACATCAAGCCCGCCCCCGCCCCGGCGCCTTCCCCGGCCCCGGCGCAGGACAGTCAGTCCGTGGCGCAGCAGAAGAAGGCCTCCGCGGCCAAGAAGGCCCCCGCGCCCAAGAAGCCCGCGACGCCGGGCAGGCCCGCTTCCTGATCGGCCGGACATCACGAGCCGGGCACGCACGGCGTGCCCGGCTCGTTGTGCCGGTACGGTGGGAGCCGATGACGGAGGTGGACGGCAATGCTGGTTACGGGTTTCCTGGGTGTGCTGGGACTGGTGTCCTGGGCGCTCTTCCTGCTCGCGGTCTTCGCGTTCGTCAACGCCGCGATCCATCGTGAGGATGCCTACCGTGCGGCCGACAAGAACACCAAGGCGTTCTGGCTGATCATCCTCGGCATCTCCGCCGTGGTGATGAAGATCTTCTCGATCATGTCGTTCCTGCCGGTCATCGGCCTGATCGCGGTGATCGTGTACATGGTGGACGTGAGGCCGAAGCTTCGCGAGGTCGCGGGCAAGGGCGGCCCCCGCCGGCGCGGCGGCAGCAGCAGCGACGGGCCGTACGGCCCCTTCAACCGCTGAGGCTCCTCCTCCGACCGCCGAGTCCCCCCCGTCCGGCCGCGGAAGCGGCCCGTTCGGCCGTTGTGCCGGTGCGGGCCGCCCGGCCCCGGGCCGGGGCCGGGGATCAGGCGCCCGACTCCAGCAGCATGAGCGCGACGTCGTCCGTCAGCTCCCCGCCGTTGAGCTCCCGCACCTCCGTCATGGCCGCGTCCAGCAGCTCCTCGCCGGCCAGTCCGGCGCCCAGCTGCCGCCCGACCAGCTCGACCATGCCCTCCTGGCCCAGCCGCTGTGCGCCCGGGCCGACGCGGCCCTCGATGAGCCCGTCGGTGTAGAGCAGCAGGCTCCACGCCTCGCCCAGTTCGAACCGCGCGCCCTCCCAGCAGTCCTTGTCGGGCAGCAGGCCGAGCGCCGGGCCGCCGTGCTGGTACGGCAGGAGCTGCGGCGCCATCCCGGACAGGGACACCAGCGGTGCCGGGTGGCCGGCCAGCCAGAGGTCGGCGGCCCGCCCGTCCGGGGTGATGTCGACCTGGCAGAGGGTCGCGAAGATCTCGTCGTCGGCCCGCTCGTGCTCCAGGACCTGCTGCAGCGTGGTCAGCAGGCCGGCGCCGCACAGCCCGGCGAGGGTCAGCGCGCGCCACGCGATGCGCAGCTCCACGCCGAGGGCGGCCTCGTCCGGGCCGTGGCCGCAGACGTCGCCGATCATCGCGTGCACGGTCCCGTCGGGCGTGCGGACGGTGTCGTAGAAGTCGCCGCCGAGCAGGGCACGGCTGCGGCCGGGCCGGTAGCGGGCGGCGAAACGCAGGTCGGCGCCGTGCAGCAGCGGCGTGGGCAGCAGTCCGCGCTCCAGCCGCGAGTTCTCCTGGGCCAGCAGCCGCGTCTCGGTGAGCTGGCGCTGCGCGACGTCGGCGCGCTTGCGCTCCACGGCGTAGCGGATGGCCCGGGTCAGGTGGGAAGGGTCCAGATCGGCCGGGGTCAGATGGTCCTGGGCCCCGACGCGGACCGCCTCGGCGGCACGCTCGGCGTCGGTGTCGGTGCCCGCGGTGAGCACCAGCACGGCGGTGCGCGGGGCGAGCCGCAGCAGCTGCCGCAGGCCGTCCAGCCCGTCGGAGGCGCCCTCGGCGGCGCGGGCGGTGAGTTCCAGCAGGATGCAGTTGACGTCGTCCCTGAGCAGCCGCTCGGCCTCGGTCAGGTTGCGGGCGCGGCGGATACGGACCCGCGTACCGGAGACGTCCAGCAGGTCGGGGACGGTGAAGGCGCCCGAAGGGTCCTCACCGATGACGAGCAGGGTGAGGGCAGGGGAGATCCGGCCGTCGGCCAGGGGTGTCTCCTGGCGCGGCCCCGGCACGGCGGCGAACTGGTCGGTGCGCCGCTCGGTGGCGGACATCGGCGACATCGGGCAATTCCTTCCCTCCCCCCGAGGGCAACGTCCCGGAGCGGTCGGATCGATCGGATCGTCTGCTCTGCTCCGAGCACACTGAAGGGCGACCATAGCGGTAGCGCCCGGCGGCGGGGGAGGCCCTGCTGGTAAACCGCCCGTGTCATATGCGGTTCTGAGCTGCGGATTTCGGCCGCGAGGGGATGAACCGGGCATGACCAAGGTCACGTTTGATCATGCATGGCGTGGCGACGGTCACAGGGCGGGGGTCACAGGATCCAGGTCACACGGGAGCGGGCCGGCGTCGCCCCGCGGGCCCGGTCATCCGGGGCGTACGACGCCCAGGACCGGCATCGACCCGGCGCCCGCCATCGTGATCCGCCGCCCGGGGCGCGGCGCGTGGACGATGGCGCCGTCACCCACGTAGATGCCGACGTGACTGGCGTCGTCGAAGTAGACGACCAGGTCGCCCGGCCGCATCGCCGACACGGGGACGTGGGGCAGCAGCCGCCACTGCTCCTGCGAGGTGCGCGGGACGCCCACGCCGGCCGCCCGCCAGGCGGCCTGCGTCAGCGCCGAGCAGTCGTAGGCGGCGGGCCCGTTCGCCCCCCATTCATAGGGCTTGCCGATCTGCGCGGTGGCGAAGGCGACGGCGGCGGCGCCCTGCCGGGTGGCGCCGGCGGCGTTGCGGCGCAGTTCGGCGGCGGCGCCGGTCCGCAACCAGGCGACCTGCGCACGGTAGGCGGCCTCGTCCTCCAGCCGTTCCAGCCGGGCCCGCTCCAGTGCCTCCAGCCCGGCCAGCAGGATCTTCGCCCTGGCGAGCCGGGTGGTGATCCTCCGCTTGGCGTCGGCCGCCTTCTTCTGGCCGGCCGTCAGGCGCTCCCAGGCGGCGGTGGCGGAGTGGGCGTAGGCGCCGAGTTCCGCCGTGGTGGTGCGCAGCTCGCCGATCGTGGCGTTCGCGGCCTGCGCTCCCCGGTCGGCGAGGGAGAGTCCGTCGAGGAGGGCTTCCGGGTCGTCACTGAGCAGCAGGTCCAGCCCTGGACCGATCCCGCCGCCCCGGTACTGGGCGCGGGCGAGCGCGCCCGCCTGCGCGGTCAGGGTGCGCAGCCGGGTCTGCTCCCGGTCGATGACGCGGGCGAGCGCGACGATGTCCTCCTGCTGGGCGAGGACCCGTTCGTGCGCGGCGTTGTAGGTGTCGGTGGCGCGTTCGGCCTGCCGGTAGAGGGCGTCGACCTCGGCCCGTACGTCCTGCACGGTGCGGCGCGGGCGCGGCGGATCGGCGTGCGCGGCGGGGGCCGGGGCGGCGAGGAGCAGCAGCGCGGCACAGGTCAGGCAGACCGTACGCTTCATGCGGGCACCTCCGGCGGGCTGATCTGACGGTCCGTCACATAGCTGTGGATGGTGCCACGGGAGGCGTGAATCAGCCAGGGGCGTGGGCCAACGCCTTGCGGGGCGGGGCCGTTCCGTCCCCTGTTTCCGGACCGCGTACCGGACCGCGTGCCGCATCGCCCGGTCGCCGTGCCACGCGGCGGACCCCGGGTGTGGCCCATGCGGCAGAGCGTCAACGCCTGTCGGCCGGCGCCCACTTCGCCTCTCCGCAGCCGGAGTGGGGCGGCGGTCGCCACCGAGCGCGGAGGTCAGCCCGCGGCGGGGGCCAGGGCCTCCCAGCGGACGGTCACTTCGCCCTGGCGCCAGCGGGCCTGGGTGTCCGTGACCGGCCAGCCGCCGGGGCCCGCGAGGCTGCGGACCGCGCGGATCCAGCGTTGCCGGGCGCCGAGGGAGGCGAAGGGCGCGGCGGCCGCCCACGCGCGGTCGAAGTCGGTGAGGAAGGCGTGCACCGGCTCGCCTGGCACATTGCGGTGGATCAGCGCCTTGGGCAGCCGTTCCGCAAGGTCGGAGGGGCGTTCCAGGGAGCCGAGCCGGGTGGCGAAGGTCACGGTGCGCGGGCCCTCGGGGCCGAGCGCCACCCATACGTGGCGGCGGCCGATCTCGTCGCAGGTGCCCTCCACCAGCAGCCCGTCCGGGGCGAGCCGGGCGCGCAGGCGCGTCCACACCTCGGTGACGCGCTCCTCGTCGTACTGGCGCAGCACGTTCGCCGCCCGGATCAGGGCCGGCCTGCGCCCGTCCGGGAGGGGCACCTCGAAGCCCCCGTGTGCGAAGGAGAGCCCCTCGCGGGCGTACGGTTGGGCGGCGGCCACCCGGGCCGGGTCGATCTCGATGCCGACGACCTCGGCGTCCGGGCGGGCGGTGCGGAGGCGTTCGAGCAGTTCCAGGGCCGTCCACGGCGCGGCGCCGTAGCCCAGGTCCACGGCGAGCGGGTCGTCGCTGCGGCGCAGCGCGGGGCCGTGCGCGGCGGCGATCCAGCGGTCCATGCGGCGCAGCCGGTTGGGATTGGTCGTCCCCCGGGTCACCTCTCCGACCGGTCGTGTCGCGCGCATACGCCGAGCCTATGCGAGCCCGCGCGCGCCGGATCCGGGCCGTGGCCTCGGTCACGCTTTGGCAAAGTGGAAATGGATCTCGGCCTTCCGCTGGTTGTCACTGTTCAGGGGTGGCCTCCGCTCGGCCGCCCGTCCGAGAAGTGGAGGACGCGACGTGAGCCAGTACGTGGCGAAGGTCCTGGCCGGGGGTGCGCACCGCCGGCTGCGCCATGCCGTCGGTGGGCGCCGCCCGCGGCGCGTGGCCATGCTCAGCGTGCACACGTCCCCCCTCCACCAGCCGGGCACCGGCGACGCGGGGGGCATGAACGTCTACATCGTCGAGCTGGCCAAGCGGCTCGCCGAGGGCCCCGGCGTCGAGGTCGAGATCTTCACCCGTGCCACGACGGCCGCCCTGCCGCCCACGGTCGAGCTGGCCCCCGGCGTCCTGGTGCGCCACGTCGACGCCGGCCCGTACGAGGGCCTGGCCAAGGAGGACCTCCCCGCGCAGCTGTGCGCCTTCACCCACGGTGTGATGCACGCCGAGGCCAGCCACCGGCAGGGCCACTACGACCTGGTGCACTCGCACTACTGGCTCTCCGGCCACGTCGGCTGGCTCGCCGCCGAACGCTGGGGCGTCCCGCTCGTCCACGCCATGCACACGATGGCCAAGGTCAAGAACGCCGCCCTCGCCGAGGGCGACACCCCCGAGCCCGCGGCCCGGGTGATCGGCGAGACGCAGATCGTCTCCGCCGCCGACCGGCTGATCGCCAACACCGCCGAGGAGTCGGACGAGCTGATCCGGCACTACGAGGCCGACCCGGCCAAGGTCGCCGTCGTGCACCCCGGGGTGAACCTGGACCGCTTCCGGCCGGACGCCCACGGCGGCCGCGCGGGGGCCCGCGCCCGGCTCGGCCTGCCGCAGGACGCGCTGATCCCGCTGTTCGCCGGCCGGATACAGCCCCTCAAGGCGCCGGACATCCTGCTGCGCGCCACGGCGATCCTCCTCGCGGAGGACCCGTCCCTGCGCGACCGCCTGGTCGTCCCGGTCGTCGGCGGGCCGAGCGGCAGCGGCCTGGCCAAGCCCGAGCGCCTGCAGAAGCTCGCCGCCCGGCTCGGCATCTCCGACCTCGTGCGCTTCCAGCCGCCGGTCGCCCAGGACCGGCTCGCGGACTGGTACCGGGCCGCGTCCGTGCTGGTCATGCCCTCGTACAGCGAGTCCTTCGGGCTGGTGGCCATCGAGGCGCAGGCCTGCGGCACGCCCGTCGTGGCGGCGGCGGTCGGCGGACTGCCGGTGGCCGTCAAGGACGGCGAGACCGGTTTCCTCGTCGCGGGCCACGACCCCGCCGACTACGCGCGCGCCCTGCGCCGCTTCGTCGCGCACCCGGAACTCGCCGGCGCCATGGGCGCGGCCGCGGCCCGGCACGCGGAGTGCTTCGGCTGGGACGCGGCGGCCGCCAGGACCGCCGAGGTGTACGCGGGTGCGATGGCGGAACGGCGGCGTCGCCTACGATCGCCGCATGGGTGAGCGGGAGCAGACGGCGGCACGCGCGGCGGTCGAGCAGGCACTGAAGGACGCGGAACTCGACTGGGAGACCGGCGCCTCCGGTGAGTACGTCGTCAAGCTCCCCGGCACGCGGAAGCTCTCCACCACCGTCGCCCTGGCCGTCGGGCGGCACACCCTCACGGTCAACGCCTTCGTCGTGCGCCGCCCCGACGAGAACCACGAGGCCTTCTACCGCTGGCTGCTGGAGCGCAACACCCGGCTGTACGGGGTGGCCTACGCCATCGACGCGCTCGGCGACGTCTACCTGTCCGGCCGTCTGCCGCTGGCCGCGGTCACCCCCGACGAGGTCGACCGGGTGCTGGGCGCCGTCGTGGAGAACGCGGACGGCAGCTTCAACACGCTGCTGGAACTGGGCTTCGCCTCCGCGATCCGCAAGGAGTACGCGTGGCGGACCGCGCGCGGCGAGTCCACGCGCAACCTCGACGCGTTCACCCATCTGATCGGCAAGGCGGACAAGGGCGCAGAGTAGCGGGCGCTCGTCCGGGCTCTCCCGAAGTCTCCCTGGGGTCTTCCCAGGGGATGCCGCTCATAGCGTCCTCGGTGCCCGTCGCACATCTGAATGCTGCTCAGGTACGCGAGAGGCGTCACGACTCGTCCCGTGCAGCGCCACCGTCGGCATCTGCGAGGTCACCGCCTTCGGCCAGATCGACGTCCCCGACCTCACCGGGCCGCTGCACTCGCGGCCGGCCTCGTACGGGAACCCGGCCGTCGCACCGCGCAACCTGTACGAGGCCCAGCGCGGGTGTCCGGCTGATCAGCAGTCCGCCGTCGGCCCCGGCACCCGCGCCGGGGCCGGGGGAACCGCGTCCACCGGCTCCTCCTGGGGCCTGCGCTCCCGCAGCAGCAGCCAGTATCCGGCGCCGGCCACCGTGCCGACCAGGGCACAGGCTCCCCAGACCACGCCGCCGCCCCACCGGTCCAGCGCGACGCCGCCCAGCAGCGGCCCGGCGAAGGACGCCGCGGGCCAGGCGAGGGAGTACATGCCCTGGTAGCGGCCCCGGGCGTGGGCCGGGGAGAGGTCGGCGACCAGCGACATCGAGGCCGGCGCGTGCAGGATCTCGCCGACGGTCCACACCGCCACCGTGAGGGCGTAGAACGCGACCGACCCGGCGAAGGCGGTGAGCCCGAAGCCCCAGCCCATCAGCAGGGTGCCGGCGGTGAGCAGCGCCGCCACGCTCCGCCGCTCGACGAGGCGGGTCAGCGGGATCTGCAGCAGTACGATCAGCAACCCGTTGAGCCCGATGACCAGGCCGTACTCGCTCGCGGTGAAGCCCTGGCGGCCCATGTCGACCGAGAGGGTCGTCGCCCCCTGCTGGGTGACCGTGCCCAGCAGGAAGGTCAGCGCGACGAACGCCATGAAGCGCTGGTCGCGCAGCACGACGCCGAGGCCGACCCGGGAATCCCCGCGCCCCGGGGCGTCCCCGGGGCGCTCGCCGGACGCATCGGGCTCGTGGGCGGGCATCGACTCCGGCACCTTGGCGTAGATCACCAGCGCGCAGAGCAGCGTCATGAACGCGTCGCCGAGGAACAGCCAGAAGTAGCCCTGCGAGGCGATGAGGCCGGCCGCGGCGGAGGAGACCGCGAAGCCGATGTTGATCGCCCAGTAGTTGAGCGAGAACGCCCGCACCCGGTCCGCGGCGGGCACCACGTCCGCCATCATCGCCTGCACCGCCGGCCGCGAGGCGCTGCTCGCCACGCCGATCGCCGTGGCCGCGGCCGCGATCGCCACCTGCCCGTGCACGTACGCCAGCGTCGCCGTGCAGGCCGCGGCGGCCGCCTGCGCCAGCAGCATCGTCGAGCGCCGCCCCACCCGGTCGGTCAGCACCCCGCCCACGACCGCGCCGACGGCGCCGCCGAGGCCGTACAGGGAGGCGACGAGGCCGGCGTAGGTGGCGGAGTACCCCCGGTCCAGCGTGAGGTAGAGCGCGAGGAAGGTGACGACGAAGCCGCCGAGTCGGTTGACCAGCGTGCTGGTCCACAGCCACCAGAAGGTCCTGGGGAGTCCCGACACGGTCTCCCGGACGGCACGTCTGACATCAGGCACGGCGGAGGCTCCTCGCGGCGACATGGGCGTAATAGGTCAGGGTGGCCTGCGCAGATTACAGCCGCCCTCCGGAGGGCACCAAGGGGTTTTCTCTTAGACTCCTTGCCATGGCTGAAGCTCCGTACAAGCTGATCCTCCTCCGCCACGGCGAGAGCGAGTGGAACGCTAAGAACCTCTTCACTGGCTGGGTTGACGTCAACCTCAACGAGAAGGGCGAGAAGGAGGCGGTCCGGGGCGGCGAGCTGCTGAAGGACGCCGGACTCCTCCCCGACGTCGTCCACACCTCCCTCCAGAAGCGCGCGATCCGCACCGCGCAGCTGGCCCTCGAGGCCGCCGACCGGCACTGGATCCCCGTCCACCGCAGCTGGCGCCTCAACGAGCGCCACTACGGCGCCCTCCAGGGCAAGGACAAGGCGCAGACCCTCGCCGAGTTCGGCGAGGAGCAGTTCATGCTCTGGCGCCGCTCCTACGACACCCCGCCGCCGCCGCTCGAGGACGGCAGCGGGTTCTCCCAGAGCGACGACCCGCGCTACGCCTCCATCCCGCCGGAGCTGCGCCCGCGCACCGAGTGCCTGAAGGACGTCGTCGACCGCATGCTGCCGTACTGGTACGACGGCATCGTCCCCGACCTCGTCGCCGGCCGCACCGTCCTGGTCGCCGCCCACGGCAACAGCCTCCGCGCCCTCGTCAAGCACCTCGACGGCATCTCCGACGCCGACATCGCGGGCCTGAACATCCCCACCGGCATCCCGCTCTCCTACGAGCTCGACGCCGACTTCCGCCCCGTCAACCCGGGCGGCCGCTACCTCGACCCCGAGGCGGCCGCGGCGGCGATCGAGGCCGTGAAGAACCAGGGCAAGAAGAAGTAGCCTTTGTGATCATGCCTCCGACCTGCGCTTATGGCGCCGGATCGGGGGCATTTTCGCGGCCTGGCCCCACTGTGGGCCCTCAGTGCCCCGAGTCTTGCGGGCACAGTTCGAGGGGATTGAACGACAAGACCTCCGCTCGACCTGACGCCACCGGAGACGGCGAACGCAATGCGAGAGCCGGCCGCGCAGCCTCATGTCTCCTGACCGTGTGACGCACGCCACGGGAACCTGCCCCGCTGCTTGGACAAAGCTTGACGTGGACTACTCATTGCACACCCGGATACGGGCAGGCGACCCCGAGGCGTTCCGCGAGCTTTTCCGTGACCACGCCCGGCTGGTCCACCGGCACGCGGTGCGCGTAACCGGGGACTGGACCGTCGCCGAGGACATCGTCTCGCTGACCTTCTTGGAGGCGTGGCGGCTGCGTGCCAAGCTGCGGGACGAGGGCGACGGCCCGCGCCCCTGGCTGATGGGCATCGCCGTGAACGTACTGCGCAACACAACCCGCGCTGCGCGCCGCCACCAGCGGGCCCTGCAGCGCCTGCCGGCCAAGGAGACGGTCCCGGACTTCGCCGACGAACTCGTCGGCCGCATCGCCGATGCCGACCAGCTGGCTGCCGCCCAGCGGGTGCTGAAGAAGCTGACCCGGAGCGAGCGCGAGGTCTTCACGCTCTGTGTGTGGTCCGGGCTCGGCTACGCGGAGGCTGCGGCCGTGCTCGGCGTCCCGGTCGGCACCGTGCGCTCGCGCCTGTCCCGCGCCCGCAAACGGCTGAGCAAGCTGGCCGACGAAGAACTGAGAAAACGCAGGGAACCGCTGCTGCGCAACGGACAAGTAGAGGGCGGCCGCACTTCTGCGGCCCGGTCACACGAGTCGTACGAGGAGAGGTCCGAATGATCCGCAAGAGGTCTCGGCGTGAGGAGTCGCTGGACTACGCGGAGCTGGCCCGTTTGCTGCCGGCGCCGGGAGACCCGCACCTGTCGCTCGACCGTCACCTGCTTCTCGAGGAGCACCTGATGAACGAGATCCAGCCCACCGCACCCGCCCCTGCGCCGTCCCGCCGCCCAGCACGCCGTGTCCTGCTGATCGGTGTCCCGGTCACCGCCGCCGCCCTGGCCGGCGCATTCGCCTTCACCTCGCTGACCGGTTCCGGGGGCAGCGACCCGGCCGCGGCCACCCCGCCCCCGGTCGAAGCGCCGGTCGTCCGCATCGAGCCCGGCAGCACAGCCCAGCTCGCCTCCACCGTCGAGCACATCGCCGCCGCCGCCTCGGCCAGCAAGACGCCCGAACCCGGCCCGGGCCAGTACGTCTACATCAAGAGCGAGGTCTCCTACCTCTCCGTTTCGCACACCGACGCAGACGAGTCCAAGACCTTGGTCGAGCCCCTGCACATCCGTGAGGTCTGGAATTCCCCCGACGGCAAGCAGGGCTGGCTGGATGAGCCCGGCTACCAGCCCAAGGGCGGCATCACCATCAACAGCGACGTCGAGCGCAGCTTGAACGCCCCCTCCTACGACTACCTCAAGACGTTGCCCACCGACCCGGACGCCCTGCTGAAGAAGATCTACAAGGAGACCAAGGGCCAGGGGAACTCCCCGGACCAGCAGGCATTCGACACCGTCGGCGACCTGCTCAAGGAGCAGCTCGCACCGGCGAAGCTGAACGCGGCGCTGTACCGGGCCGCGGCCAAGATCCCCGGGGTTGTGGTGGTGGAGCACGCCAAGGACGCCGCGGGACGCGAGGGCATCGCCCTGGCCCATGTCGACCAGCAGAGCGGCGATCGCGCCGAGTGGATCTTCGACCGCAAGACGTACGCCTACCTCGGCAGCCGCGGTGTCCAGGTCAAGCAGGTCGACGACATCAAGCCCGGCACGGTCCGCGAATGCACCGCCGTGCTGGAGCGGGCCGTCGTCGACGCCCAGAAGCACCGCCCCGGCGCGCAAGGTACCGATGCGTGAGAACGCGATCACCCGCTAGGCCGTGCGTAAGTTGCCACGCGATCAGGGCCGGCGCGTCGAGCAGCACTCCCGTCGTCGCGGCTGTCGGTCTCGCGGCGGGATCTCCCGCTGGCGGACCTCCCTTCGAAACGTGGGCGTTGAGCGCGCCGAATGCACCGGCCTCGTTCGCCGTAGATCACGAGCGCGCCGGGATCCGGGCCCTGTCCGGGCCCTCCGGCGACGACCGAGGACGACAGGCAACGGCCAACGACGACCGCCCGGCCCTGGCCAACTGAGGTGTGTACCCCGCTGATCAGGGGTGAAGACCACGCCTGCCAGACCCAGGGCAAGAAGAAGTAAGACGCACTGATCAAGCCTCCTGCCCGCGGTTCTCCCGCGCGTGGGGGGCTTGGCGCCGCTCCGGGGCCGTCTCCGGGCCGTCGCGGCGTCGGCCGGATTCGAGGCCCTCGGTAGGCCTAGACTCGCCGGATGGCCTTGGAATGGGAACAGGTAATCGTTCACTCGGTGGATCCGGTGGCCCTGGGGCAGTGGTGGGCTGAGGCTCTTGGCTGGGTTGTGGTCCATTCCTCTGACGAGGAGTTCGAGATCCGTCCGGAGCCGGATCGTCTGCCGGGATTGGACTTCGTCCGGATCGATGAGAACAAGACGGCCAAGAGCCGGCTGCATCTCGACTTCAGGCCTGACGACCAGGACGCCGAGGTGGCTCGCCTTGAGGCGCTCGGCGCGAAGCGTGTCGACATCGGCCAGGGTGACCAGTCGTGGGTTGTCATGGCGGACCCCGAGGGCAACGAGTTCTGTGTCCTCGGCCAACGGCGTCCCTGAGAACCCCTGAGGGCGCGCTGCAGGACGAGGCCACAGGTTCAAGCCCTGTGGCCTCATCTCTCGGCATCCTCACCGTTCACTGAGCGGAACGGCAGCGACGACGGCTTTCCGCCTGCCGCTCGCCGCAGTTCGGCGGCCAGGCTGACCGTGGATCACCCGAGCCTGCCAAGGTGACGGCCGCCCCGACCTTGACCCCGGCCGATCCGTACTGATCGGCTGGACGCATGGCCATCGACCGCGGCGAGTGCGACAGGTCCATGCCGATCGTCGCGGCACACCTAGCCAAGGCCGAGCGGGCAGCCGACCGGGCCCGCGCCTCACACACCGGACGACCGTACGCAGAAGTGCGCCGGGCGCTCGTTGAAGCTCTGCGAGCCGAGGACGCCCAACGCGTCGTGCCCCAGGCCGTCGAGGAGTTCGCGCGGCAGATCTCCGAACCGCCGATGCGTTCACGAGGAGCGGCAGCGGTGAGTGTCCAACCGCGTGACAAGGGCGACGCCCAGAACCGACCGCGGAATCCGGCGTTCGCCGGGGTCGGTCACGCGGGCGATGGCCTAGGGTCGTTCCCCATGGCCGACCCCCTGCTCCGTCCCGGCTCGACAGCCCGGGCCTACGACGTCGTCGCCGTCCGCTACGCGGAGATGTTCCGCCACTCGCTCGACTCGCTCCCGCTGGACCGCTCGATGCTCGCGGCCTTCGCGGACTCCGTGCGGGCGACCGGCGGCGGAACCGTTGCCGACCTGGGGTGCGGCCCGGGACACATCACCGCGCACCTTCGGGGCCTGGGGCTCGACGCGTTCGGGGTCGACCTGTCGCCCGTGATGATCGGTCTCGCCCGCGAGGCACATCCGGGGCTGCGCTTCGACGTCGGCTCGATGGACGCCCTGGACGACCTGGGCGTCGCCGACGCGGAACTGGGCGGCATCGTGTCCTGGTACTCGGTGATCCACACGCCGCCACGGGAACTGCCCCCGTACTTCGCCGAATTCCGTCGGGTACTGGCCCCGGGCGGCCATCTCCTGCTGGCGTTCTTCGAAGCCGGCGGCGGCCCGGTCGAGCCGTTCGACCACAAGGTGACGACGGCCTACCGGTGGCCCGTCGACGAACTCGCGGCGATGGCGGGGGAGGCCGGGTTCGCCGAGGTCGGCCGGATGCTCCGCGAGCCCCTGCCGGACGAGCGGCAATACCGCAAGGGGCACCTGCTGATGCTCAGGCAGTAGGTGCTCATCGGCGCCCGGGCGAGGTGCCCGCCCCGCGCGCCGATGAGTTTCCGGCGCCGCGCCCGTCCTATGGGTGTGAGCGCCCACGCGTCAGGAGGAGGCAGCGATGAGCACCGACGGATTCACCACGTGCCTGTGGTTCGACGGGCAGGCCGAGGAGGCGGCGAACTACTACGTCTCGGTCTTCAAGAACTCCGCCATCGGCCGGATCGGCCGCTACAACGAGGCGGGCCCCGGCCCCGCGGGCTCCGTGCTGGCCGTCGAGTTCACGGCCAACGGCCAGAAGTTCGTCGCCCTCAACGGCGGCCCGCAGTTCACCTTCGACGAGGCGATCTCGTTCCAGATCCGCTGCGCCGACCAGGCCGAGGTCGACTACTACTGGGACAAGCTCACCGAGGGCGGCGAGGAGGGTCCCTGCGGGTGGCTGAAGGACCGGTTCGGGGTGTCATGGCAGGTGTTCCCCGAGGTGCTGCTCGAGATGATCGCCGACTCCGACCCTGAGAAGGCCAGGCGGGCCACTGAGGCGATGCTGTCCATGAGGAAGATGGACCTCGCAGCCCTGCGGCGCGCGTATGACGGGGAGTGAACCAGGGGGAGCGAACGGCGACGGGGGCCCGTCCGGAGCGAAGCGGACGGGCCCCCGACCCTGAAGAGCGCGGGTGGCCTGGAGCCGGTGGAGTCAGCAGCTGCCGCCGCAGCGGCACGGCGCTCCGGACTGGCAGCCGCATCCGCAGCCTGATCCGCAGCCGCATGCTCCGAGCAGCGGCAGCTCGCGGATGCCGACGGATTGCGGGCTCCCCTCTGGGGACGGCTGGTCGCGGGCGGTGGGCGAAGTGGGGGACTCGGGCATCGTTACCCTCCTCTGCCGTTGGTGACGGCTGCCTGCATGCCTGCCACCAGTGAACGGCGTCCCCCACCGGCGCATCAACGGCGCGCGGAAGCGTTACGCGGGGCGGGCGACGCCCCCGCCCCGCGCGCCGCGCCGTACTACTCCGCCGGGATCGGGGTGGGAGGCGGGGTCAGCTCGTCCGCGTGCTCGCCGGTGACGAGGTAGACGACGCGCTTGGCCACCGAGACCGCGTGGTCGGCGAAGCGCTCGTAGTAGCGGCCGACGAGCGTGACGTCCACGGCCGTCTCGATGCCGTGCTTCCAGCGGTCGTCGAGCAGGTGCTGGAAGAGCGTGCGGTGCAGCTCGTCCATGCGGTCGTCGTCCGCCTCCAGCTGCAGCGCGTCGTCGACGTCCTTGGTGACGATGACCTCGGCGGCCTTGGCCATCAGGCGCTGCGCCAGCTGACCCATCTCCAGGATCGTGCTGTGCAGGTCGCGCGGGACGGCGGTGTTCGGGAAGCGCAGGCGTGCGAGCTTCGCCACATGCCGGGCGAGGTCGCCCGAGCGCTCCAGGTCGGCGCTCATGCGCAGGCTGGTGACGACGATCCGCAGATCGGTCGCGACGGGCTGCTGGCGGGCGAGCAGGGTGATTGCCCGGTTCTCGAGCTCGCGCTGCAGGTCGTCCACCTTCTCGTCGGCGGCGATCACGCTCTCCGCGAGCTTGAGGTCGGCATCGAGCAGCGCCGTGGTGGCCCGCCCGATCGCGGATCCCACCAGCCGGGCCATCTCGACCAGGCCGTCACCGATCGAGTCGAGTTCCTCATGGTATGCGTCGCGCATCGCGTTCCTTTCCTTGCCGCTTCAGCTGTTCGAAAAGAGGATTGTCCTCCAGGCTGACACGCTCCCACGCTCGCGCGCGGACGCGTACCGCCCGAGCATCCGGAATGAATCAGCGCTGACACCACGGTGAACTCTTGGCAACGCGCGTTCGAGAAGACGCTTCCATGGCTGTGGGCCACTCATTCCGTCCCCCTAACCTGGGTGTATGGACGTGAACGCGGCAGTCGCCGCAGCCAGTGCGATCGCCGGGCTCTGTACCGGTGTGATCGCTGTGCTCGCGTTCCGCTGGAGCGAGCGGGAACAGGCCCGCCCCACGCGCACATCCCTGCGGCCCGACGCCGCAGCCGTACTACCGCCGGGCGTGGACACGGTGCTCTCCGTGCTGCGCTCGTCGGCCGTCGTCCTCGACGAGGGCGACACGGTGGTCAAGGCCAGCTCGGCGGCGTACGCCCTCGGACTGGTCCGTGGCGGCAGGCTCGCCGTCGACCAGATGCTGCAGATGGCCCGGGAGACCCGGCGGGACGGCGAGATACGGCAGGTGGAACTGGACCTGCCACGCCGGGGCGCCGGCCGCGGCGAGGGCCTCGCGGTTTCCGCCCGGGTGGCACCACTGGGCTCCCGCCTGGTGCTGCTGCTGGTCGAGGACCTGACCGACGCCCGGCGCATCGAGGCGGTACGGCGCGACTTCGTCGCCAACGTGAGCCATGAGCTCAAGACCCCGGTCGGCGCGCTGTCGCTGCTCTCCGAAGCGGTGATGGACGCCAGTGACGACCCCGAGGCCGTCGAGCGCTTCGCGGGCCGGATGCAGATCGAGGCCGCCCGGCTGACCAGCCTGGTCCAGGAGATCATCGACCTCTCCCGGGTCCAGGACGACAGCCCCCTCGACGACGCCGAGCCCGTCGCCGTCGACGACCTCGTCGCCGAGGCGGTGGACCGCTGCCGCCACCCGGCGAACGCCAAGCAGATCACCATGGTCACCGGCGGTGCCCCCGACCTGCGCATCTGGGGCAACCGCGGCCAGCTCGCGGCCGCGCTCGGCAATCTCGTCGAGAACGCGGTCAACTACAGCCCGGCCCGCACCCGCGTGGGGATCGCGGGCCGCAGGGTCGCCACGCCCAGCGGCGACCTGGTCGAGATCTCCGTGACCGACCAGGGAATCGGCATCTCCGAAAAGGACCGGGACCGCATCTTCGAGCGGTTCTACCGGGTCGACCCGGCGCGTTCGCGCGCCACCGGCGGCACCGGCCTCGGTCTGTCCATCGTCAAGCACGTGGCCGCCTCCCACGGCGGGGAGGTCACGGTGTGGAGCGCCGAAGGCCAGGGCTCCACCTTCACTCTGCGGCTGCCCGAAGCCGCGGCGACCCGGGACGGCCGGGACCGCTCCACCGCCGTGGCGGCGGAGGACGCCGGCCCCGAACCGGGATCCGGCTCTTCCCCCGCCCTCTACGAGACGTTTCCCGATCACATCCCCGCCCCGGAGGTCCTCCCGTGACCCGAGTACTCGTCGTCGAGGACGAAGAGTCCTTCAGTGATGCCCTGTCGTACATGCTCCGCAAGGAGGGCTTCGAGGTCGCCATCTCGGCGACCGGGCCCGACGCGCTGGACGAGTTCGAGCGCAACGGCGCCGACCTGGTCCTGCTCGACCTGATGCTGCCGGGCCTGCCCGGCACCGAGGTCTGCCGCCAGCTGCGGCTGAAGTCCAACGTCCCGGTGATCATGGTCACCGCGAAGGACAGCGAGATCGACAAGGTTGTCGGCCTCGAAATAGGAGCGGACGACTACGTCACGAAGCCCTTCTCCTCCCGCGAGCTGGTCGCTCGCATCCGCGCGGTCCTGCGCCGCCGTGGCGAGCCGGAGGAAATCTCCCCCGCCGCCCTGGAGGCCGGCCCGGTCCGGATGGACGTCGACCGGCACGTCGTCACGGTGGGCGGAGGCAAGGTCGACCTGCCGCTGAAGGAGTTCGACCTCCTGGAGATGCTGCTGCGCAACGCGGGCCGGGTGCTGACCCGTATGCAGCTCATCGACCGGGTCTGGGGCGCCGACTACGTCGGGGACACCAAGACCCTCGACGTCCACGTCAAGCGCCTCCGCGCCAAGATCGAGCCGGACCCGGGTGCGCCGCGCTACCTGGTGACGGTCCGTGGCCTGGGCTACAAGTTCGAGCCGTGAACCGCACGCGGAAGGGGAGGCCGGACGGAGTCCGGCACAGCGCTGCGAAGCCCGTGAGGCCCCCTGGGGGCCGGGCGGTGCGAGGAGCGCACGCGGGATCGGGCTCGAGCCGCACCCGGGTGCGCCGCGCTACCTGGTGACGGTCCGTGGCCTGGGCTACAAGTTCGAGCCGTGAACCGCACGCGGAGGGGGCCCCGGGAGCACATCGCTCCCGGGGCCCCCTCCGCGTGGTCGGTGTCAGCCGGCGGGCGACGAGGTGACCGTCTCCGTCGCGGTGGGCGAGGCCGTCCCGGTGGCGCCCTCGGCGGGCGACCCGCTCGGGCTTGCCGACTCGCTCGGCGCGGCCTTCTGGGTCGGGCCGAACGACGCGTAGTAGCCGGCCGCGGGCAGTGCGAGGGCCTGCAGGGAGACCTCGCCGGTCTTGCTGAAGTCGAAGACGACCTTCTGGAAGTCGCCGTCGTTCTTGCTCTCGGAACCCCCCTTGAAGAGGGCCGCCGGGTTGCCGTCGCCGCCGAGCAGCAGGGAGCTGTGGCCCGGCACCGTGATCGGGGCGGACAGGTCGGCGTCCTTGGAGCCGACCTTGACGGACTGCAGGGTCTGCTCGTCGTCGCCGTTGTTGAAGACCTTGGCCGTCACCGAGGAGGAGCCGTCGGAAGTGGCCTGCGTGAGCACCACGACGTTCTGGACCTCGATGTCGCCGACGCTGGTGGCGGCGTTGTCCGGCCTGATGCGCAGCGTGTCGGCGCTGTTCCCGGCGGCGCAAGCGGTGAGCGGGGCGATCGAGAGTGCGAGGGCGGCGGCGAGGACGCCGCGTCGAAGGCTGCTGCTCACGGCGGCGGCATCTCCTTGGGCGGGGTACGGAGGTACGGACGTACGGGACTTACGGCTTACCTGGTGCTGGCTTAGGTTACCGAGCCCGTGTTCCGTGCCCGCACCGGGCCACCCCTCGGCGGGGCGAGGCTTCACCCGCCCGGGTGTCCCGGAGGCGTCCTGAGGGCCCCTGACGGCCCTTCGCGGGGCTCCGGCGCGTACCGGCGCGGTCCTGACGGAATCCATTCCGGGATTCCGCCGAACGATTCCCGCCACTGCGGCAAGATCCATTTCCTGTTCAACCACCGGACGGAAATCCGGTGTGGTACGAAAATGGATCACGGGAAGCCCTCGGGGGCCGAACGGAGTAGCGAGAGACCCCCCGCAAGAGAGCGACAAATCGGGATGTTCCTCCCCTTGCTTCGGCCGTCCGTGGGGTGTAACGGGCGCGTTTCCGGCCCCCTCGATACCGGCTCCGACCTGCGAATTCCGCCTTCCGGTACCCACTCGCAGCACGTTCCAGGCGCACTTGTCAAGCCCCGAGATATGCCCTGACCTGCGAAAACGCCATTCAGAACCAGCCGTTCCCGTGTTACCCTGGATAGCCACGGAAGGGGTACCTGTCACATGACGTTCAAGGTTGGCGACACCGTGGTCTATCCCCATCACGGGGCCGCGCTGATCGAGGCCATCGAAACTCGCCAGATCAAAGGCGTGGACAAGACCTACTTGGTGCTCAAGGTCGCCCAGGGCGACTTGACGGTACGCGTGCCCGCGGACAATGCGGAGTTCGTCGGCGTGCGCGACGTGGTCGGTCAGGAAGGGCTGGACCGGGTCTTCGAGGTGCTGCGCGCACCGTACACCGAGGAGCCCACGAACTGGTCCCGCCGCTACAAGGCAAATCTGGAGAAGCTCGCCTCCGGCGATGTCATCAAGGTCGCGGAAGTCGTGCGTGACCTGTGGCGTCGTGAGCGGGAGCGCGGGCTGTCGGCCGGCGAGAAGCGCATGCTCGCCAAGGCCCGCCAGATCCTGGTCAGTGAGCTCGCGCTCGCGGAGAACACCAACGAGGACAAGGCCGAGACCCTCCTCGACGAGGTCCTCGCGTCCTGACGCGGATTTCCGCTGCGGTGCCCGGTGCGTCCCATACGCCGGGCACTGCGGCATGCCAGAACACCTTCCCGGCATTTCGACGGCGCCGAGGAGCCCCCTCGTCTTCGTTCGCGCGCCGCTTCCCCCTGCATACTGAGTGCCGGGCCCGGGCAGCCGGCCCTGTCGGTGTCACGGAAGGGTCCGACAGGGGCTTCGTGCCCGGCACGTTGAGGCGATACCCATTTCGGCCAAGGACACAAACCTGACTACCGCGGCAGTCATTCCCGCCGCCGGACGCGGAGTCCGGCTCGGCCCCGGTGCGCCCAAGGCGCTGCGCACCCTGGGCGGCGTTCCGATCCTCGTGCACGCCGTGCGCGCCATGACCCGCGCCCGCGCGGTGTCACTGGTCGTCGTGGTGGCGCCCCCGGACGGGGTCGCCGAGGTCAGGGCGCTGCTGGACAGCCACGGCCTGCCCGAGGCGAAGGACATCAAGGTCGTCGCCGGCGGCGAGAGCCGCCAGGAATCGGTACGGCTGGGGCTGGCCGCGCTGCCGGACGAGGTCGAGGTGGTGCTCGTCCACGACGCCGCCCGCCCGCTCGTGCCGGTCGACATGGTCGACGCCGTCGCCGCCGCCGTACGGGAGGGCGCCTCGGCCGTCGTGCCGGGAGTGCCGCTCGCCGACACGGTCAAGGAGATCGCCCCGGCCACCGACACCGTCGTCGGCACCCCGGACCGCTCGCTGCTGCGCGCCGTGCAGACCCCCCAGGGCTTCGACCGGGCGACGCTGCTCAAGGCGCACACCACGGTCACCGGCCAGGTCACGGACGACGCGAGCATGGTCGAGCGGCTCGGCGTCCCGGTGCTGGTCGTACCGGGCCACGAGGAGGCCTTCAAGGTCACCCGCCCGCTGGATCTCGTCCTCGCCGAGGCGGTCCTCGCCCGCCGGAGGGCCGCCGATGAGTACTGAGCCGACGGGCGCCGAGCAGGACCCCGCGATCCCGCCGCTGCCCCAGGTGGGGATCGGCACCGACATCCACGCCTTCGAGGCCGGCCGCGAGCTGTGGGTCGCCGGCCTGCTCTGGGAGGGCGAGGGCGACGGCCTCGCCGGGCACTCCGACGCCGACGTCGTCGCGCACGCCGCCTGCAAC
This sequence comes from Streptomyces sp. NPDC001070, assembly GCF_053598835.1. Taxonomy (NCBI): domain Bacteria; kingdom Bacillati; phylum Actinomycetota; class Actinomycetes; order Kitasatosporales; family Streptomycetaceae; genus Streptomyces; species Streptomyces sp. NPDC001070. Next base: position 84,692 of record NZ_JBSFLB010000029.1, read on the forward strand.
GCGCTGTTCTCCGCCGCGGGGATGGGCGACCTGGGCGCGCACTTCGGCACCGGAAGGCCGGAATGGTCGGGCGCGTCCGGTGTGACCTTGCTCACGGAGGCCGCCCGGATCGTCCGCGAGGCGGGCTACGCCATCGGCAACGTGGCGGTCCAGGTCATCGGCCCGCGCCCCAAGATCGGCAAGCGCCGCGACGAGGCGCAGGAGATCCTGTCCGCCGCGGTGGGCGCCCCTGTGGCGGTCTCCGGCGCGACGACCGACGGCCTGGGCTTCACCGGACGTGGCGAGGGACTGGCCGCGGTCGCCACCGCACTGGTGGTCCGCCGGGCGAAGTGACGTGCGGCGGGAGTGAGTTGCCCGGCCGCCCGCGGGCCGCGCCGTCCGTCGTACGGGTGAAGCGCGCGGCCTCCGGCCGGCCCCCGCGAGCCGCTCCACGGTGCCCCCGGGCGTTACGACACCGTGAAGCTCACGCCGAGCGGACGGCGCACGCACCCGGGGCCACTACCCTTGATGCGTGACTATTCGCCTGTACGACACCAACGCGCGCCAGGTCCGTGACTTCACCCCGCTCCGGCCGGGCTGCGTCTCGATCTACCTGTGCGGCGCGACCGTGCAGGCGGCCCCGCACATCGGGCACATCAGGTCCGATCTGAACTTCGACATCATGCGGCGCTGGTTCGCCCACCGCGGCTACGACGTGACCTTCGTCCGCAACGTCACGGACATCGACGACAAGATCATCGCCAAGTCCGCCGAGCAGGGCCGCCCCTGGTGGGCGATCGGCTACGAGAACGAGCGGGCCTTCAACGAGGGCTACGACGTGCTCGGCTGCCTGCCGCCCACGTACGAACCGCGCGCCACCGGCCACATCCCCGAGATGATCGAGATGATGCGCGGCCTCATCGAGCGCGGCCACGCCTACGAGTCCGAGGGCAACGTCTACTTCGACGTCCGCTCCTTCCCCGGCTACCTGGAGCTGTCCAACCAGGAGCTGGACAACCTCCGCCAGCCGGAGAGCGAGGGGGAGACCGGCAAGCGCGACCAGCGCGACTTCGCCATGTGGAAGGCCGCCAAGCCCGGCGAGCCCTCCTGGGAGACCCCATGGGGCCGCGGCCGGCCCGGCTGGCACCTGGAGTGCTCGGCGATGGCCCACAAGTACCTGGGCAGCGCCTTCGACATCCATGGCGGCGGGATCGACCTGATCTTCCCGCACCACGAGAACGAGATCGCGCAGGCCAAGGCGTACGGCGACGACTTCGCCGCGTACTGGATGCACAACGCCTGGGTCACGATGAGCGGCGAGAAGATGAGCAAGTCGCTCGGCAACTCGGTCCTCGTGAGCGAGATGACCAAGCGCTGGCGGCCCATCGTGCTGCGCTACTACCTCGGCACCCCGCACTACCGCTCGATGATCGAGTACAGCGAGGAGTCGCTGCGCGAGGCCGAGTCGGCGTTCGCGCGGATCGAGGGCTTCGTGCAGCGGGTCGTCGAGATGGCGGGCCCGGTCGAGCCGGCCGCCGAGGTGCCGCCGGCCTTCGCCGAGGCGATGGACGACGACATGGGCGTCCCGCAGGCGCTGGCGATCGTCCACACCACCGTCCGGCAGGGCAACTCGGCGCTCACCGCCGACGACAAGGAGACCGCCGTCGCCCGCCTCGCCGAGGTGCGCGCGATGCTCGGCGTGCTCGGCCTGGACCCGCTCGACGAGCACTGGTCCGGCGGCGAGCGCAGCGAGGACCTGCACGGGGTCGTGGACTCGCTCGTCCGGCTGGTGCTGGAGCAGCGGGAGTCGGCCCGCGGGCGCAAGGACTACGCGACCGCCGACGCCATCCGCGACCGGCTCCAGCAGTCCGGGCTGGAGATCGAGGACACCCCCTCCGGGCCGCGCTGGTCGCTCGGCTCCCGGTAGCCGGGCGCCCGCGCCATCATTGACACGTACGTTCGTTCACGCAGTAGCAGCAACAGCAGCAGGAAACAGGTGACCCATGGCCGGCAACAGCCAGCGCAGGAACCGCCGCACGTCCAACAAGAAGGGCGCCACGGTCGGTAGCGGCGGGCAGCGGCGCAGGGCCCTGGAGGGCAAGGGCCCCACCCCGCCCGCGGAGGCGCGCAAGGGGCACGCCAAGCAGCGTGCCGCGAACGCCAGGGCCAAGCGCGCCGCGTCCGCGCAGTCGCGCCGCCCCTCGGGCCGGGGCGCCAAGTCCACCTCCGAGCTGGTGGCCGGGCGCAACCCGGTGGTGGAGGCGCTGCGCGCCGACATCCCGGCCTCGGCGGTCTACGTCCAGCAGTTCATCGACAACGACGAACGGGTGCGCGAGGCCATCAAACTCGCCACCGAGCGCGGCGTCCCGCTGATGGAGGCCCCGCGCCCGGAGCTGGACCGCATCACCAACGGGCTCAACCACCAGGGCCTGGTGCTGCAGATCCCGCCGTACGAGTACGCCCACCCCGAGGACCTCGCCGCCGAGGCCTTCGACGCAGGCGAGGACCCGCTGATCGTGGCACTGGACGGGGTCACCGACCCGCGGAACCTCGGCGCCGTCGTCCGCTCCGTCGCCGCCTTCGGGGGCCACGGGGTCGTCGTCCCCGAGCGCCGCGCCGCCGGGATGACCGCCGGTGCCTGGAAGACCTCGGCCGGCACCGCCGCCCGGGTCTCGGTCGCCCGCGCCACCAACCTCACCCGGACGCTGGAGGCGTACCAGAAGGCGGGCCTCACGGTCGTCGGCCTCGCCGCCGACGGCGAGCTCGAGCTCCAGGACCTCGAGGCGCTCGCCGGGCCGGTCGTCATCGTCGCGGGCTCGGAGGGCAAGGGCCTGTCCCGGCTCGTCGGCGAGACCTGCGACCTGCGCGTGCGCATCCCGATGCCGGGCGGCGCCGAGTCGCTGAACGCCGGCGTCGCGGCGGGCATCGTGCTCTACGAGGCGGCGCGCCGCCGGGCCTGAACCGGCCGTAACCCCTGATTGACGGGCCTCGGACACAACGGGGCCCGTCACACAGTGTCCTTATCGGGTGTCACTCGGTTAGATGAGTGTGGACACCAGAACACCCCGCACTCCTCCGGGGGGACGGTCGTCGGCGGTCACTGACGAGCCTGTGCTCAACATGCTCAAGGTCTCCTCCGACCCGGCCCAGGTCATCGTCAATCACGCGAGTTTCCGCGTGCAGCTCGGCGCTACGTCGGGACGCGCGCTGGCGAGGACCCAGCGCGTCCCCGTCATTCCCACCTCCGTACGACCCTCCGCCGCCGCGCAGCGGCGCGGCGCGCCCCTGGTGTGGTCCGGGCGCAGCGAACCCGGCGACGCCGCCGCCACCCAGCTGCTCGCGGCCGTGCGCCACGGCCAGATGGACGGCGGCCCGGACGTGGGCGCCGCGACGCAGGTGCTGCCGCGGATCGAGGAGCCGCCGCAGCCCGTCCTCGGCCCGCCCCGCCGGCCGCCGGCGCCCGGCGAGATGCTGGGCGGCATCCGCCCCGCGCGCGGCGCCTACGACGACTACCTCGACCCCGAGGACACCGGTGAGTTCGCCTACGCCGCGCCGCACGGCGCCCCCGGCGACCCCGGTGACGAGGACACCGACTTCGAGTCGTACGGGGAGCCCGGCAGCGAGCACGGCCGCGCCCGCGACCGGGCCGAGCCGATCCGGCACGCCTACTACCCCGGCCGCCGCATGAACCTCGGCATCGTGCTGCTGCCGCTCCGCATCTTCCTGGGCTTCATCTCCATCTACGCCGGCATGGGCAAGCTCTGCGACCCCGTCTACTTCGACGGCGGCAAGCGCGGCTCGATGGTGACCTGGCTCGGCTCGCTCCACCCGTGGGGGATGGCCGAGCCGCTGCGCGATCTCGCGCTGGCGCACCCCATCGGTGCCGGGCTGACGGTGGCCTTCCTGCAGGTCATCGCGGGTGTGCTGACGGTCTTCGGGCTCTGGCAGCGGTTCGCGGCGTCGATCGGCGTGATGCTGTCGACGGCCCTGCTGGTGACGGTGAGCTGGCGGACCGTGCCGGCCTACGACACGCCCGACATCATCATGCTGGCCGCCTGGAGCCCGCTGGTCATCGCCGGCGCACCGGTCTACTCCGCCGACGGCCGCCTGGCGAGCGAGGCCTGGCGCAAGCTCGGCCCGCGCACCCCGCTGTGGGAGCTGCGGCGCCGGGTGCTGCGGCGCGGCGCGGTGCTCGCCACGGTGCTGGCCGGGCTCTCGCTGGTCGTCGGGGCCACCCTCGGCACCGCCGTACGGTCCACCAGCCCGCGCTCCGAGCTCCCGGCCCCGACCGACCTGCCGACCAACAACCTCGAGGGCTCCCCGCTGCCCGAGGTGCCCGGCGAGAAGTCGGCCAGGCCCTCCACGGCCCCCTCGGCGGGCCGTTCCGGCGGTCCCTCGTCGTCCCCGTCCCCCTCGCGTCCGGCGCCCGGAGCGGCGTCCTCGGCGCCCAACGCCACGCACTCACGCCCCGGCTCCACGAACACCGGTACCGGGGGCGGCACCGGCGGCGGACCTTCGCAGACCGTGCCGTCCGTCCCGTCCCGCCCGACGCTGCCGAGCAACCCGCCCACGACGGGCGGCGGCAACGGCGGCGCCGGCGGCGGTGGCGGCTCCTCCGACAGCGGCGGCGCCCTCGGCGGGCTGCTGGGCAGCGGAGAGACCTCCGGCTGGCTGTTCGGCGCCCCGGCGCGGCACGGGTCCGGCAAGGTCGCGTAACGCCCGTACGGCACACGAGAAGAGGCGGCCGGAGGTTCTCTCCTCCGGCCGCCTCCTCGTCGTTGCCGTCGTGCCGCGGTGCGCCCCGGCCCGCCGCGTACGGCGCGTGCGCTCACGCCTGGGAGGCGAGCTCCTTCGCGGCCTCGGTCAGGTCCTTCGCGGTGTCGATGGCCCGCCAGTACGCGCCCTGGGGCAGCGGGAAGCCCGCGAGCCGCCGTTCCCGGGCGAGTTGGGGGAAGGTGGTGCGCTCGTGGTCACCGCGCTCCGGGAGCAACTCGGTGAACTCGGGGGAGAAGACGTAGACGCCCGCGTTGATGAGGAACGGCGAGGGCGGCGCCTCGATGAAGTCCAGGACATGGCCGAACTCGTTGGTCTCCACGGCGCCCCACGGGATGCGCGGCCGGGCCAGTGCCAGCGTGGCGACCGCGGCGCGCTCGAAGTGGAAGGCGGCCATATCCCGCAGCGAGAAGCGGGTCCAGATGTCGCCGTTGGTGGCGTACCAGGCCTCCTGCGGCCGGGGCAGCGAGGCGGCGGCGTACTTCAGGCCGCCGCCGCGTCCCAGCGGCTCGCGCTCGATGACGGTGGTCACCCGCAGCGGCAGGTCGGCCGCCGCGCCGGCGAGCCACTCCTGGAGGACCTCAGCGAGGTGGCCGCACGAGACCACGGCGTCGGTGACGCCCTCGGCGGCCAGCCAGGCGAGTTGATGGCCGATGATCGGGACCCCGGTCCCGGGGATCTCGATCATCGGCTTGGGGAGGGTGTCGGTGTAGGGCCTCAGGCGGGAGCCCTGTCCTCCGGCGAGGAGGACGGCCTGGGTCACCGCCTGGGAGGTCGGGGGCGCGCCGTTCATGAGCGCACCCTACGCGACCCGGCTCGCGGGTCATCCGAGGGAGGCCACGCCCGTCGCGAAGGCGGTGTCGCAGACCGGACGCGACCAGGCCTGGGCGCGCTGCACCGAGCCGTACTTGGCGACCGCGGCCCGGCCGAGGGACCTGGCGATCGAGCCGCAGTACTGCGCCAGCGAGGGCCGCTCGGCCATCTCGCGCTGCAGGTGCGTCAGGGCGATGCCGGGGTTCTTCTCCTGCAGCTCGCCCAGCAGGCTGCGGCGGAGCACCTCCTGCGGGGCCGACCGCTCGGACAGCGCGTTCTTCTGGTGCGAGGCGGTGAGGACTTGGGCCTCGGACGCCGAAGTGGCCCACGGGACGCGGGTGACGGCGAGGGTGCCTGAGAGCACGAGGACGACCGGGAGGACGAGGGCGAGTGACTTGCCGATGCGGCGGGCTACCTGGTTCACGGCAGCGATGGTAGCGAGGAGTGATGATTTGGCGACATTTAGCCACTCTGATGAGTGATGAATGCCCCTTGATCAACTACGTGCACATTGACGAACATGGTCGAAACGCCTTCCTATGGCAGGAAATGTGGTGTTATGCGCGGCCTGGGAACGGCCGTGGCCCGGCCCCCCTTGCGCGGGGGCCGGGCCACGTGTGTCCGTCGCGGAGCTCCGAGCTCGGTGGCTCAGTCGCTCAGACGCTCACCGCTGGAGGTCGAGAAGACGTGGCTCTCGCCGGCACGCGGAACGACGTGCAGCACGGAGCCCTTCTCCGGCACCTGGCGGCCGCCGACGCGGATGACCAGGTCCTTGTGCTCGCCGCCGACCTCGGCCGAGCCGTAGACGAAACCGTCCGCGCCCAGCTCCTCGACGACGTTCACCGTCACGGCCAGGCCCGCCGGCGCGTCCTTGGACAGGCCGGAGCCGTCACCGTTGACGATGTCGAAGTGCTCCGGGCGGACGCCGACGGTGACCGTGCGGTCGCCCTTGTCGGCCGCGGCCTGCACCGCGTCACGCTCGACCGGCACCACCGAGTTGCCGAACTTCACGCCGCCGTCGGCGATCGGCACCTCGACCAGGTTCATCGCCGGCGAGCCGATGAAGCCCGCGACGAAGAGGTTGGCCGGCTTGTCGTACATGTTCCGCGGGGTGTCGACCTGCTGCAGCAGACCGTCCTTGAGGACCGCCACGCGGTCGCCCATGGTCATGGCCTCGGTCTGGTCGTGGGTGACGTACACCGTGGTGACGCCGAGGCGGCGCTGCAGCGAGGCGATCTGCGTACGGGTCTGGACACGGAGCTTCGCGTCCAGGTTGGACAGCGGCTCGTCCATGAGGAACACCTGCGGCTCACGCACGATCGCGCGGCCCATCGCCACACGCTGGCGCTGACCACCGGAGAGCGCCTTCGGCTTGCGGCCCAGGTACTCGGTGAGGTCCAGGATCTTGGCGGCTTCCTCGACCCGCTTGCGGATCTCGGCCTTGTTCACGCCCGCGATCTTCAGGGCGAAGCCCATGTTGTCCGCGACCGTCATGTGCGGGTACAGCGCGTAGTTCTGGAACACCATGGCGATGTCCCGGTCCTTGGGCGGAAGGTGGGTGACGTCCCGGTCACCGATCCGGATCGCGCCGGCGTTGACGTCCTCCAGGCCGGCCAGCATGCGGAGGGAGGTCGACTTGCCGCAGCCCGACGGGCCGACGAGGACGAGGAACTCGCCGTCCTCGATGTCGATCTGAAGCGCGTCGACGGCGGGGCGCTCGGACCCGGGGTAGATCCGGGTTGCCTTGTCAAAGGTGACAGTGGCCATGGTGATGCGTTCCCTTCACCGGCAGGAACGTGCCGGACGATCCGAGTAAAGGAATGAGGTCTAGTCCACAAGGCGTGGACCTCCCGTGACGCTACCCGCACCGCCCCGCTTTGTCAGCACCCTCCCGGCCCCGAATTCCCGAGTCCTCCCCCCTCCCCGCCTGGGTACACTTCTCGTGGCCCCACCCGTCGTCCGGCCATCCCGGAGCGGGCACGGTGCCGTGCCGCCTTAGCTCAGCTGGTAGAGCACCGCTCTTGTAAAGCGAAGGTCGTCGGTTCGAACCCGACAGGCGGCTCCAGTTGGGAGCAGCGACAACGCCCCGGACCATGATCGGTCAGGGGCGTTCGACATCCACGGGTGACATCGACCTGGGCGGTCACTCACGGTCGAGACGACGCCCGGGCAGGTGGTCCAAGTGGCTGACGGCCTCACACTGTGTGGCGGATGTCACGTGCGTGTGGACGTCCGTCGTGATGCCGATCCGGCTGTGCCCGGGGATCCCCGTCACCACGCGGGGAGCGACGCCAGCCGAGGCGAGGAAGCCCCCACCGGCTGATGCGCGCGGTGCAGACCTCCCCATGGCCGGGCACCGCAGGGCTCCTTCTGCTCAGAAATGCCGTACGGGTGCGCCGTGGACGGCGGTCCTACCCGATGGAGGCTGCAACGGTGCGGGCCGGCGCTCGCCACAAGTGCCGATCTCCGACGGCACGAGGCCCCCACCGCAGTTGCCGCGGTGGGGGCCTCGTCATCGTGGGGCGGATCATCACTGCGCGCGCCCCACTTGGCAAGCCCGGCATTGGCAGGCCGGGCAGAGTTCGTGTCGCCCCTGGTCGGTGACCACGGTTCCCCAGCCGAGGCATACCTCGCAGTCGCGGGCCAGGGGCACATCGGGGCGAGGGGCGGCGCGGGCGGCACCGCCGGCTCCGTAGGACATGGTGGGCTCCTCAGAGGCGCAGCGATGCGACCGTTTTGGGGTTTTTATGCGGTTACTTCAGGTATACACCCCGACGCGCGCCGGCGGGCGCCCTCAATGGCAAAGCCTGCCGGGAACGAGAAGCCCCCGGCACGGCAGTGCGGCGAGGGCCTCTCGTGCCCACGGGAGGCATCTGGGGGGATCCCTCGGGCACTGCGCCCGGACTCCTCCCGCCAGGGAGCGGGCGCCGGCTGGGCGGCGCACAGGGATGACGGGCGGCCCCGCCCGGCTCGAGCCGAGGAACCAGGGCGGGGCCGTGGTCCCAGGATGCGGTGCCGGCGGGGCGCCCGCATGACGAAGGCCGGCGCTCGCCACGAGCGCCGGCCCTCTGCTCTCCGCGCGGGCGGTCACTCACGGGCGAGGCGACGCCTGAGCAGGCGCTCCATGTGGCTGACGGCCGCTCCTGGGGGTGTCCTCGTAGAGCTCGCCGCCGACGCGCTGCACCTGCTTGCTGAACCGCAAGACCCGGTCGCCGAGGTCCATGCCCGGCCGGCGGAGCCCCGTCTCCACGTCGCGGGCCGATGGCGACGGCCAGGACGAGGGCGGCGTAGAGCGGATCGCGACGGGCCTCCTCCAGGAACGTCAGCGTTTCGTCCAGCGTCCAGGGAGGCAGCCCGCGGCCGACGGCCTTGGGCGGCTCCACGAGCGAGGCGACGTTCCGGGTCGCCAGTTCCTCCCGGCAGGCCGCGGTGAGGGCCGTACGGAGCACGCGGTGGGCCTCTGTGGCCGTGGCAGGAGTCGTCCGGCGGGACACCTCGGCGACGAAGGTCCGTACGTCACGCGGCCCCGGGGACTCCAGCCGCTCGGAGCCGAGCAACGGCGCCGGGTGGAGCCGTACGTGCTGGTCGTCGGCCGCGGGGACGGGGAGGGCTCCGCGGTGGGCGGCGGCGCGGATGGCGGGCCGGGTCACCACGCCTCTGGCGGCCTCCTGCACCCGCACCACCAGACCGAGCGCTCGGCCATGCCCGGCAGCACTGCGGCGACCTCGGTGACGCGCATGCCAAAGCGCGGCGGCGCGCGGCCCGCGTCCGGCCGCGCCCACGCCTCCGGTCTTCGCCCGCTCGGCGCGCCGTCCGCCCACATGGACACCGGGGCACAAGGCCGGATTCGGCGCGAGCCTCGAAGATCACGGCCTCACGCCGGGCACTGACGGGCAGGTCCACAAGCCTGCCCGATCCGCGGGCCGGCGCAAGGGGCCCTGATCACTCGCGCCCGAAGCAGCTCCCGGTCAAAGTCGCTGCACCGACCTCACACCCGACAGCAAGGGACCGGGGCCGTCTTCGGTCTATGTATCCGGCTGTATGCCCGTGCGCGTCTGGTAAAGCGTCTCCGTGGTGCCGGCTTGGCGATATCCGAGACTGAATCAGGTGTGCGATGGACGACTCCGGTCGCCAGTCGTCGGTGCTCGGGCATGGCAAGGGCCCCGACTCAAGGCGGCGCGGAGGAAGGCGCGTTGTGTTTCGGGGCCCGAAGAGCGACGGCGGTGACCAACCGCGTCGCCGCTGTCTTAACTGTTGATGCAGACGTTGCCGAGCGTCGGGTTCAGCAGGGCGAAGTGGTTGTGCGTGTTGCCGCAGAGGTTCGTCGGGAGGTTCAGCGGATGCTGGAACACGTTGCCGCTGTGAAAGCCTGGCGATCCGACGGCAATTGCCTTGGCCGTCGCACCACTCCCATTGTCATGGCCGCCCTTGCCGTCGGCGAAGGCCGCGCCGGTGCTTCCCACGGCTGCCGCCGCAGCAGTGGCGGTCAGGAGAACAGTCTTGGCCAGACGATGCATAGCCACCTACCTCATTCGATGATTCGGTCTTGGGTCCTGCTCAACGAACGGGGCAGAACACTGCAACGCCAAGTCCCCCGAACAGCCGCAAGGCCGGAATCCGGCCCAGGGCCGGTACCGCGGCGGCACCGTCCGGAAGGCTCCTCGCGACACCCAGGTGTCCCTGTACTTCCGGCCCCGCGGGGCCAGGAGCCACCGGTACGTGCACGCCCTGGGCGTCGACGCCAAGGGCCGATTCGCCGATCCGGAACGGGCGACTCGGGACGGCACCTGGACCGTGACCTTCGGCAAGGCGACCGGACCGGCCATCTCGTCGGCAACACGGCCTCGGATTACGTCGACGTCCGCCCGGAGCGACCCCCGCCCTTCCCGCCTTCCCCTGACCGGGCCCGTCGGTTTCCGCTCCGGTGACGATCGCGTAGGCGCGTACGGGGAAGGCCCCCATGCCGGCCACGGCCGGGGTCCCCCGCGGAGGCGGACTCGCGCGGGACCCCGCGGGTCAGGTCCGGGCGGGGCTCACCAGGGGGACGGGGCCGGGGGAACGACGACCGGAGGGCGGTCGTCGCAGGTGATGGTGTTGGGCAGCTCCCATGTGCCCAGCCACGGGCCGGTGGTGCCCCCGCCGTCGTTGCCGCCGAGGTCGTTCAGGGAGAACTCGGAGCCGGTGGCCGGGAAGTTGAAGGAGCCGCAGTTGTCGACCCCGACCGCGCCGACGTTGCGGGCGTCCACGTTCTCGAAGGACGCCGAGCCCGCGGCCCGGGCGCTGACGACCGAGGTGCCGGTGCCGCCCACCCGGACGTCCTTGAAGTGCACGTCCGTGATCGAGTACGTGTCCTTCACCGGCCAGTCGGTGACCAGCATGATCGCGTTGTAGGTGCTGTCGAGGAAGTGGTCGCCGGTCACCCGGATGTCGGCGTCGATGTTCCGCTCCAGTGCGTAGAACCAGATCGCGCCGAGGCCGATGTTCCAGTTCAGCTCGTACGTACCGGCCCGCACGGTGGTGTTGTCGGTGATCCACAGATGCCCGGTGAACGGCTGGGCGCCGAAGCGGGAGCCCACCTGGAGGGCGCTGCCCTCACGGATGGGGTCGGCGATCAGGTTGCCGGAGACGGTGTTGTCCGTGCCGCCGTAGATCGCGATGCCGTTGGCGAGCACGGGCGTCTGCACGGTGTTGTGGTCGAAGGTGTTGCGGGCGTTGCCGGTCTTCTCCGACCACATCGCCAGCCCGTCGTCACCGGAGTTGCGGACGAAGTTGTCGCGGACGACCGAATCCGTCACGCCGGTGTGGAAGTTGAGGCCGTCGGCGATCTGGTCGGTGATGACGTTGCCGGTGATCCGCAGGTTCGACATCGGGCCGTCGAACCACATGCCCACCTTGGTGTGGTGGATGTACAGGCCCTCGACGGTGGAGTCGCTCATCGCCCCGCCGACGCCGTTCACCTGGTCGGTGTCGATGCGTTCGCTGACGTCGCCCTCGATCGCGAAGCCCGACAGGTGGACGTCGCGGCTGCCGCCGGCCGACGCGTCCTTGCCGTAGAAGCCGACGCCGGTGTGGACGGAGCCTCCCCCAGCCTCCGGCTTGGGGGACCCTCCTGGCGCGGGGGAGTCGAGCGCGACCTCCTTGCCCTTGATGATCGTGTACCAGCTGCCGGCGCCCTCGATCGTCACGTCGTCCACGATGATGTGCCGGTTGACCCGGTACGTGCCCGGCGGGATGTAGACCTTCAGGTGCGCGCGGCGGGCGAAGGCGATCGCCTTGTCGAGGGCGCTCGCGGAGTCCCGGCGTCCGGTCGGGTCGGCGCCGAAGGCGAGCACGTTCGCGGCGAGGAGCGAGACGCGGGGCGGGGCGACCAGTTGTGAGTCGAGGAGGTCGACGGTCGTCGGCACGGCCCCGGCGCGCGCCGGGACGGTCAGCCGGATCCTGTCGCCCGCCTTGTACGTGCGGCCCAGCAGGAGGCGCTGCTCGTCGTAGAAGTGGTTCGGCCGGAAGGGCTTGGAGATCACCGGTGCCGGGGTGGTCGCGTTGGGGACGCAGCCGCACTCGGTGATCCACCAGTCGTCGTGGAGCAGCCCGGCCTGCGGGTCGTTGGAGAAGGGGTACTGGTTGTAGAGCCAGGCGTACTGGGAGGTCAGCGTCATCGTCGTGCGGGCGCGGCCGTTGACGGTCACGTCGAGCGGCGCGGTGATGCCGCCCCCGCCCGGCGCGTCGGGGATGCTGTACCGCACGGTGATCGCGTTGGCGGCGCCCGGGAGCGTGAACTCCACGTACCGGCCCGGCTCCAGGGTGACCGCCTTCCGCCCGGACGCCTCGGCCGGGAGCGTGTAGGCGCTGCGGTCGGGGCCGATGACCTCGCCGTTCGTCGCAGCGTTCTCCGCCTCCTGCTCTTCGAACCCCAGGTCGGCGCCGCGCCCCGCGACCAGCGCCGGATCCAGCGCCGCCCGCGTCACGACCGGACCTGTCGCTCCCTGCGCCGGCACGGCACCCGCCTGCGCCGTACCGGCGACCGGCCCGATGCCGATGCCGACGCCGGCCGCCATCGCGACCACTGCCACGGCTCTTCGCCACGCTCTCCTGCTGCTGCTCCGTGTCCGTGTCATCCCCAGCTCTTCTCTCGTAAGGCGCGACCGCCCGGGACGTTCGAGGCGGAGCGGACGTCATGAGGTGAGGCGACAGTAGGGACCGGCCGTGCCGCCCCACAAGGCTCATGCGCGATGTTTTCGGTCTGATGCCGACAAGGTGCGGATGCGTGTTCATTTTTTGCGATGCTTACGTGACTCGTTGCGGAATTACGGGGCTGAGGGGTTGCGCGCGCCGGGCAACGGGTCTCCGCGCGCGGACACCTTCGTCCACACGCGGAGACCAAGGGAGGGGCGCCGCGCGCCGCGCTGCTGCCGGAGCCCGCTACCGGGGCAGGCTCACCCAGTTCTGCCCCGGCAGGGGCGCGGGGGTCCACTCCAGGTCCGGGTGCCGGATCAGAAAGGCGAGGTAGGCGATCGCGGCCGCCGTCCCCACGGCTCCGAGCGCCATGGCCGTGACGGACCGGCCCCGGCTCGCGCCCTCGCGGGACGCGGTGCGGTACGCGACGAAGCCGAGCCCGGCGCCCGAGAGGCCGGCGGGCAGCGCGATGAGCCACGTCAGCATCCAGAAGGGGCGGCAGAACCAGAAGGCGACGGAGCAGGCGCCCAGGACGACGGCGGCGCGGGGCAGTCGGTCGTGGTTTCCGGTCCCGGCGTCGGTCATCCGGTGGTCAAACCAGGGTCGTTCCGCCTTGACCAGTGGCCGGACCGGGTCAGGCGGCCGACGGGTCCGCGTCCGGGGGTGCCGGGGCGGGGGCGTGGCGGAGGCCGTAGGCGATGAGGGGTTCGAGGGCGGTGAGGAGTTCGGTGCCGCGGGCGGAGGGGTGGTAGAGGACCTGGACCGGTGTGCTGGGGACGACCTCGCGGGTCATGAGGCCGAGGGCCTCCATTTCCTTGAGGCGCCGGGAGAGCAGGCGGTCGGAGATGCCGGGCACCATGCGGCGGTAGTCGGTGAAGCGGCGCGCGCCGCGCGCCGCGGCCAGCAGGACGGCGCCGGTCCAGCGGCGGCCGACCTGTTCGAGGACGGCCTGGAAGGCGGTGCAGGCCTCGGCGTCGATGTCGGGGTCCGTGTCGCGAAAGGTCACTTACCAAAGGTTAGCCGCTAATCCCTTTCTTTGCCGGTGACCCCGGCCCCCCGACGCTGAAGCCATGAACACCACCGACCGTCCACAACCGCTCCGCTTCGGCCTGAGCCTCGACCCGGACGCCGGCCGGCTGCCGGAGACGCTGGAGCTGGCCGCCGCCGCGGACGCCGCGGGGCTGGATCTGCTCGCCCTGCAGGACCACCCGTACCAGCCCGAGCACCTCGACGCGCTGACGCTGGCCGCCCACGTGGCGGCCCGCACCTCGCGGATCTCCCTGTTCACCGATGTCGCCGACCTGCAGCTGCGGCCCCCGGTCATGCTGGCCAAGGCCGCGGCCAGCCTCGCCGCCGTGTCGGGCGGCCGGTTCCGGCTCGGCGTCGGCGGCGGTGGCATCCCCGAGGCGATCGCCACGATGGGGGCACCCCCGCGGACGCCGCGGGAGACCGTGGCCTACACGGAGGAGTCCCTGCGGATCATGCGGCAGGCACTGGACGGCGGACCGGTACGGCACCGCGGAGAGATGCTCACGGTGCCCGGCTACCAGGCGGGCCCGGTGCCGCCGCGACGGGTGGAGCTGTGGCTCGGCGGACAGCGGCCGCGCATGCTGGCGGTCGCCGGCCGGGCGGCGGACGGCTGGATCTCGCCGCTGAACATCTACGTGCCGCCCCAGGAGGTGCCGGAGCGGCAGCGGATCATCGACGAGGCCGCGCGCGCCGCCGGGCGCGACCCGGCGCGGATCCGCCGCATCTACAACGTCATCGGCGTGATCGGCGGCTCCGGGGCCCCGGGCATGAACGGCGGCGTCGGCCGGTGGGCGGACACCCTCGCCGAGTGGGCGACCGCGCTGCGCTTCGACACCTTCGTGTTCTGGCCGCTCACCGCGCACCGGCAGCAACTGGAGGTCTTCGCCGCCGAGGTCGTGCCGGCCGTCCGCGAGCGGGTGGGCCGATGACGACCGCCGCGTTCGCCGCCCCGGGGGCGCTCAAGGGGCGGACCGTGCTGCCCGGTGATCCCCGCTACCCGCTGCTGAGCTCCACCTACACCGCCATCGCCCGCCCCGCCGCCGTGGTCCTGGTCCACGACGCCGGCGATGTCGCCGCCGCGCTGGCGGCGGCCCGCGCGCAGGGCCTGGCCGTCTCCGTACGCAGCGGAGGCCACGGGCTGTCCGGCCGGTCCTCCAACGACGGAGGGGTGGTCATCGACCTCTCGGCCCTCGACGGCGTCCGGGTCCTGGACCGCGCCGCCCGCCTGGTGCGGGTCGGGGCGGGCGCCCGCTGGGGCTCGGTGGCGGCCGCGCTCGCCCCGCACGGTCTGGCCATCAGCTCGGGCGACCACGGCAACGTGGGGGCCGGCGGCCTGGCCACCGCCGGCGGCATCGGCTGGCTCGCCCGTGTGTACGGCCTCACCGTCGACCGGGTCCGTGCCGTCGAGCTCGTCCTGGCCGACGGGACCGCGCTGCGCGCCGACGCCGCGCACCACCCGGACCTGTTCTGGGCGGTGCGCGGCGCGGGCGGGGGCGTCGGGATCGTGACCGCCTTCGAGATCGAGGCGATGGAACTGGGGGACATCGGCGTCGCCCAGCTCGTCTACGAGGCCGACGCGGACGGTGCCGCCCTCGCGCACTGGGCGTCCGCGACGGCCGCCGCACCGCGCACGCTCACCTCCGCCGCCCTGATCGTGCCGAACGGGCCCGGCCTGGCGCTCTCCGTCTCCGTGGCCGTGGCCGACGACGACCCCGACCACGTGCGCGACACCCTCGGGCCCCTTCTGGCCGGACGCCACCGCCCGCTCCGGGCCTCCGCGCACATGGCCCCGTACACCGCGCTCGTCTCCACCGCGCACCAGCACCCGAACACCGGGCAGCAGCCCGTCGTGAGCACCAACTCCCTGCTGCCCGGGATGACCCGGGACGCGGCGCGCGCCGTCATGGCGGCGGCGGGCGACCGGCGCCGGCCCGCCTTCGTCCAACTGCGCTCCCTCGGGGGCGCGATCAACGACACCCCGGCCGACGCCACCGCGTACGCGCACCGCACCGCGCAGGTCCTCGCGCAGGGCAACCACTTCCCGCCGTACGCGGCGCAGGACCTCCGACACGTGTGGGCGCCCGTCCGGGACCACGCCACCGGCTCGTACGTGAACTTCGAGAGCGGCACCGGCCCCGACGTCTTCGACCGCGCCTACCCCGGGGCCACCGGCGCGCGGGTGCGCGAGCTGTGGCGGCGCCACGACCCGGACGGCGTCCTGCGCCCGCTCACACCCGGCTGACCGGGCCGCGTCCCGCCCCGCGCCGCTCCGCGAAGGGCCCGCCGGGGCCGAAGGCGAGCGCCGCGAAGCGCCGGCCCATCCGCCGGTACCCCGCGGCGTTGGGGTGCAGGTTGTCGGGCAGGTCGGCGACGTCACCCGGGCCGAACAGCCGGCGGCCGTCCAGGTAGTGCAGATGCCGGTCGCCGGAGGCGGCGCGGGCGGCGACGATGCGGGCCAGCTCGGCCCGGATGACGGTGAGCGTCAGGGCGCCGCCGGGTACGTCCGCGGGGCTGCCCATCGCCACGACCCGCGGGACGGGGGCGGACAGGTCCGGCGCGGTCGGGCCGGGAGTGGTCTCGACGACGGGGCAGCTGATGGGCGAGACCACCAGCAGCGGGGTGTCCGGATGCCCCTCCCGGACGGTGTCGAGGAAGCCGTGCACCGCCGGGCCGAAGGAGCGCAGCCGGAAGGCGTCCCGGTTCACGATGTTGATGCCGAGCTTCAGGCTGATCAGGTCGGCCGGCACGTCCCGGATCGTCCGGGCGACGTACGGGTCGAGCATGGCGTTGCCGCCGAGCCCGAGGTTGAGCAGTTCCGCCCCGGCCAGGGCCGCGGCGAGCGCGGGCCAGGTGGCGGTCGGGGAGTCGGCCGCGGCGCAGTGGCTGATGGAGCTGCCGTGGTGGATCCAGCGGCGCCGGCCGGTCGGGCGCGGCGGCAGCACCTCGGCGTCCGCCCACAGCCCGACGAGCTCGGTGCGGGTCTGCTGCGGCAGCCACAGCTCGACGTCCTTCTCGCCCCCGGGCAGGTCGCCGAACCTGACGCGTCCCGGTGCCCCCGGCTCGCGCCGCGAGGGCTCGGCGAAGAGGTCCGGCTTGTGGAGCACGTCCCCGGGCGGTGCGGGGACGCTGCCGGCGCGTGCGCCGTCGACCACCAGGTCGACGACTCCGGCGGGCAGCGGTTCGGAGGTCCCCGCCAGCTGCCACACCGAGGTCAGCAGCTCCAGTTCGATCGTCCGGGCCGCGGTGCGGAACGCCAGCCGTACGCCGGACGGCAGGGCGGTCACCTCGTCCATGAAGACGTCGGGGTACTGCGCGCGGGTCCACGCCGGCAGGCGGCGCGGCAGCAGACCGGCGCTCGTCCGCTCCAGGTCGAGGGCGCCGCGGATCTCCACCGGGCCGCCGGTCAGCGGGACCGCGCGCAGCGCGTGCGTGGCTGTTGTCACGTTTTCCCCCTGCCCGCGACCCGCCATGGGCACACGGCCGCGCCATCGGATCCGGCGCCCGGCGCCGCGCCGGCGCCGATGGGCTCGCCACCGGGGCGGTCACACACGACGGGGCCCCGGGGCCGCGCCCTGTGCGCCGCGGGCGGGCGGATCTTCCGGCAACGAGGCGGAGAGCCGTCCTGGAAAGGGCAGGGGGCAGCGGTTCGGCGGCGGCCCCTACGGGACCAGGACCACCTTGCCCATCGTGCCGCGGCTCTCCAGCGCCGCGTGCGCGCCGGCGGCGTCGGCGAGCGGGAAGCGCTGCACGGCGGGGGTGAGCCGCCCGGCCGCCCATTCCGCCAGGGCCTCCTCCTCCAGCGCGCGCAGCCCGATCCGCAGCATGGCGGGACCCAGGACGACCTCGGAGGTGATGCCGCGCGCGGCCAGTTCCCCGGCCGTGAACTCCAGTGGCCCCCCGGACGCCCAGCCGTACACCACGTGCCGTCCGCCCGGGCCGAGCAGCCCCACCGCGCCGCGGCCCAGGTCGCCGCCGACCGCGTCGAGGACGACCGTGCCGGGCCGCCCGTCCAGGGCCTCCCGGGCCCTGTCCGTCCAGCCCTCCGCGGAGTAGTCGACGGCGGCGTCCGCGCCCAGGGCCAGCACCCGTCCGGTCTTGACCGGCCCGCCCGCCAGGCCCAGGACGCCGGCGCCGGCGTTCCGCGCGGCCTGTACCAGCAGGCTGCCCAGACCGCCCGCCGCCGCGGTGACGACGGCCGTGTCACCGGGGCCCAACGGGGCCTGGCGCAGGATGCCCATGGCCGTGCGGCCGGTGCCGATCATGGCGACGGCCTCGGCGGCGTCGCGGCCCTCGGGCAGCACGTGCAGCTTGCCGACGGCGGTGACGGCGAGTTCGGCGTAGCCGCCCGGCACCATGCCCAGGTGGGCGACGACGCTCCTGCCGAGCCACTCGGGACCGACGTCCTCCCCGGTGGTCTCCACGGTGCCGGCGACCTCGCGGCCGGGGATCGTGGGCAGCGGCGGCAGCGGGTACGGGCCCTTGGGGTCGCCGGAGCGGATGGCGGTGTCGATCACGTGGACACCGGCGGCGGCGACGGCGATGCGCACCTCGCCGGGGCCGGGCTGCGGGTCCTCGGCCTTCTCGTACCGCAGGTTCCCGGCCGGGCCGAAGGCGTGGAGACGGATGGCGTGCACGGTGCTTCCCCCTGGACACATCGGCAGTGGGCGGTCGGATGATCCGCACCGCCCACTGTTCGACCTCAACCCCGCTTGAGGTCAAGCGAGGAGCTTCGCCTTCGCCTTGGCGTACTCCTCGTCGGTGATGTGACCCTGGTTCTTGAGCTCGGCGAGCTTGGCCAGCTGGTCGACGTTGCCGCCCGCCGCCCCGCCGTCGCCCGAGGCGGCCTCGCGCACGTACTGCTTGAAGGCCGCGTCCATCTCCTTCGCCTGCTTCTGGTCGCGCTCGGCCATGCCCTTGCCGCGGGCGATGATGTAGATCAGCACGCCGATGAAGGGCAGGAAGATCAGCAGGATGATCCAGCCGGCCTTGGCCCACCCGCCCACCGTGTGGTCACGGAAGAGGTCGCCGATGATCCTGAAGAGCAGGAAGAACCACAGCACCCAGCAGAAGATCAGGAGCATGGTCCAGAACAGGTTCAGCAGCGGGTAGTTGTAGTCGTCCATGCCCCAAGTGGACGTCGGCCGAACGGGTCCCGCACCCGGGGCTGCGCCATTCGGGCTATACGCGCGGGAAGCGCGCCCGCAGGTCCCAGATCGCGGGGTTGGCGTCCAGGCCGTCGTGCATGTCGGTGAGGTCGGCGATCAGGTCGTGCAGGAAGTCGCGGGTCTCGCGGCGCAGCTCGGAGTGGGCGAAGGAGAGCGGCCGCTCGTCCGGTGCCCAGTCGGCGGTGACGTCGACGAAGCCGAAGCGGCGCTGGAACCGCAGCCGGTCGGTGGACTCGGTGAAGTCCAGCTCGGCGTACTGGGGGCGGGAGGCTCGGCTGCCGAGCGGGTCCCGGTCCAGCTGCTCGACGATGTCGCACAGCGCCCACGCGAAGTCGAGGACCGGCACCCATCCCCAGGCTGTGGACAGTTCGCGGTCGGCCGTCACGTCCGCCAGGTAGACGTCCCCGCAGAACAGGTCGTGGCGCAGCGCCCGCACGTCCGCGGTGCGGTAGTCGGTCTGCGGGGGGTCGGGGAAGCGGCGGGAGAGCGAGTAGCCGAGGTCGATCACCCGCCGATGGTACGCGGCGCCCCCGGAGGCAGGTCCTTGTGCAGGACGGAGCAGGGGCGGCCCATCTGCCGGTCCTCACGGTGGTCGATCACTTGGTAGCCGAGCGCCCGCCAGAACGCCAGCGCGCGCGGGTTGGCGTCGAGCACCGCGAGGCGCACGCCGTCCCTGCCCGCCGCGCGCAGTCGCTGCTCGACCAGGCCGGCGAGTTCGCGTCCGAGGCCCGCGCGGTGTCGGCCGCCGTGCACCATCAGCAGGCCGATCCAGGGGTACGGGTCGAGCGGGTCCGGGTGCTCGGCGAGGGTGACGGCGATCCCGGCGAGGGTGCCGTCGGTGCTGTCGCGGGCGAGCAGCACCTCCACCGCCGGGTGGACCAGTTCGGCGTTGACGCTGCTCGCGACCTGCTCGGCGGTGACGTCCTCGGGGTCGGGGAAGTCCCCGCCGGCGCGGTGGAAGGCGGTGTTGGAGGCGTACAGCTCCGTCAGTTCGGCGAGGACGCCGGGCGGGAGGGAGCCGTCCACCGGGACGAGGGGTTCGAGCAGCAGCATGCCCCGCACGCTAGTCGCGTGCGGGGCACGGGGCGCCTCATCAAGTGAGGCCCCGGCTGGGTCAGAGGCCGACGCCGAAGTCGGTGGCGATGCCGGCGAGGCCGGAGGCGTAGCCCTGGCCGACCGCGCGGAACTTCCACTCGGCCCCGTTGCGGTACAGCTCGCCGAAGACCATGGCGGTCTCGGTGGCCGCGTCCTCGCTGAGGTCGTAGCGGGCGATCTCGGCGCCGCCGGCCTGGTTGACGATGCGGATGTAGGCGTTGCGGACCTGGCCGAAGTTCTGGCTGCGGGACTCGGCGTCGTAGATGGAGACGGGGAAGACGATGCGCTCGATGTCGGCGGGCAGCCCCGCCAGGTTGACGTTGATCGCCTCGTCGTCGCCCGCGCCCTCGCCGGTGCGGTTGTCACCGGTGTGGACGATGCTCTGGTCCGGCGTCTGCTTGTTGTTGAAGAAGACGAAGAAGGCGTCGGCGTAGACCTTGCCGCTGGGGTTGAGCGCGATGGCGCTCGCGTCGAGGTCGAAGTCGGTGCCGGTGGTGGTGCGAACGTCCCAGCCCAGGCCCACCGTGACGGCCGTCAGGCCCGGCGCTTCCTTGGTGAGCGAGACGTTGCCGCCCTTCGACAGGCTTACAGCCATGGGAGTCCCCTCCGTGATGTCGGTCATTTCGTGCCGACGTCGACGCTACCTTCACGGGGGACAACGCCGTGAGAGGCCGGTGCGGTTCCTTTGCGGCGGAAAACGGTGTTCGGGACCGTCCGGGAGCAGGTGCCGGAAAACCCTGTGACGCCGGCGGCCGCCGGCGGGATCATGGGAGGCATGTCCGGGCCGTCCTCCCTCTTCGTCCGCGGCTCGGTCTCCATACCGGAGGCCGAGCTCATGTGGCGTTTCTCCCGGTCGTCCGGACCGGGCGGCCAGCACGTGAACACCTCCGACAGCCAGGTCGAGCTCCGATTCGATCTCGCCAATTCCGAGTCGCTGCCGCCGGTGTGGAAGCAGCGCGCCCTGGAGCGGCTCGCCTCCCGCCTGGTGGGCGGCGTCCTGGTGGTACGGGCCTCGGAGCACCGTTCGCAGTGGCGCAACCGCGAGACGGCGATGACACGTCTGGGGGCGCTGCTCGCCGAGGCGACGGCGCCGCCGCCCAAGGTGCGCCGGCCCACGAAGATCCCGCGCGGCATCAACGAGCGGCGGCTGCGGGAGAAGAAGCGCCGCGGCGACACCAAGCGCGGCCGCGACCCGCGGGGCTGGTCCTGACGCTCCCCGGTGCCGGGCGCGTCCGCGCGCGTTCCGCGCGCTCCGGCCGCTCTGCCCGGCGCTCCGGCTCCGCGTGTCAGCTCAAGTGCCGGTAGCGGCCCCGGAAGTACACCAGGGGCGCGCCGTCCGCGCTGGGCGTGCGGGCGGTCAGCACACGGGCGATCACGAGGGTGTGGTCGCCGGCCGCGACGCGCTGCTCGGTCTCGCACTCGAGCACGGCCAGGCCGCCGCCGAGGATGGGGGCGCCCGAGACCTCGCCGCGGTAGTAGGGGACGTCCTCGAAGAGCAGCCGGTCGCTGATGCGGCCGCGCATGGCGAAGCGCCCGGCGATGTGCCGCTGGCTCTCGCTCAGCACGGACACGGCCCAGCGCCGCCGGCGCTCCAGCAACTCGTCCATGCGCGACCCCTCGCGCAGGCTCACCATCACCAGGGGCGGCTCCAGGGAGACCGAGACGAAGGCGGTCGCGGTCATGCCCACGTCCTCGCCCCGCGGGCCGTCCTCGGGGTCGTGGGCGGTCACGAGGACGACTCCCGCGGCGAGGCGGCTCATGGCGGCGCGGAAGGCTTCGCCGTCCACGACCGGGGGCGGTGGCTCGGAACCGTCGGGCACGGTCCCAGGATGCGGGATGAGGGACGGGGAGGTGATTGACTGTGACACGCCCCGACGCTAGCCGGACTGCCGCGCCACCCGCATCGGACTTCGGATCGAGCCGGGTCCTAGGACCTCCGGCCTCACCCCGGTTCTGGTCGTGCAACCCCCGCTCACCTGCTCGATTGTGTTCGATGGGTGAAGGCGAAGCACCGGTCTGCTCTACGCTGCGTGATCGGAACACGACAATCAGATGTGACTTGAGTCACAAGGGGCATGAATTGTTGACCCTGTGTACCGGTCGAACTGCTCGCTGTGATTCAGTTGCGGTGGGAATTGGACCACAACGGACCACAAGCAGTCTCAGGAGTTGTCGTCGAGGGCCCGGGGAGAGCGCATGGACACCGAGTCGGAGCCGTATGTCCGCCTCGCGACCCTGCGCCAGGTGCACCAGGTCGTGGCGGATCTCAACTGCGCCCGCAGCCTCGCCGACACCCTTCAGGCCGTCGCCGACGGCGTGGTCAAGGGCCTCGGCTTCGAGCTGGCCGTGGTCAACCTCGTCCGGCCGGACGGTGACCTGGTCGTCGCCGCAGTCGCCGGGAGCCCCGCCGCCGAGGCCCTGATGGCCGGGCGGGTCGGCTCGCGCGCCTCCTGGGAGCGCCGGCTCACCATGGGCGAGCGCTGGGGCACCCTGCGCTTCATCCCGCACCACGAGGGCTGGGTCCTGGACGGCGACGACGTCCCCAGCTGGCCCGGCGACGGCCCGCCTCCCCGCTTCCCCGACGAATGGCACCCCGAGGACCGGCTCCTGGCGCCCATGTACGCCAACCCGTCCGGCGGCGGCGAGCTGATCGGCGTCATATCCGTCGACCGCCCGGTGGGCGGCCGGCGGCCCGGCCCGTGGGGCCGCGAGGCGCTGCAGATGTACGCCTTCCAGTCCGCCATCGCCATCAGCAACGCGCGTCTACGTGCAAATATGCAACGCGCGCTGGTCCGCCTGGAACGCGAGCAGCAGGCGCTGCGGGCCAGCGAGGAGAGCTTCCGGCAGGCCTTCGAGTACGCCCCGAGCGGCATGGCCATCGCCGAGATGGGCGGCGACCAGCACGGCAAGCTGGTCCGCACCAACGACGCGCTGTGCCGGCTGCTCGGCCGCCCGGCCGCGGTGCTGCGCCGCCACTCCTTCTCCGACCTCGTCCATCCCGAGGACGTCGGCGTCCTGCTGCGCACCAGCGCCGAGGGCGGCCGCGCCGAGCTGCGGCTGCAGCGCCGCGACGGCTCCTACGTGTGGGTCAGCCTGCGCAACTCCGTCGTCGCCGACACCGCCGACGGTCCGCGTTTCCTGCTCACCCACGTCGAGGACATCGAGGAACGCAAGGGCCGCGAGCTCGCCCTCGCCCACCGCGCCAGCCATGACTCGCTCACCGGGCTGCCCAACAGCGCCGAGCTGCGCGCCCGGCTCTCCGGCAGGATCTGCGCCCGCCCCCTGGCCCCCGACGCCGACGGCCACACCGCCGCCCACGCGGGCGGCGACGAGTTCGCGTACACCTACGACTACGACCCCGTCGACCGCGGCGCCCCGCTGTCCGGCTTCGACCACCACACCCACACCGTCCCGCCGTCCGGCGACCGGGACGGCGGCAAGGGTCTGGCCGTGCTCTTCTGCGACCTGGACGGCTTCAAGTCGATCAACGACCGGTTCGGCCACCACACCGGCGACGCCGTGCTCATCGAGGTCGCCCGCCGCCTCACCAGCGCCGTACGGGACGGGGACACGGTGGCCCGGCTCGGCGGCGACGAGTTCGTCGTCCTCGCCGACGGCCTCGGCCAGGAGGACGCCGAGGACCTCGCGGTGCGGCTGCGCAACGCGATCATCCCGCCGATCCGTTTCGAGGGCCGCGCGGTCCGGGTCGGGGCCAGCTTCGGCATCGGCTGGGCCGGCTGCGGCATGACCGCGGACGAGGTGCTGCAATCCGCGGACCAGCGCATGTACATCGAGAAGCGCTCCCGCAACGGCACCCGCAGCCACCGCCGCGCCGCGGGCTGACCGCACGGGGGCGCACCTCCGGCGGCCCGGTGCCTCATCCTCGGCGGAGGGCGCGCGTCCACCCTGGGGAGTACCCCGGATCGCTCCTCCGGTTGACTCCCGCACGCATCCCGGATGCCTACGCTGGGTTACGTGCAGCGTCTCTACGATTTCCTCCGCAGGCACCCGACCTGGGTCGACGGCTTCTGGGCCCTCGTCCTGCTCGGGTTCTCCTCCCTGTGGATCGCCGCCGACGAGCTGCACGCGCACTCCCGGGTCGCCGCCGTGCCGCTGGCGCTCGCGCTGTCCGTCGTGGTCGCGCTGCGCCGCCGCATGCCGGAGAAGATGCTGCTGCTCGCCGTCCTCGTCGGGGCGCTCCAGCTGCTGCTGGACGTCCAGGCCAACCCGGGCGACTTCGCCATGCTGGTGATCATCTACACCGTCGCGGCCAACGGCGCCCGCTGGGCGTCCCGGCTCGCCTTCGCCGGCGGACTGGTCGCCTCCACCATCGCCACGTTGCGCTGGCCCAACGAGACCGAAGGCCACTGGGCCGACGCCGTCTCCGCCGTCTTCCTCGCCGTCCCCTTCCTGCTCGCCTGGGTGATCGGCGACAGCCTCCGCACCCGCCGCGCCTACTACGCCGAGCTGGAGGAACGCGCCGCCCGCCTGCAGCGCGAACGCGAGGCCCAGTCCAAGGCCGCGGTCGCCGCCGAACGCGCCCGGATCGCCCGCGAACTCCACGACGTCGTCGCCCACAACGTGTCCGTGATGGTCGTCCAGGCCGACGGCGCCGCCTATGTGCTGGACGCCTCGCCGGAGCAGGCCAAGCAGGCCCTGGAGACGATCTCCACCACCGGCCGCCAGGCGCTCACCGAGATGCGCCGCCTGCTCGGGGTGCTGCGGGCCGGCGACGACGGACGCGGCGAGTACGTGCCGCAGCCGGGCGTCGACCAGCTGACCGACCTCATAGAGCAGGTCCGGGGCGCCGGGCTGCCCGTCGCCTTCGAGGTGCAGGGGGAGTCACGGCCGCTCGCCAGCGGCGTCGAGCTCACCGCGTACCGCATCGTGCAGGAGGCGCTCACCAACACCCGCAAGCACGGCGGGCCCGAGGCGCACGCCAAGGTCCGGCTCACGTTCGGCGACAGCGATCTCAGCCTGCTCATCGAGGACGACGGACGCGGCGCCCAGCAGGAGCTCTACGAGGGCGGCGGCGAGGACGGCCAGGGCCAGGGCCTGATCGGCATGCGCGAACGCGTCGGCATGGTGAGCGGCACCCTCGACGCCGGGCCGCGACCCGGCGGCGGCTTCCGCATCAGCGCGGTCCTCCCGGTGAGGGCCGCGGGCTAGCGGGCACACGCCGGGACGGGAACACAGACGACAGGAAAAGGGAAAGAGGACCGGACCCATGGCGATCCGCGTGATGCTCGTCGACGACCAGGTGCTGCTGCGCACCGGCTTCCGCATGGTGCTGCAGGCCCAGCCCGACATGGAGGTCGTCGCCGAGGCCGGGGACGGCGCGGAGGCCGTCGAGACCCTGCGCACCACCCCGGTGGACGTGGTCCTCATGGACGTCCGGATGCCCCGCCTGGACGGCGTCGAGGCCACCCGCCGGATCTGCGGCGCCCCCGACCGCACCCCCGACGACGGCGGCCCGCGCGTGCTCATCCTCACCACCTTCGACCTCGACGAGTACGCCTTCTCCGCACTCAAGGCGGGTGCGAGCGGCTTCATGCTCAAGGACGTCCCGCCGGACGAGCTCCTCACGGCGATCCGCGCCGTCCACAGCGGCGACGCGGTCGTCGCCCCGAGCACGACGCGGCGCCTGCTGGACCGCTTCACGCCGCTGCTGCCGAGCGCGAGCCGGCCGACGCACAAGGAGCTGGAGCGGCTCACGGACCGCGAGCGGGAGGTGCTGCTCCTGGTCGCCCAGGGGCTGTCGAACGGGGAGATCGCGGCGAAGCTGGTGCTGAGCGAGGCCACGGTGAAGACGCATGTGGGGCGCATTCTGACCAAGCTCGATCTGCGGGACCGGGTGCAGGCGGTGGTCCTCGCGTACGAGACGGGGCTCGTGCGCGCCGGCGGGGGCGCCGCGTAGCCGCGTAGCGGCTGCGCGGCGCCGCAGACGTCACCCGGTTCCGGTCAGCGTGCGCGCCTCGCGCACGAAGTGGAGGAAGTCCGCGACAGCGTCCCCCACCGCGGCCGCGTCCCACTCGAGCGCGGACGCCCCCACCGTGACCTCCGTCATGGCGACCCCCGGCACCTCGGAGGGGCCCCAGCGCCCGAAGACCGCGGTCTTCGTCTCCTCCGCCTGCCGCACCGCGGCCTCGTTGAGGACGTCGGGGGACTCCGCGAGCCACACCTGGAACTGGTGCGTGTGCGGCACCTCGGGGTGTACCCGGACCCACCCCGGCGCGGCGAGCGCGTCGCGCAGGGCCGCCGCGACGACCTTGGCGTGGGCCACGTACTCCGGCAGGCGCGGCAGCTCCTGGTCCAGCCCGTCGAGCGCCGCCAGCACGGCGGGCCACTGCTGGAAGACGAGCCCGCCGTAGCGGTGCCGCCAGGCGCGGGCCTCGGCGATGAGGTCGGCGGGGCCCGCGAGGGCGGCGCCGGCGACGCCGCCGAGGGACTTGTAGAAGGAGACGTACACGCTGTCGGCGAGCCCCGCGATCTCGTCCAGGGGGTGCCCGAAGTGCGGCGGGCACTCCCACAGCCGGGCTCCGTCGAAGTGGACGACGGCGTCGCGCTCGCGCGCCGCGGCCACGGTCGCGGTGAGTTCGTCCCAGGTGGGGAGGACGAAACCGGCGTCCCGCAACGGCAGCTCCAGCATGAGCGTGCCGAAGGGCTCGTCCATGCCGCGCACCTCGTCGGCGTCCGGTATCCGCCGCGCCGTGGTGGGATGCACGGTCCGCAGACCGCTCAGCGCGGACAGCGCGCCGCGCTCGTGCACCTCGGGGTGGGCCAGCGGGTGCAGCGCGACGACCGGGTTGCCGGTGCGGCCCGCCCAGCAGCGCAGGGCGACCTGCTGGGCCATGGTCCCGGTGGGGAAGTACACGGCCTGGTCCGTGCCGAGCAGTCCGGCCACCCGGTGCTCCAGCTCGGCGACGATCCCGTCCCCGTACATGTCCACCGGGCCGTCCAGGCCGTCCCGGTCGGCCAGCCTGGCCAGCCGTTCTCGCATCGTGGCCGGTTTCCCGTGCGACAGCACCCGGTCGCAGGAGCGTACGGCGGCGATACGCCGCGCCTTCTCGTCATCGGCAGAGGTCATGCACCGATCCTGCCGCCCCGGGGGGCGCCGGGAAACATTCGCGTAGCATTGACGAGAACGTCCGGTACCCCCGTGAGGACTGGAACGGAAGGCCAGCGCAGCGTGAACGCATCGCACACCCCGGGGCCCCTGCCCCCCGACGTGGAGGCCCGCCCCGCGCGGCTCACGGTCGGCGTCGTCGGCGCGGGGCGGGTCGGTCCCGCGCTCGCGGCCGCGCTGAAACTCGCCGGGCACCATCCGGTGGCGGCGTCCGGGGTCTCCGACGCCTCGCGGCGCCGTGCCGCCGTCCTGCTGCCCGACGTGCCGCTCGTGGAGCCCGCCGAGGTCCTGGCCCGCTCCGAGCTCGTCCTGCTGACCGTGCCGGACGACGCGCTGCCCGGGCTCGTGGCCGGCCTCGCCGAGACCGGCGCCGTACGGCCGGGCCAGCTGCTGGTGCACACCTCGGGCCGGTACGGCACCTCAGTCCTGGAGCCGGCGCTGCGCGCGGGCGGGCTGCCGCTGGCCCTGCACCCGGCGATGACCTTCACGGGCACCTCCGTCGACGTCCAGCGGCTGGCCGGCTGCTCCTTCGGCGTCACGGCCCCCGCGGAGCTGCGGATGGCCGCCGAGGCCCTGGTCATCGAGATGGGCGGCGAGCCCGAGTGGATCGAGGAGTCGGCCCGCCCGCTCTACCACGCGGGCCTGGCGATCGGCGCGAACCACCTGGTCACGCTGGTCGCCCAGTCGATGGAGCTGCTGCGCGCCTCCGGCGTCACCGAGCCCGGCCGCATGCTGGGCCCGCTGCTCGGCGCGGCCCTCGACAACGCCCTGCGCTCCGGTGACGCGGCCCTCACCGGCCCGGTCGCCCGCGGCGACGCGGGCACGGTCGCCGCGCACCTCGCCGAGCTGCGTGTGCACGCGCCGGAGATGGTGGCCCCGTACGTCGCGATGGCCCGCGCCACGGCGGACCGCGCGCTGGCGGGCGGAATGCTGAAGCCGGAGTTCGCGGAGGCGCTGCTGGGCGTCCTCGCGGACGGTGCCGAGGGGGGAAAGCGATGACCGGGCTGGTGCACACCGCGCGCGAGCTGCGGGCGGCCGTCGAGCGCCGTCCCGGCGAGGTCGGGGTCGTGATGACCATGGGCGCGCTGCACGAGGGGCACGCCACGCTCGTGCGGACCGCCCGCGAGCGGGTGGGGGACGGCACCGTCGTCGTCACCGTCTTCGTCAACCCGCTGCAGTTCGGGCCGAACGAGGACTTCGACCGCTACCCGCGCACACTCGACGCCGATGTCGAGATCGCCGGGCGGGCGGGCGCGGACATCGTCTTCGCGCCCTCCGTCGACGAGGTCTACCCCGGCGGGCAGCCGCTGGTGCGGATCGCCGCCGGGCCGATGGGCGCGGGGTACGAGGGCGCCTCCCGCCCCGGCCACTTCGACGGCATGCTGACCGTCGTCGCCAAGCTGCTCCACCTGACCCGGCCGGACGTGGCCTTCTACGGCCAGAAGGACGCCCAGCAACTGGCCCTCATCCGCCGCATGGTGACCGACCTGAACTTCCCGGCCGAGATCGTGGGCGTCCCCACGGTCCGCGAGCCGGACGGCCTGGCCCTGTCCAGCCGCAACCGCTATCTGTCGGACGGCGATCGGGACACCGCCCTGGCCCTCTCCCGCGCCCTGTTCGCCGGGCGCGACGCCCTGGACGACGGGCCCGACGCCGTACGCGCGGCGGCGCGGACGGTCCTGGAGAAGGCCGACGGGCTCGCGGTGGACTACCTCGCCCTCATCGACCCGTGTGACTTCACCGAGGCCGCCCCCGGCCACACCGGACCGGCGGTGCTCGCCGTCGCCGCCAAGGTCGGCTCGACCCGGCTGATCGACAACATCCCCCTGGAGTTCGGAGCCCGCCGATGAGCGGCACAGGTACAGGCATACGGCTGCACGCCCCCGCACCCGGCTGGGCGCACGAGGCGGACGTGGTGGTGGTCGGGTCCGGCGTGGCCGGGCTGACGGTCGCGCTGCGCTGCGCGGCGCAGGGCGCCAAGGTCACCGTCGTCACCAAGGCCCGGCTCGACGACGGCTCCACGCGCTGGGCGCAGGGCGGCATCGCCGCCGCGCTCGGCGAGGGCGACACCCCGGAGCAGCACCTGGACGACACCCTCGTCGCGGGCGCCGGGCTCTGCGACGAGGAGGCCGTGCGGATCCTGGTGACCGAGGGCCCCGACGCCGTCCGCCGGCTGATCGCGACGGGTGCGCACTTCGACACCAGCGAGGCCACCGGCGAGATCCTGCTGACCCGGGAGGGCGGTCACCACCGCCGCCGGATCGCCCACGCGGGCGGCGACGCGACGGGCGCGGAGATCTCCCGGGCGCTGATCGAGGCCGTGCGCCACGCTGGGGTCCCCCATGCCGAAGGCCAGGGGCGGATCGAACTCATCGAGAACGCCCTCGTGCTGGATCTGCTGACCGACGCCGAGGGCCGCGCCGCGGGCGTCACCCTGCACGTCATGGGCGAGGGGCAGCGCGACGGCGTCGGTGCCGTGCGGGCCCGGGCGGTGGTGCTGGCGACCGGCGGAATGGGCCAGGTCTTCTCGGCCACCACCAATCCCGCGGTGTCGACGGGCGACGGGGTGGCGCTGGCGCTGCGCGCCGGGGCGGAGGTCTCGGACCTGGAGTTCGTGCAGTTCCACCCGACGGTGCTCTTCCTCGGCCCGGACGCCGAGGGCCAGCAGCCGCTGGTCTCCGAGGCCGTGCGCGGGGAGGGCGCTTACCTCGTCGACGCCGACGGGGTGCGCTTCATGCAGGGGCAGCACGAGCTGGCCGAGCTGGCGCCGCGCGACATCGTCGCCAAGGGGATCACGCGCCGTATGCAGGAGACCGGCGCCGAGCACATGTACCTCGACGGCCGGCACTTCGGCGCGGAGATGTGGGAGCACCGCTTCCCGACGATCCTGGCCGCCTGCCGGGCCAACGGCATCGACCCGGTCACCCGGCCCATCCCGGTGGCCCCCGCCGCGCACTACGCCTCCGGCGGGGTGCGCACCGATCTGCTCGGCCGCACCACGGTGCCGGGCCTGTACGCGTGCGGCGAGGTCGCCTGCACGGGTGTGCACGGCGCCAACCGGCTGGCGTCCAACTCGCTTCTGGAGGGGCTGGTCTTCGCCGAGCGCATCGCCGCCGACATCGCCGAACACCCGGCGGCCCCCGGCGCGCCGGTGGTCCCCGACCCGAGCCGCTTCCCGCTGCTGCCCTCCGAGGCGCGCTACGGGATCCAGCGGATCATGACGCGCGGAGCGGGGGTGCTGCGCAGCGCCGACAGCCTGGAGGAGGCGGCCGCGGCGCTGAGCCGGATGTACGCCGACGCCGAGGAATTGCTGGAGCGCGACGGGAAGACGGCCGAGCCCTGCGTGGAGACCTGGGAGGCGACCAACCTCTGCCTGGTGTCCCGGGTCCTCGTGGAGGCCGCCCGCCGCCGCGAGGAGACCCGCGGCTGCCACTGGCGCGAGGACCGCCCCGAGCGCGACGACGAGAACTGGCGCAGGCACGTCGTCGTACGGCTCCCTTCGGGTGAGGCGGTACCCGCCGCACCCACTAGTCTCACCATCCGCACCACTCCCACAGCGGACCTTCCCCCGACCCGTCCTCGAACGGAGCACCAGCGATGAGCACGCCCGACCTCCCCCTCCTGCAGATCGGCGGCGCCAGCGGCGGCGGCGGTGGCTGCGGTGACGGCTGCGGCTGCGGTTCCGGCGACGAGTACGCCCACGACCCGGCCGAGTGCGGCCTGGACCCGGACCTGGCGCAGCTGCTGGCCGACGCCGGGCTGGACCCGGTGCTGGTCGAGGACGTCGCGCACATGGCCATCGAGGAGGACCTGGACGGCGGGGTGGACGTCACCACGGTGGCCACCATCCCCGAGGACGCCCTCGCCACCGGTGACTTCACCGCGCGCGAGGCCGGCGTGGCCGCCGGCCTGCGGGTCGCCGAGGCGGTCCTGTCCATCGTGTGCACCGACGAGTTCGAGGTCGAGCGGCACGTCGAGGACGGCGACCGGGTCGAGGCGGGTCAGGTGCTGCTCTCGGTACGCACTCGTACGAGGGATCTCCTGACCGCCGAGCGCAGCGCGCTCAACCTGATGTGCCGGCTGTCCGGGATCGCCACCGCCACCCGCCGCTGGGCCGACGCGCTGGAGGGCACCAAGGCGAAGGTGCGCGACACCCGCAAGACCACCCCGGGCCTTCGCGCGCTGGAGAAGTACGCGGTCCGCTGCGGCGGCGGCGTCAACCACCGCATGTCGCTGTCGGACGCGGCCCTGGTCAAGGACAACCACGTGGTCGCCGCGGGCGGCGTCGCGGCCGCCTTCAAGGCCGTCCGGGACGAGTTCCCCGACCTGGCGATCGAGGTCGAGGTCGACACCCTGCACCAGGTGCGCGAGGTCCTGGACGCGGGCGCGGACCTGATCCTGCTGGACAACTTCACCCCTTCCGAGACGGAGGAGGCGGTCGCCATCGTCGCGGGCCGCGCCCTGCTGGAGTCCTCCGGCCGGCTCACCCTGGACAACGCCCGTGCCTACGCCGCGACCGGCGTCGACTACCTGGCCGTGGGCGCGCTGACGCACTCCTCGCCGATCCTGGACATCGGCCTGGACCTGCGGTCCGAGGGGTCGGAGCGGGACTGATGCTTCTCACCATCGACGTCGGCAACACCCACACCGTTCTGGGGCTGTTCGACGGGGACGAGATCGTCGAGCACTGGCGGGTCTCCACCGACCCGCGCCGCACGGCGGACGAGATGGCGGTCCTCATGCAGGGCCTGATGGGCATGCACCCGCTGCTCGGCGAGGAACTGGGCGACAACATCCACGGGATCGCCATCTGCTCCACCGTCCCCTCCGTGCTGCACGAGCTGCGCGAGGTGACCCGCCGTTACTACGGCGACGTGCCGGCCGTCCTCGTCGAGCCCGGGGTCAAGACCGGTGTCCCGGTGCTCACCGACAACCCGAAGGAAGTCGGCTCCGACCGGATCATCAACTCCCTCGCCGCCGTCCACCTCTACAGCGGGCCCTGCATCGTGGTGGACTTCGGCACGGCCACCACCTTCGACGCGGTCACGGCGCGCGGCGAGTACGCGGGCGGCGCCATCGCGCCGGGTATCGAGATCTCCGTCGACGCCCTGGGGGCCCGCGGCGCCCAGCTGCGCAAGGTCGAACTGACCCGCCCGCGCAGCGTCATCGGCAAGAACACCATCGAGGCCATGCAGTCCGGCATCCTGTACGGCTTCGCGGGCCAGGTGGACGGCGTGGCGGAACGGATGGCGCGGGAGCTCGCCGACGACCCGGACGACGTCACGGTCATCGCCACCGGCGGCCTGGCGCCGCTGGTGCTGGGCGAGTCGGCGGTCATCGACGTCCACGAACCCTGGCTGACGCTGATAGGTCTCCGGCTGGTCTACGAGCGGAACGTGTCGACGACCTGACGGACCGCCGGACGCGCGGGGGAGGGCGCCCCGCGGCGCGCCCGGGCATATCTGGTTACGCGTATTTTGTCCGCTTAGTACGTAAAGTCGGACCATGCCCACGCCACACGGGTCCCGAGGCGGAATGGCGTTCAGCGCGGATGAACTGCGCGTGCTCCGGCGCGCCCTCTCAGCGGCCCTCCAGTCCAGCACCATGCTCCCCACCCCCGACGAGGTCAGGGAGTATCTGCGCCTCGTCGAGGACGTCGACGAGGCGGCCCGCGAGGGCGGGCGGCTGCGGAGCTTCCAGCTCGCGGAGCTCGCCCGCTACCGGGCGGCGCTGCCCGGCAGCGCCGCCGGCTATCTGGAGCGGCTGTCGGGGGCGCTCGACACGGGGTACGTCCCCCTGCCGGACGACCTCGCCGCGTTGCGCCGACTGCACGACGAGCCGTGCACGGACGCCGAGGCGCACCGCAGGCGCGCCGTGCTGCGCCGCTGCGAGCACCTGGCGGAACTGGACGTGCGCGCCCGCCTGGAGGCCCGCATCCCCGCCCCCGCGCAGCCGTGCGGCACGCCCGCCACGGGCCGGGCCCGGCTGCGGGCACTGCCCGGCGGACGGTCCGCGGCCGACGATCCCAAGCCGGGCCCGAAGCCCGAGCCCAAGACGCCCCCCACCGAGCCCGTCGCCCCCGAACCGGGTGAGGAGAAGCGCAAGGTGCCCACGCCGGCCGAGATCTTCCCGCCGCGCCGCCGCACCCCGCCGCCGCCCGAGGAGCGCGCCACGGGCTGACGGAAAGTCACCGCACATTCATCGGAAGGCGTCACGAGTCCACCTCGTGGCGTCTTCCTCGTGTTCACGGGTGCGCCACCCGGCTGTCGACTTCCTCGGGGGGAAGCCGGCATGGGACGCACCCGGTTCGCCGTGTGCACCGCGGCCGCCGTCATGACCACGGCGGCGGGTCCCGCCGCCACCGTGGGCGCCGCCTCGGCCGCGCCCGCCAGGGCCGAGCTCCATCTGACCGCCCCGGGCGACGCGGTGGCGGCGTCGAGCACCGTGTACAAGACCTTCGAGTCACCGCCCTGGTCCGGCGCTCCGACCACGGGCAGGTGCCGGAGCCCGCCCACGAGGTCGTCGTCACCGTGGATCTCGCCGCCCCGTCCGGCGTCGTGGACGTGGCCGTGGTGGGCCTGCGCGACGAGGGCGACGAGCCCGCGCGGGCACGCGGCGCCGACGGGACCGGCCGGGCGACGTGGGTCGCGGCGGAGATCCCGCGCGGGGTGCGGGTGACCGCACACGACCACGCCTGCAGGCTGACGACGAGCGCGGACTGGGAGGACCACCCGGGCGGTGTCACCTTCGGCGACGATCCGCAGGGCGTCGCGCCCGTGCCGACCGGAACGATTACCACCGCCACACCCGGCATGCGATCGAGCCCGGCGCCGCTCGGACGTCCTCCTTCACCCTCGTCGCGGACAGGGCGCTGGACGAGGCCGGCGGCCTGGTCTTCGCGGCCTCGGACCACGGCGTCGACCGGGAGAACCAGAACAGCAACGCGGGCGTCCTCGCCATCACGGCGAAGACGCCGTCCGGCTCCGGCGGCGGCACCTCCGGCGGCTCCACCGCGGTTACGGCCGGCGGGACCGGGGGCTCGTCCGCCGCCACCGGCGCCGGCCCGGTACGGCCCCTGGCGGCCGCCTCTGCGGCCCGCGGGCTCCTGGGTGCCGTACTGCTCCTGGTGGTCCGCCGCAGAGCGCGTACGGGGGCGTGGCTACCCTGGTGCCATGGACTACGTCTCCGCGCTCGTGCCCCCCGCAGTGATGGCGGTCGCCTTCACCTTCCTCATCAGGACCCTGATCAGGAGCCAGGGCGGCGCCAACAAGGCCAAGGAGGACGCGGTGGTCGACGCCGCGCTGTCCGGGGCGCAGCCCCTGACCAAGCAGCCGGGCGGCGTCGAGCCCCGGGCATAAGTACCGGAATTTCCGGCATTCCGGGCATTGTGCCCGCGAGCAACTAGTATTCGGGTGTGCCCCGTCCATTGGGAGACCTCGAAGACGCCGTGATGACCCGGGTCTGGCGCTGGAACCGCCCGGCGACGGTGCGCGAGGTGCTGGAGGATCTCCGGCGGGAGCGGTCGATCGCGTACACGACGGTCATGACCGTAATGGACAACCTTCATCAGAAGGGCTGGCTCCGCAGGGAAGCCGAAGGACGCGCCTATCGCTATGAGGCGGTTTCCACTCGGGCCGCTTACTCCGCGGCACTCATGCACGAGGCGTGGGCCGCGAGCGACAACCCCGCGGCGGCCCTTGTCGCCTTCTTCGGCATGATGTCGGCGGAACAGCGAGAAGCACTCCGCGACGCAATGCGGGTGGTGCAATCCGCCGATCCGGGTGACCCCGGGGAGACGGGCGGATCGGACGGGCGATAGCGTCCGCACATGCCCGCCGCATCAAATGACGTCACCATCCGCCGGGCCCGGACGGCCGACGTGCCGGCTGTCCGGCGACTGCTCGACGCCTATGTCCGCGACCGTATCCTGCTGGACAAGCCGACGGTGACGCTTTACGAGGACATCCAGGAGTTCTGGGTGGCCGAACACGACCACGACGCGGAGGTCGTGGGCTGCGGCGCACTGCACGTGATGTGGGAGGACCTCGCCGAGGTGCGCACCCTCGCGGTCGATCCCGCGCACCACGGCAAGGGCGTCGGGCATCTCGTGCTGGAGAAGCTGCTGCAGACCGCACGGTGGCTGGGCGTGCGGCGAATTTTCTGTCTCACCTTCGAAGTGGACTTCTTCGCGAAGCACGGGTTCGTGGAGATCGGCGAGACGCCGGTCGACGGCGATGTCTTCGGTGAGCTGCTGAGGTCAAAGGACGAGGGCGTGGCCGAGTTCCTCGACCTCGAACGAGTGAAACCGAACACCTTGGGCAACAGCCGGATGCTGTTGCAACTGTGAGGCCCCCCAGGGCTCCGTCCGGCACAACAGTATGTCCGATACGTTCCGCGCGGAAGACCGCGGAGGGCGGGCCGGCCCGGAGCAGTTCGGGCAAGGGGTTTGAATTTTCCGGGAAAAGGCGGTTTGCTTTTACCGGTTATCCGTATTCGATGAAAGGAAAGCCGGTGGCACAGAAGGTTCAGGTCCTTCTTGTTGACGACCTCGACGGCGGCGAGGCGGATGAGACCGTGACGTTCGCACTCGACGGAGTGACGTACGAGATCGACCTCACCACCGACAACGCCGACAAGCTGCGCGGTCTGCTCGGCCCGTACGTGGACGGCGGTCGCCGTACCGGTGGCCGGGCCGGCCGTGGCCGCGCCGCGAAGAGCGCCGCCTCCCGCGGCGGCGCGGCGAGCCAGGACACCGCCAAGATCCGCGCGTGGGCGAAGGAAGAGGGCTACGAGGTCAACGACCGCGGCCGCGTCCCCGCGCAGATCCGCGAGGCGTACGAGAAGGCGCACGGCTGATCGTTCCGGCCGGCGCGCAGCCGGACCCGGTGGCAGGCGGTCGCGAGCGCGGACACCAGGGCCGTGAGGCCCACGGTGCCCCCGGCGCGCCCGTCCGCCGCGGGGTCGGGGTGCGTGCCGAACGTCATCGCGGGCAGGGACAGCGGCGCGCCGGCGTGGCTCCGGCCGCCCGGCGAACGGCAGATGTTGCCGGTGCAGACGAAGCACACCCGCAGCGGGGTGCGGGAGGACGGAGCGCTCATGGACGCGAGGGAGCGGGATCCGGT
>NZ_JBSFLB010000030.1:0-119730 GCF_053598835.1 Streptomyces sp. NPDC001070
CCACGTCCTCGTGGTCGGCGGCGTCGCTGAGCTGCAGGCCGACCAGGGCGGTCACAAGTGGGCCTGGCTCGGGAGCCGGCCCGGCCGTTGTCGGTTCCCGCCGCGGGCACTCCCCGCCGCGGCGATCAGGTGAGCCGGGCCTCCAGGGCCGAACGGACACCGGGCCATTCCTCGCCGAGGATCGAGTAGTAGGCGCTGTCCCGGACGGTGCCGTCGACGGCGAGGGTGTGGGCACGGCGGATGCCCTCGAAGCGGGCACCGATGCGCTCGATCGCCGTGCGGGAACGCGTGTTGCGCGCGTCCGTCTTGAGGGTGACGCGGAGCACACCCCACTCCTCGAACGCGTGGGTGAGCAGCAGCAGCTTCGCCTCGGTGTTGCAGGGGGTGCGCTGCGCGGAGGCGGCGAGCCAGGTACTGCCGATCTCGGCGACCGTGGGCACGGCGCCGACGCGGGCAACGGTGCGGCCCGCGGGCCAGGCGGGGGTGGCCGTCCAGTGATCGAGGTCGAGGAAGCGCGTCGAGCCGACCAGGGTGTCGCGCTGGACCTCCCGTACGACGAAGGGGAGCGACTCCCCTGCCGCCTGGTCCTGAAGGGCCTCCTCGATGTACTGCGCCATCGCGTCGCGGTCGCTCGGCACCCTGGTGAAGGCGTAGGTCTCGCGGGATTCGGCGGCGGCGCGGAGCAGCCCGTCGGTGTGAGCGGCGCTCAGCGGCTCCAGGCGGACGTGCTTGCCTTCCAAGATCACGGGTTCGGGCATGCCCCGGATGGTGGTGCCCCGGCCGGGCGCCCGTCAAGCGCGTTTCCGCGGGGCGCGTCAAGGGTGCGGCGACCTTGATGCGAAAATGGGGGCATGAACAGCAACGACGTGTTCTTCGACATCACGATCGACGGCGAACCCGCCGGACGGATCGTCTTCACCCTCTTCGACGACGTGGTCCCCAAGACCGCGCGGAACTTCCGCGAGCTCGCCACCGGCGAGCACGGCTTCGGCTACGAGGGTTCGCACTTCCACCGCGTGATCCCGGACTTCATGCTCCAGGGCGGTGACTTCACCGCCGGCAACGGCACCGGCGGCAAGAGCATCTACGGTGCGAAGTTCGCCGACGAGAACTTCCAGCTCAAGCACACCAAGCCCGGCCAGCTCTCCATGGCCAACGCGGGCCCGAACACCAACGGCTCGCAGTTCTTCATCACCACGATCGTCACCGACTGGCTCGACGGCAAGCACGTGGTCTTCGGCGAGGTCGTCGAGGGCATGGACGTCGTCAAGAAGATCGAGTCGCTCGGCTCGCGCACCGGCTCCACCAGCGCCCGCGTCGAGATCGCCAAGTCCGGCACGATCGGCTGACCCAGCCCCCGAAGCGGCCCGGCACCGGAACGGCCGGTGCCGGGCCGCTCTGTGCGCGGATCAGCCGAAGGCCTTGACCGCCTGGTAGTAGGTCCAGGCGGTGCTGTTGCAGGCCGTCGCGGTGGCGCCGCTGTAGTTGGCGCAGATGCGCTTGAGGTCCTCGTAGAGGGCGCTGTCGAGGCGGCTCTTGTTGGCGGAGAACGTGCCGGCGGCCTTGTAGTTGCGGTAGCCGAAGTCGTGGCGGGCGCAGGAGTTCTGGAAGGGGAAGCCGAAGGGGTTGTCCGGGGAGCTGCTGCAGTAGTCGGTGGACCAGTCGAAGCCGTAGGCGGCCCAGGCGCCCTGGTTCTGGCGGGCGGACCACCAGGCGTTGTAGCTGGCCGCGCTGGTCTGGGTCCAACTCGACAGCACCTGGGCCTTGTCGGCGGGAGCGGCCTGGGCGGGGACGGTGAAGACGACGGTGGCGACGGCCGCGACCGCGGTGGCGGCGAAGCCGGTGGTGATTCGGCGCATGGGTCTCCAGTCACTGACGGGCGCGTTGTGACGCGCGGGCATGGTGGTGCAACCGGATGCGGAACCGAACTGGTGGTACTGGTGTGCGAAGTCAGGATGGAGCCGCGAGGGTCTATGCGAGTAGATGCCGGTCGGCAAAAATTGCATGAACATGACTACGTGCCGTCGACGGCAATCGTCGACGGCACGTCAAGAGGCCGACACCGTTGTCTGGTTCAGTTCGCCTCGGGCCCGCAGGCCCCCGGCGGGCCGGGCCGAGCGTCCCCGACGAGGCGTCAGGCGGCGGGCGTGCGGGGCCGGTCCTCGGATTCCCCGGACTCCGTGTGCTCCCACCGCGGATGGTGGCGCCGCGCCCATTCCGGCGTGACGAAGCCGGTGCGCATCCCCAGTCGCGCCTCCGGGTCATTGGCCGCCATCCACATGTGGCCCGCGACCACCGCCGCCACCGCGAGGGCGAGCCAGTCGTGGACGAAGGTCGCGCCCGTACGCCACACCACGCTGCTCAGATGGGGGAACATCATCAGCAGTCCGGTGCCGAGCATGACGAGGGCCGCGCCCGCGGCGAAGGACGCATAGAGCTTCTGCCCCGCGTTGAACTTGCCTGCCGCACGCCGGTCGTGGGGCACCCGGCGCAGCGCGTCGCGCAACCAGCCCCAGTCGTACGAGGCGAAGCGGTTGAGCAGTCGCAGGTCGTGCCGGAAGGCGCGGGAGGCGAGGCCGGCGAGAGCGGGCAGCGGCAGGGCGATGCCCGCCCACTCGTGGACGGTGACCACCAGGCGCCTGCGGCCGACGAGTTCGGCGAGCGGCGGCAGGTACAGGGCCGCAGCCGTGAAAAGGCAGACGAGCATGAGCGCGGCCGTGGTGCGGTGCACCCAGCGCTCACTGCGGGTGAACCGGCGCACGGTCTCAGGACGTGGGGTCATCGTGCCGTCCGTTCGAGCGGCCGACCCAGGCGTCGACGTCGTAACCGTAGTTCTCCCAGTAGCCGGGCCGCACGTCCCGGGTGACCTCGATGCCCGACAGCCACTTCGCGGACTTGTAGAAGTACATCGGCGCCACATAGAGCCGGACCGGGCCGCCGTGCGCCGTGGTGACCGGCTTGTCCTGCATCTTCAGGGCGACCAGGACGTCGTCCCTGCGGGCCTGTTCGAGGGTGAGGCTCTCGCTGTAGACCCCGTCGAAACAGGTGAAGCGCACGGCGCCGGCGCCGTCGCGCACCCCCGCGAGGTCGAGGAGGTGGGAGAGCCGCACCCCTTCGAAGGGCGTGCCGGGGACGCGCCATCCGGTCACGCACTGGACATCGCGCACCAGCCGGGTCTGCGGCATGGCCCGCAGGTCGGCGAGGGTGTAGCCGGCCTGCCGGTCGACGAGCCCGGAGACGGTGAGGCGGTAGTCCGTCGCGTCCCGGTGGGGGACGGAGTTCGCCGCGTTGTAGATGCGGAAGCCGCCGCCCCCGGGGAGCAGCCCGCTGAGCCCGGTCGGATCCTTGCCCGCCACCTGTGAGAGCGCCGAGTCCAGCCCGTCCTGCGCGCGGCTGCCGAGCGCCACCCCGAGAGCGCCCAGCCCGAGCATCCCGAGCACCACGCGCCGGCCGACCGGCGTGCCCTTGCCGTCCATACGTCTCACGGTAATCCCATGCGGTGCGGTCACGGACCGCCGGGGCCGCCCCGTAAGCAAGGCGTAATAGGTGCGCGGTCTTGCCCGGGGCACGGGTACCGGGGCCCGCGCACAGGTGGCGGCCGG
Organism: Streptomyces sp. NPDC001070; assembly: GCF_053598835.1. NCBI lineage: Bacteria > Bacillati > Actinomycetota > Actinomycetes > Kitasatosporales > Streptomycetaceae > Streptomyces > Streptomyces sp. NPDC001070. The sequence goes on from NZ_JBSFLB010000030.1 coordinate 3,603, forward strand.
ATACCGCCGGATACCGCCCGAGGCCTAGCCGATCTCCAGGCCCGCGTAGTTCTCGGCCAGTTCGGCCGCCGCGTGCGGTGAGGCGGCGATGCGGTCGAGCTGGGAGATCTGCAGCCGGGTGTCGAAGTCGCTCTGCGCCGGGTCGGTGTGCAGGGTCGTGGTCATGAACCAGGAGAAGTGCTCGGCGCGCCACACCCGGCGCAGGCAGGTGTCGGAGTAGGCGTCGAGGAGGTCGGCGGAGCCGGTCTCCTTCAAGTGGGCGAAGGCCCTGGCCAGCACGATGACATCGGCGGCTGCCAGGTTGAGGCCCTTGGCACCGGTCGGCGGCACGATGTGCGCGGCGTCGCCCGCGAGCAGCAAGCGGCCCCAGCGCATCGGCTCCGTCACGAAGCTGCGCATCGGCAGCACGGCCTTGGAGGTGATCGGCCCGCGCTCCAGCTTCCAGTCGCCGTCGACGGCGAACCGGGCGTCCAGCTCGTCCCAGATCCGCTCGTCGGACCAGCCGGCGGGGTCGGTGCCGTTGGGCACCTGCAGGTACAGCCTGCTGACCTTGGGCGAGCGCATGCTGTGCAGGGCGAAGCCGCGCGGCGAGTGGGCGTAGATCAGCTCATCGCAGGACGGCGGGACGTCGGCGAGGATCCCGAACCACGAGTACGGGTAGACCCGCTCGTACGTCCGCCGGGCGCTCTGCGGGACCGCGTCCCGGGTCACGCCGTGGAAGCCGTCGCAGCCGACGACGTAGTCGCAGGTCAGGGTCTTGTCCTGGCCCTTGTGGCGGTAGCGGACCACCGGACGGTCCGTGTCGGCCCCCTCGACCGCACGCACCTGGGCGCCGAAGAGCAGCGGCGCGCCGTCCTTGAGCTGGAGGGTGATCAGGTCCTTGACGACCTCGGTCTGCGCGTAGACCCACACGCGGCGGCCACCGGTCAGGGCCGGGAAGTCCACGCGGTGGGAGCGGCGGTTCCAGCGCAGTTCGATGCCTTCGTGGACCAGGCCCTCGCGGTCCAGCCGCTCGCCCGCGCCGGACGAGCGCAGCACGTCGACCGTGCCCTGCTCCAGGATCCCGGCGCGCTGACGCTGCTCGACGTAGTCGCGTTCGCGGCTCTCCAGGACGACGCAGTCGATGCCGGAGTTGTGGAGCAGCCGGGCGAGCAGCAGGCCGGCCGGGCCGCCGCCGACGATGCCGACGGTGGTGTGGTGCTGCATGTGTTCTCCTACTCCTCTTCTTCGAGGATGCGGTTCGCGACGGCGAACGCGGCGTTGGCCGCGGGCACGCCGCAGTAGACGGCGGACTGGAGCAGGACCTCCTGGATCTCCTCCCAGGTGAGGCCGTTGTGCCGGGCGGCGCGCACGTGCATCGCCAGCTCCTCGAGGTGACCGCGGGCCACCAGCGCGGTGAGGGTGATGCAGCTGCGGGTCCTGCGGCTGAGGCCCGGCCTGGTCCAGATCTCGCCCCAGGCGTAGCGGGTGATGAAGTCCTGGAAGGGGGCGGTGAAGGCGGTGGTGCGGGCGATCGCCCGGTCGACGTGCGCGTCGCCGAGCACGGCGCGGCGGACGGCCATGCCCTCGGTGTGGCGGGCGCCGTCGTCGGCGGTCGGCTCGGAGGCGAAGTGCTGCAGGAGCGCGGCGAGGACGGGGGCCGGGCGCTCGACGCCCGCCAGGTGCGCGGCGTGCGCGACCTCGGTCAGGCTCGCGCCGGGGATGCCGTCGGCGAGGGCGCGGGCGTCCGCGACCGGGGTCGCGGGGTCCCCGCGGCCCGCGACGACGAGGGTGGGCGCGGTGATCCGGTGCAGGTCGGCGCGTACGTCGTAGGCTGCGAGCGCGTCGCAGAGCGTGGCGTACGCCTCCGGGTCGGCGGCGCGCAGGTCGTCCACGAGAGCGCCGGCGGCCGGGTCGTCGGTGAAGGCGGGGGTGAACCAGCGGCCTGCCGCCGTGTCGGCCACCGGTCCCGTGCCCTTCGCCCTGACCAGGGCGGCGCGTTCCCGCCAGCCGTCCGGTTCGCCGAAGCGGGCGGAGGAGCAGACGATCGCGAGCGCGGTGACCCGTTCCGGGTGGTGGATCGCCAGCCAGGTCCCGACGGCTCCGCCGAGGGAGATGCCGGCGTACGCGAAGCGGTCGGCGCCGAGCGCGTCGGCGAGGGCCAGCACGGAGCGGGCGAGGTCCTCGACCGTGCCGTTCTCCGGGAGCAGCGCGGCGGGGCTGCCGCCGTGACCGGGCAGGTCCCAGCGGATGACGCGGTGGCCGCGTGTGAGGGCGGGGATCTGCGGGTCCCACACGGCGAGCGAGGTGCCCAGGCTGGGACCCAGGATCAGCGGCGGGAGGCCCGCGGCTCCGTCCACCCGGTGATGCGGCAGTCGCGGCCCGGTGGCCTCGTACGGCGTGCTCATGCGGGCTCCTCCCGGATGGTGCCGGTGGCCGTTTGCGGTGTCACGGCACGGTGCGGCCCGGCGACCGGGCAGGTGCCCGGGCGCCCCTGGCCTTCAGACATGGGGTACCCCGATCGGCGGGCGTCCGGACAGGGCGCGGGGGTCACGGCGGCCCTCCCGCGGGGCCGGGGCGGCGCAGGGCTCGGTCGACGAGGACACCGGCGGATCCCGTGTAGCGGGTGGGGTCCGTGAGGTCCCGGAGGCGTTCCTTGGGCAGCAGACCTGCGAGGGCGGGCTCTTCCACGAGGGCGTCGTCGAGGTCGATCCCCTCCTCGACGGCACGTCGGGAGGCCCGGGTGAGGACGGACTCGGCCTCGCCGCGGCCGATCAGGGCGGTGAGGGCCGCGGCGAGACGTTCGGTGACCACGAGGCCCCCGGTCGCCTCGAGGCCGTCGCGCATGCGGTGCGGGTGGACGCGCAGGCCTGCGGCGAGTTCGGCGGCGTCGCGCGCCGCGCCGCCGACGAGGCGCAGGGCCTCGCGCAGGGGCTGCCATTCGGCGTGCCAGGCACCGGCCGGACGTTCGTCCTCGGCGGCGAGCGAGCCGTACAGCACGGAGGCGAGTGCGGGCACCTGGCGGGCCGCGGCGGCGATGAGGGTGGCGCGGACGGGGTTGGCCTTGTGGGGCATGGCGGAGGAACCGCCGCCGGTGCCCTCGCTGACCTCGCCGATCTCGGTGCGGGTCAGCACCAGCACGTCGGCGGCGACCTTGCCCAGCGCGCCCGCCGTGAAGGCGAGGGCCCCGGCCAGGTCGGCGACCGGCGTCCTCAGGGTGTGCCAGGGCAGCACGGGCTCCGCGAGCCCCGTCTCGGCGGCGTAGGCGGCGAGCAGCGGCAGACCGGCCTCGGGAGACGCTCCGCCGGCGCCGTCGGCCTCGGCGAAGGCGTGGAACGCGGCGAGTGTGCCGGCGGCGCCGCCCAGCTGTGCGGGAAGGGCGCTGCGGACGGCTGTGAGGCGGTCGTGGGCGTCGAGGACGAGGGCGCGCCAGCCCGCCGCCTTGAGGCCGAAAGTGGTGGGGACGGCGTGTTGCGTCAGGGTGCGCCCGGCCATCGGCGTGTCGCGGTGCTCGGCGGCGAGCCGCCCGAGCGCGCCGGCCGCGGCGGCGAGGTCGTCCAGGACCGGGTCCAGCGCCCGGGACGCGACGAGCATGGCGGCGGTGTCGAGGATGTCCTGGCTGGTGGCGCCGCGGTGCACAAAGGCGGCGGCGTCGGAGTCCCGCTCCCCCACCGCGGCCGTCAGATCGGCCACGAGCGGGATCACCGGGTTGCCGCCGGATCGCGCGCGCAGCGCGAGGTCGCGCGCGTCGAACCGGCCGGACTCGGCAGCGGCGGCGGTCACCGCGGCCCCCGCGGAGGCGGGCGCCAGCCCGAGCGCGGACTGCGCCCGGGTCAGCGCCGCCTCGGCGTCGAGCATGCCCCGTACGAAGGCCGCGTCGCCGGTCGCCTCCTCGGCGGCCGAGCCGGCCCGGCCCGGGGAGAGCAGGCCGACGTCCGCGGCGGGGTCAGTCGAAGGCAAGGAAGACCGTCTCCTCGTGGACTCCGTCGTACTGGAGGCGGATGTCGAAGCGGTGCACGCGCTCGCCGTCCGCGGCGGCGACCAGCGTGGCGCGCCGTTCCGGCTCCAGCGCGCCGAGCAGGGGATCACCGGGGGCGTCGGTGAGATAGGCCCGGGTGTGCAGGTGGTGCAGGAGGCCTCGGGCGAAGACGATCAGCGACAGATAGGGGACGCCGCCGGGCGGCAGCGTGCGGATCACGTAGTGCCCGTCGGCGTCGGTGGCGATGCGGCCGAAGCCGGTGAAGACCAGGCCGTCGCGCCCGACGACCGCACCGGTGACCGGGTCGCGGCGCAGCGAGCCGGGGGCGCCGTGGCGGGAGCCGTCGGGGCCCGGCTGCCAGACCTCGATGAGCGCGTCGGGGACGGGCTGCCCGGCACCGTCGTAGACCCAGCCGTGGACGGTGACGGTGTCCGGATGCCCGGCGGGGGCGAGGTCGCCGCCCTTGGGGAAGGGCAGCGCGTAGCCGTAGAAGGGACCGACGGTCTGCGACGGGGTGGGGGCGGGTGCCTGCGAGGTCATCGGCCCTCCTCGATCCAGGTGGCGGCCGGGCCGTCGAGGACGATGTCCCAGCGGTAGCCGAGCGACCATTCGGGGGTGGACAGGTCGTGGTCGTACGTCGCCACGAGCCGCTGCCGGGCGGAGTCGTCGGTGACGGACTGGAGGATCGGGTCGTAGGCGAAGAGCGGGTCCCCCGGGAAGTACATCTGGGTGACCAGGCGCTGGGTGAAGGCCGTGCCGAAGAGCGAGAAGTGGATGTGCGCCGGGCGCCAGGCGTTGACGTGGTTCCGCCAGGGGTACGCGCCGGGCTTGACGGTGACGAACTCGTACGTGCCGTCGTCCCCGGTCAGGGTGCGGCCCACGCCCGTGAAGTTGGGGTCGAGCGGGGCGGGGTGGTCGTCGCGCTGGTGCGCGTACCGGCCGGAGGCGTTGGCCTGCCAGATCTCGACGAGCTGACCGCGGACGGGCCGGCCGTCGCGGTCCAGGACGCGCCCGGTCACCTTGATGCGTTCCCCGAGCGGCTCGCCCTGGTGCTGCCGGGTCAGGTCGTGGTCGAGGGCGGTGACGTCGGTGGCGCCGAAGACCGGACCGGACAGTTCGACGGCCTCGGGGTCACCGGCGGCGGCGCCGGCGGCGACCAGCGGGCGCTTGGGGTGCCGCAGCAGGCTGCTGCGGTACGGCGGGTAACTGCGGCTGGGGTGGTCCTCCACCGCGCCGCCGTCGGCGAGGCGCTTGGCGTAGGCCGCGCGCTCGTCGGCGATCTCTGCGGAGATGTCGCCCTGGGTGAGGGGGGTCGTCATGCGCCGAGCCTCCTACCTTTCCATGACCAGGGCGATGCCCTGCCCGACGCCGATGCACAGCGCGGCCAGACCGGTGCCGGAGCCCGCGGCGGCGAGCTGGTGGGCGACGGCACCGGCGATGCGGGCACCGGAGGCGCCGAGCGGGTGGCCGATGGCGATCGCGCCGCCACGCGGGTTGACGATCGAGGGGTCGACCTCGGGCCAGCCTGCGAGGCAGCCGAGGACCTGCGAGGCGTAGGCCTCGTTGAGCTCGAGGGTGGTGAGGTCGCCGAAGCCCTTGCCGGCCTTGGCCAGGGCCTTGCGGACGGCCTCGACGGGGGCGAGGCCGAAGTACTGCGGCTCGATTCCGGTGACGGCGGAGGTGCGGACGCGGGCGAGCGGCTCGCGTCCGGTGGCCTTCAGTCCTTCCTCGTCCACGATGAGCAGGGCCGCGGCACCGTCGTTGAGAGGCGATGCGTTGCCCGCGGTGACCGTGCCGCCCTCCTTGCGGAAGGCCGGCCTGAGGCGGGCGAGCGCCTCCATGGAGGTGTTGTCGCGGATCGTCTCGTCGCGGAGCAGGTCCACGCCGTCGACGGGGACGACCTCGGCGTCGTACAGGCCGTCCTTCCACGCGCGGGCGGCCTTCTCGTGACTGGCGAGGGCGTAGGCGTCCTGCTGCTCGCGGGTGATGCCGTGCCGGTCGGCGATCAGCTCTGCGCTCTCGCCGAGGGGGATGGTCCACTGCGGGTCCATCCTCGGGTTGACCATGCGCCAGCCCAGGGTCGTGGAATACATCTCCTGATGGCCGGCGGGAAAGGCGCGCTCCGGCTTGGGCAGCACCCAGGGGGCGCGGCTCATGGACTCCACACCGCCGGCGATGGCGATGGAGGCGTCGCCGACGGCGACCGCGCGGGCCGCCTGGACCACGGCTTCGAGGCCGGATCCGCAGAGCCGGTTGACGGTGGTGCCGGGCACGGTGACGGGCAGTCCGGCGAGCAGCACGGCCATTCGGGCGACGTCGCGGTTGTCCTCGCCGGCGCCGTTGGCGTCGCCGAAGAAGACGTCGTCGATGCGGGCCGGGTCGAGCTCGGGCGTACGGGCCACGAGCGAGGCCACGACGTGCGCGGCGAGGTCGTCGGGGCGTACCCCGGACAGGGCGCCGCCGTACTTGCCGACCGGGGTACGGACGGCGTCGACGATGTACACATCACGCAGCTGCCCGCTCATCGGGCGCTCCCTTCTGCGGCGACGGCGATGCGCACCGGGGCCGCGGTCTTCTCCAGGATCTCCTCTGCGGTGACGCCGGGGGCGGTCTCCACGAGGACGAGTCCCTCATCGGTGACGTCGAGGACGCCGAGGTCGGTGATGATCCGGTCCACGCAGGCCCGGCCGGTGAGCGGCAGGGTGCACTCCTCGAGGATCTTGGGGCTGCCGTCCTTGGCGGTGTGGGTCATGGTGACCAGGACCCGCCGGGCCCCGTGGACCAGGTCCATGGCGCCGCCGATGCCGGTGACGAGCTTGCCGGGGACTGCCCAGTTGGCGAGGTCGCCGCGGGCGGAGACCTGCATGGCGCCGAGCACGGCGGCGTCGATGTGGCCGCCGCGGATCATCCCGAAGGACAGCGCGGAGTCGAAGAACGCCGCGCCGGGCAGGACTGTGACGGTCTCCTTGCCCGCGTTGATCAGGTCGGGGTCGACCTCCTCCTCGTACGGGAAGGGGCCGGTGCCGAGGATGCCGTTCTCGGATTCGAGGATGACCTCGACGCCCTCGGGGAGGTGGTTGGGGATCAGCGTGGGCAGGCCGATGCCGAGGTTGACGTACTCGCCGTCGCGCAGTTCCAGGGCCGCGCGGGCGGCCATCTCGTCTCGTGTCCAGGCCATCAGGCCTGCACCTCCCTGGCGGTGACGGTACGGAATTCGATCTTCTTGTCGGCGGCCTGCTCGGGGGTGAGCGCCACCACGCGCTGGACGAAGATGCCCGGCAGGTGCACCTGGTCCGGGGCGATCTCGCCGGGCTCGACCAGCTCCTCGACCTCGGCGACGGTGATCCGGCCGGCCATCGCGGCGAGCGGGTTGAAGTTCCGGGAGGACTTGTTGAAGACCAGGTTCCCGTGGCGGTCGCCCTTGGCGGCGCGGACGAGCGCGAAGTCGGTGGTGATGCCGCGTTCCAGGACGTACTCGACGCCGTCGAACTCGCGGACCTCCTTGGGCGGGGAGGCCAGCGCCACGCCGCCGTCGCCGTCGTAGCGCCAGGGCAGCCCGCCCTCGGCGACCTGGGTGCCGACGCCGGCCGGGGTGTAGAAGGCGGGAATGCCGCAGCCGCCGGCGCGCAGGCGTTCGGCGAGGGTGCCCTGCGGGATCAGTTCGAGCTCCAGCTCTCCGGCCAGGTACTGGCGGGCGAACTCCTTGTTGGCCCCGATGTAGCTGCCGGTGACACGGGCGATACGGTGCGCGGCGAGCAGGACCGCGAGGCCCGAGTCGAGGGCGCCGCAGTTGTTGGAGACGACGGCGAGACCACTGGTCCCGGCGTCGTACACGGCCTGGATCAGCGTGTTGGGCACGCCGCTCAGGCCGAAGCCGCCGACCGCCAGCGACGCGCCGTCCTGGACGTCCGCTACGGCCTCAGCGGCCGAGGCGACCACCTTGTCCATCCTGCGCCACCTTCTTGTTCGTCCAGTGAACTTAAGTTCACAATTGCTTGTGCCTGAGTCTGATCCCCGGGCGCCCGCTCTGTCAACGTTCCGGGGCGGTACGGTTTCGACGACCTTTCGCCACGCTGGAGTGCTGATGACACCGCTGACCACCGTCGCCGCTCCCCCGCCGCAGGAGGCCGTCGGCCCCCTGGTCCGGGGGCTCGCCGTGCTGCGCGAGCTCGCGGCGGCCGGCGGCCGGCGCTCGGTCGGGGATCTCGTACGCGCCACCGGCCTGGCGCGGTCCACGGTGGACCGGGTGGTCAGCACGCTCGTCCGCATCGGCTACCTGCGGGTCGAGGGCCGGGACGCCGTCATCGCACCGCGGCTGATGGAGCTCGGCAACGCCTACCTCGCCGCCAGCCGCTTCCCCGACCTGCTGGGACCGCTCGCCGACGCCCTCGCGGACGGCCTGGACGAGTCCGTGTCCATCGCCGTGCCGGACGGCGACGGGATCCGCTTCGTCCACCAGGCGACCCGCCGCCGCGCGATGTCCCTCACCTTCCGCATCGGCGACCCGCTGCCCGCCGAGCGGGGCGCGCCCGGCGCGCTCTTCGCGGGCTGCTGGGACGACGGCGACTGGGAGCGCTGGCGGCGGCGCCGCGCGGAGGACCCGCTGGACACGGCCTTCCCCGCCCTGCCGCGCGGGCACGAGGACGCCGCCGCCTCCTTCGAGGAGCGGGTCGCGGCCTCCCGTGTGCACGGCTGGTCCGCGGACGACCAGCTGATCGAACCGGGGCTGATCGCCGTCGCCGTCCCCGTACGGGACGCGGCCGGCCGGCCGGTGTGCGCGGTCAGCGTGGTCAGCCACACCAGCAGGCACAGCGCCGAGTCGCTGCGCGAGGCCGTGCTGCCCCGGCTCCGTGAGACGGTCGCGGCCATGGAGGAGGCGCTGTCCCGCCCCCCGGTCTCGCCCGCCCCCTCCCCCGCGGGCGCGTCCCCCGCCGCCTGGACGCGGGCCTCCAAACAGGAGCTGGGCCCGGAGTTCGTGGAGTCCCTGGCCCGCGGGCTCGCGGTGCTGACCGCCTTCGGCGAAGGCCGCGCGGAACTCCCGCTCACCGCCGTGGCCGAGGCCACCGGGCTGGCCCGCGCCACCGCACGGCGCTCCCTCATCACCCTGGAGCACCTGGGATACGTCGCCTCCGAGGGACGCCTGTTCCGGCTCACCCCGCACGTGCTGGAGCTCGGCTGCGCCCATCTGTCGCGGCTGACGCTCCCCGAGATCGCCCAGCCCCATCTGACCGAGCTCGTCGAGGCCGTGCACGACTCGGCGTCGATGGCGGTCCTGTCCGGCGAGCACATCCTGTACGTGGCACGCGTCCCCACCGTGCGCATCATGAGCGTCAACATCACGGTCGGCACCCGCTTCCCGGCGTACGCGACCGCCATGGGCCGCGTCCTGCTGGCAGGGCTGCCCGCGCAGGAGCGCGCGGCGCATCTCGCCCGCACGGACTTCACGCAACTGACCCGGCACACCGTCACTGACGCGGAGCGGCTGTCCGGAGTCCTGGACCGGGTCACCGCGGAGGGGCACGCCCTGGTCAGCGAGGAACTGGAGGAGGGCCTGCGCTCCATCGCCGTCCCCGTACGCGACCGCGGCGGCCGGGTGGTCGCCGCGATCAACGTCTCCATGCACGCCAGCCGCCGCTCCGTGGAGCAGTCCCGCTCCGAGTTGCTGCCCGCGCTGCGCGAGGCCGCCGCGCGCATCGGCGAGGACCTGCGCGTGGTGGGCCGCTACGCGCGCGTGGCGGCCGGCTGAGACGGCGCCCGGCGGGCCCTGCCGGCCGGGCCTGTGGACAACTGGCCGGGACCCTCCGCGAGCAGGCATCATCGAGGGACACGGGGGATGCGAGGGGGTGCGCGATGAGCGCTGTGTGGGCTTCGTTACGGGCGCTGTTGGCGATCGTTCTGCTGGCGGGGCTCTACGCGCTGCTGATCGGGTTCGGGCTGGGCGCCGTGGCGTTCACCGTCCTGAAAGTGGGTGGCGCGCGTGCCGGCCGGGAGGGGGTCACCGATGCCTTGACCAGCCTGCAGGTCGTGTTGGCCGCTGTGCTCATACTGGTGGTCATAGGGCAGGTACTGAAGGCCATCAGCAGTCCGATCCCGGTGCGTGCCGAGGCTGTGCCGGTCTCGCGCGAGGACGCCCCCGCGCTCTGGGAAATGGCGACGGGTGTGGCCTGGCAGGCGGGGACCCGGCCACCGGACGTGCTGCTGCTGACCGCGGACACCAATGCCGCGGTGGCCGAGGACGCGCGCATGCTGGGGCTGCTGTCCGGTCAACGCCGGCTCTACCTGGGACTGCCGTTGCTGGCGGCACTGACGCATGCCGAGCTCAGGGCGATCCTCGCCCACGAATTCGGTCACTTCACCGGCCGCCACACGCGCTTCGGGGCCCTGTGCTACCGCATTTCCGCGACCCTCGACACCGCTTTCGACAGGCTGCGGTACGGAACCCGCATCGTCACCGGTCTGCATCTTCTCGTCCGGTACTCGCTGCGGTTGTACGCCGCTGTCTTCCGCCGGCTCACCTTCGCGGCCCGCAGGCGGCAGGAGATCGAGGCGGACCGCACGGCTGCGAGGCTCGCGGGCCGAGAGGTCACAGCCGACGCCCTGCGGGCCATGCACGGGACCGCCGGAGCCTGGCGGCGGTTCACCGCGGAATGGCTCGAACCCTCCGCCCTCGCCGGCATGCATCCGGACCATCCCTACCTGGCGTTCCAGTACCTGCTCGGTGACCTCGGAGTACGGCGGTCGCCCGTGGACACCGGTCCCGCGAGGGCGGGGCGCCACGACTCCCATCCTCCGCTGGGTGTTCGGCTGGACCGGATCGCCAAGCTCGACGTACCGGCCGGTGACGACGACGGGACGGGGGCCCTGCGCCTGCTCCCACGTGACACGGCCAAGGTGATGGAGCAACTGCGGGGATCGGCCTCACAGGTGACCACCATTCCCTGGGAGCGCTGGATCGAGCTCTCCGCGAATCGTGCGGCGGGCACGCGGGCCTGGGAACTCCTGCGTGCCGCGTCCCGCGTGACCGGGCGACGTGACCCGGGGCTGGACACGGTGCTGCGCTTGCTGGCCGACAACGGGCTCGTCCGCCTGGCCGGGGAGTTCGACGGCACCCGCGAGGAACTGGCCGACGCGCTCCACGCGTTGGTGGGCCACACCTTGCTCCGGGAAGGACGGGCTTCGTGGCGCCCGCTCTGGGGCGGCGGCACCCGCCTTGAATGCGAGGGCCTCACGGACGAGGGACTGCGCGTGCTCATCGCCGAGGCGCTCTCGCAGCCGCCCGAACTCGACCGGCTGCGGCTGCACCTCACGCTCCTGGACGTGAACCCGGACCGGTCCGGGCCGCCCGACCCCGCGAATCCGTGGACTGAGGAGGACGAGGTGACGGAGCCCTCGTTCCAGGGGTGGCACTTCACGACCGTGGCCGACCACACCGCCGAGGCGGCCAGGAAGCGTCAGGGCTATGTCGCCCTGGGAATAGCCGGGGCCGGCGTCCTCATCGCCCTCCTCGTCGCGCGCAGCGGGGTCAACGACACAACGAGGCCCCCGATGGGGAACCGTTGCACCGTCGGGTCGAGTGGGGCCCTGTCGTGCGGACCGACGTACCCGCAGCCGACGTACGCCCAACCGACATACCTCCAGCCGACTTACACCTGGCTGGAGAACATGCCCGGTCTGCGGCCGACGGGATTCCCGAGCCGCCTCCTCCCCACCCCTTCGCTCGTGTTGCCCTCCGACCTCCTCAGGGAGCTGGACATAGCGCCCGCGCCCTCACGCTGAACGCAGGGCGACCGGCTCCCCCCACTCCCCGGCGAAGAAGGTCTCCCCGAGGGGGCGCCGATCGCGTGAGGCGACCGCGATCAGTGCCGAGGCATTGCGTGCCCCCTGCTGGTTGAAGCCGATGAGCGTGTCGTGGACGCCCTTGAAGGTGGTGTCGCCCCGCCGTCCGACGAGGAACCGCCAGGGCTGGACGTTGTGCGCGGAGGCGGCCCACCGGGCGGCCTCCGGAAGCGCGGCGAGCCGCGGATCCGTGAGCTCGTGCGCGGCGTCGAAGGACCGAGGACTCCAGCGCTCCGCGAGCGGCGGGTGCACGGGCACGGCGGTGACTGCACTGCGCGACATGACGGGGCTCCTCGTACGGGTGGGCGCGTCGGGACCGGTCGGTCCCGACGCGCTCAGCGAACGGGGTCGCCCCCGGCATTCCCGGTGGCCGCCCGCCCCGCGGGATTTCATGCAGCCGCAACACTGTCCCAGGGACGAGGGATTCAGAGCACCCCGATCCGGTGCAGTGCCCGGTACTGCGGGCCCGAGGGCCGCAGCGGCCAGTACAGGTAGCAGACGCCGCCCGTGCCGCTGCGGAGCTGCCCGTCGGCGGTGTAGCGCTTCGTCCTGAGCCAGATCGACTCGAACTGCGACCGCTTGTAGACGCGCCGCACCGAGGCGTCGTCGCGGCTGGCGGGGTCGTTGGCGATGACGTCGCCGTCGGCGGTGAAGCCGATGACGCACATCAGGTGCCCTGAGGTTCCGTAGCCCGCGCCGTCCAGTTCGGTGGCGAGGAAGGACTGGGACGTTATCACCGGGATGCCGGCTCTGATGAGCCGTTCCACGTCGTTCAGGCTGTGCAGCCGGGTGATGACCGCGACCATCTCGCGGTAGGTGGCGGCGTAGGCGGCGTTGAACGGCCAGTTGCCGCAGCCCTCGTACTGGCTGTCGTAGGTGTAGCGGGCCGCGTGGTCGACCTGGGGGTCGGCGTAGGAGGGGTCGACCCAGGCGAGGTCGGCGGTGCTCGGCTTGCGGCCCCAGTACTCGATGACCATCTGGGAGGACGTGGGACTGCACCAGGCCTCGCCGCCGTTGTCGAACTGCGGGTACTGGCCCTTGTGGATCTCCTGCGAGTAGCGCGGCACGGGCAGTTCGATCCCGCGCCCCACGCCGGGGACGGAGGCCGGCACCGTGAAGCGGTCGGGGATGTCGGAGGCCATGGCGCCGAGTCGCCAGACGGTGGGGGTGACCCGGGAGCCGGGGGTGCGCAGCAGGGTGAGCCGCAGGCGGTACGAGGCGAGCCGCAGGCCCGAGGCGGGGTCGTCGACGGCGAGGGTGTCGGTCCACACACTGCTCTTGCCGTCGCTCTGGTCGTCGACGGAGGTGCGCTTGATGTCGGCGTCGCCGGAGGCCCAGCGGCACATCACGTACCAGGGGGACCGGCTGCCGTCGGTGTACGTGGCGCACAACTCGACCTGGATCCAAGTGCCGGGTGGTGTGCGGGCGTTCCAGGAGGCGACGATCTCGGTCGCCGGGTGCCGCGGGGTGTGCTCGGGGGAGGTCCAGGTAGCGGTCTCCCAGGTCGCGGTGGTCCGGGTGTGCGGGTCGGTGTACTCCAGAGTGCCGGTCGGGCGGAGGATGGCCACGCCGGGGCGCGGGCCGGGGACGACACCGGTGCCGGAGCCCTCCCCGCGGTGCCAGTCGGCCCACCGGGTCCAGGCCCGATAGTCCACGGGAGCCTCGTCGCCTTCGTCGGCGCGGTCCCTGCCGCCGGCTTTCTCGGCCGCGGCGCACTCGTCCGCTCCGGACGCGGCGAAGGCCCGTGGGCCGGTCGTGGCCGCGGCGGCCGCCGCGATGGCGGCGGCCAGCACCGTACGACGCGGTGTCGGTCGTGTCATGGCGGGTGGTCCCCCCTGTCATGGGCATGGAACGACAGGTGCACAACTATCGCCCCACGCGGGCCTTTCGACCAGCACCCCCGGCAAGATCCGGGCATATTCATTGGTCGATACCTCTGACACAGACAAAGGCGGGACCGGGCAACCGTCAAGGATATCCTCACCGTTTCGGCGGAATTCCTCATATTGAACTACCGGAAAAGCATCGAACGGAGTGTCATACGGCGACTCGGGCGGACGAATGAGAATGTAACGCCGCTGGCCGACGTCACGCCGCCCGGAGGAATTCCCGATGACACACCCTGCCGCCAGGGGCAGACGCACGCTGGCGGGCCTCGCCCTCCTGCTCACCGGCACGGCCGGATGGCAGGCGTCCGAAGGCGAGGCGGCCACGCCGCTCCCGGCGGCCTGCGCGACATCGGTGCCGTTCCGGTCCGGCACCGATGGCCACCACACCTTCCGGATCCCGGCGGTCGTGCGCACCGGCGGGGCCACCGTCCTCGCCTTCGCCGAGGGGCGCCGCAACTCGGGCGCGGACGAAGGTGACATCGACGTCGTGCTGCGGCGCTCCTTCGACGGCGGCTGCACCTGGAACGCCCTCCAGGTGATCGCCGACGCCGGCACCGACACCTTCGGCAACCCGACCCCGGTGGTGGATCCGCGCACCGGGCGCGTCGCGCTGCTGATCTGCCGCGGCACCGGCCGTGAAAGGCTCGTCTACGAACTGCACAGCGACTCCGCCGGAGCCACCTGGTCGCCGCCCCGCGACATCACCTCCGAGGTCAAACCCGCCAACTGGCGCTGGTACGCCACCGGTCCGGGACACGCGATCGCCCTGAGCCACGGCCCGTACGCCGGAAGGCTGCTGGCGCCCGCCAACCACACCGCGGTCGTGGCCGGCGAGACGGTGCACGGCGCCCACGCGCTCTACAGCGACAACGGCGGGCGGGACTGGCACATCGGATTCGTGCAGGCGCTGCCGGGAGAATGGCTCAATCTCAACGAGAGCACCATGGCCGAGCTCCCCGACGGGCGGATCTACGTCAACAGCCGTGACGACCACGGCTTTTCCGCGGCCACCCGCGCCGACGCCTACAGCTCGGACGGCGGGCTGGGCATCGACGGCATCTTCCGGCCGCAGGGCACCCTCGAAGGCCCCGAGGTGCAGGGCAGCGTGCTGCGGACGCGCGACGGGACACTGCTGTACTCGGACCCGGCCGATCCCCGCAAGCGCAGGGGCATGACGCTGCGGATCAGCGGCGACGACGGCAGGACCTGGGTGTCCGAGCCCCCCGTCAGCGCGCTCCCGGCGGCCTATTCCGACCTCGTCGAACTCGGTGACGGCACGGTCGGCCTGCTGTACGAGACCGGAGTCTCCTCCCCGTACGAGTCGGTGACGTTCGCGCGGTTGGCGCAAGGGCCGAACGGGTGGACTCCCACATCCGCCTATGCCACGGGTCGTTGATCAGGATCCACGTAGCGATCTCCACCATGGAGAACGTGATGCGCATCGCGAAGGCCGCGGCCCTGACCGCGGTCGCCGGCGTCGCCGTCCTGGGTGCGGCGGGCGCCGCCGGCGCGACCGACCACGGTCGCGGCCACGGCCACGGCCACGACCACGGCGGTGCCTCGGCCAATGCGGCTGCCGTCGGTTCCCCCGGCATCGCCGGCGGAACGTCATCCAGATTCCGGTCAGCACTCCGGTCAACCTGTGCGGCAACACCGTCGACTTCTTCGCGCTGCTGAACCCGGCGCTCGGCAACGCCTGCGTCAACGCGTGATCCGGCGCCCCCACAAGGGGCGCGCGACGCGACGCACCGAGGGGCGTACGGGAAATCCCGTACGCCCCTCGGGTTCTGTCCGTGCGGCCCGGATTCAGGACACCGAATCAGGCGGAGTGCGCGGCCATTTCCTCGGCCAGCGCGGCCGCGAAGGAATCCACGTCCTCCTCGGTCGTGTCGAACGAGCACATCCAGCGCACCTCGCCGGTGGACTCGTCCCAGAAATAGAAGCGGTAGCGCTTCTGCAGTCGCTCGCTGACCTCGCGCGGCAGCAGCGCGAAGACCGCGTTCGCCTGGACGGGACGGACGACGGTGACGCCATCGACCGCACGGACGGCCGCCTCCAGCCGCCGGGCCATCGCGTTGGCGTGACCGGCGCTGCGCAGCCACAGGTCGCCGGTGAGCAGCGCCTCGAACTGCACCGAGACGAAGCGCATCTTGGAGGCGAGCTGCATCGACAGCTTGCGCAGGTGCTTCATCGCGCGGACTCGCTCCGGGTTCAGCACGACGACGCACTCGCCGAGCAGGAGCCCGTTCTTGGTGCCGCCGAAGGAGAGGACGTCCACACCGGCGTCGGTGGTGAACTCCCTGAACGGCACACCGAGGGTGGCTGCGGCGTTGGCGATCCGCGAGCCGTCGAGATGGACGGCGAGGCCCCGCTCGTGGGCGTGGTCGCAGATCTCGCGGATCTCCGCGGGCGTGTAACAGGTGCCCAGTTCGGTGGACTGGGTGATCGAGACGACCTGCGGCTGCGCGCGGTGCTCGTCGTCGAAGCCCCAGGCCTCCCGGTCGATCAGCTCGGGAGTGAGCTTGCCGTCCGGGGTGGGCACGGCGAGCAGCTTGAGGCCGCCCATCCGCTCCGGGGCGCCGCCCTCGTCCACGTTGATGTGGGCAGAGGCGGCACAGATGACCGCTCCCCAGCGCTCGGTCAGCGACTGGAGGGCGACGACGTTGGCACCGGTGCCGTTGAAGACCGGGAAGGCCTCGGCCCGCGGGCCGAAGTGGCCGCGGAAGACCTCCTGCAGGTGGGCGGTGTACTCGTCCTCGCCGTAGGCGACCTGGTGGCCGCCGTTGGCGAGGGCGAGGGCCGCCAGCACCTCGGGGTGGACGCCGGCGTAGTTGTCGCTGGCGAAGCCCCGGACCTCGGGGTCGTGGTGCCTGACCGCGTCGGTCGACGGTGCGGTCACGGGCGGGGTGTCAGCCACTGGCGGGTTCCGTTCACTTCCTCGGCGGGCCGGGTCCACACATCTGCGATGGCGTCGGCCAGCTCGGTCACATCGGTGAAGCCCGCGAACTTGGCGTTCGGGCGCTCCTTGCGCATCTGCTCGTGCACCAGCGCCTTGATCACCAGCACGGTGGCGGCGGCGGTCGGGCCCTGCTCCCCCGCGAGCTTGCGGAAGGAGTCGCCCATCGCCAGCGTCCACGCCTCGGCGGCGGCCTTGGCGGCGGCGTACGCGGCGTTGCCGGCGGTGGGCTGGGTGGCCCCGGCGGCGCTGATCAGTACGTAGCGGCCGTAGGGACTGGAGAGCAGTCCGTCGTGGAAGGCCAGCGATGTGTGCTGGACGGTGCGGATGAGGAGCTTCTCGAGGAAGTCCCAGTCCGCGAGGTCGGTCTCCTGGAAGGAGGCCGAACCGCGCCAGCCGCCGACCAGGTGGACCATGCCGTCGATCCGCCCGTGCTCCTTCTCGATGCGGCCCGCCCACTCGCGGGTGGCGTCGAGGTCGAGCAGGTCGACGATGTCCCCGGTGATACCGGCACCGCCGGCGTCGAAGCGGGCCAGGTCCACGGCCTCGGCGAGCCGCTCGGGGTTGGCGTCCGCGGCGATGACCCAGGCGCCGGCACGGGCGAGCCGCTGCAGTGTCGCGCGTCCGGCGGGGCCGCCGGCACCCGCCACCGCGATCACGGCTCCGGCCAGGGGTCCCCTGGCCGCCTCGTTGGCTTCCGTCATCTCCGCCGCCTCCTCGCCTGGATCGGTCACGCGGCCACCTGGCCCGTGCCGCGGGCCGTGATGCCCTTGGTCGAGGCGATCACATCACGCAGCTTCTTGGCCAGGGCCTCGTAGAACATGCTGAGCGGAAATTCGTCCGGCAGCACGTCGTCCACGAGCTTCCGCGGCGGCTGGTCGAGGTCCAGGGCCTCCGGGCCCTTGGCCCAGACCGAGCCGGGGTGCGGCGAGAGGTAGCCCGCGACGAGGTCGTAGGCGGCGAACCAGTGCACGAGCTTGGGGCGGTCGATGCCGTCCCGGTACAGCTTCTCGATGTCGGCGCACAGCTGGTTGGTCACCTGCGGAGCGCGCTCCCAGTCGATGTGGAGCTTGTTGTCCGTCCAGCGTACGGCGTCGTGCTTGTGCAGGTACGCGAAGAGCAGCTGGCCGCCGAGACCGTCGTAGTTGCGGACGCGGTCTCCGGTGACCGGGAAGCGGAAGAGACGGTCGAAGAGGATCGCGTACTGGACGTAGCGGCCCATCCCGTGGCCCTCGGCCTCCAGTTTCACGGCCTCCTTGAAGGTCGTGAGGTCGCAGCGGAGCTCCTCCAGGCCGTACATCCAGAACGGCTGGCGCTGCTTGATCATGAAAGGGTCGAAGGGCAGGTCGCCGTGGCTGTGGGTACGGTCGTGGATCATGTCCCACAGCGTGAAGGTCTGCTGGCTGAGCTCCTGGTCCTCCAGCAGCCCGGCGGCGTCCTCGGGGAGCGCGAGGCCGAGGGTGTCGACGGCGGCGCGGCTCACGGCGCGGAAGCGGGCCGCCTCGCGGTCGCAGAAGATGCCGCCCCAGGTGAAGCGCTCGGGGGCCTCGCGGACGGCGACGGTCTCGGGGAAGAGCACCGCGGAGTTCGTGTCGTACCCGGGGGTGAAGTCCTCGAAGGTGATCGGCACGAAGAGGGGGTTGTCGTAGCGGGTGCGCTCCAGCTCGGACAGCCACTCGGGCCACACGACGCGCAGCGCGACGGCCTCCAGGTTGCGGTCCGGGTTGCCGTTCTGGGTGTACATCGGGAACACCACGAGGTGCTCCAGGCCGTCCCGGCGGTCGGCGGCGGGCTGGAAGGCCAGTAGCGAGTCCAGGAAGTCGGGGACGGCGAAGCCGCCGTCGGCCCAGCGGCGCAGGTCCACGACCAGGGCCTCGTGGTAGGCCTTGTCGTGCGGCAGGAGGGGCGAGAGGTCCTCCACGGCGTGGATCGCCCGGTCGATCGCGCTCTCGGCGACGGCGCGCTCGGGCGCGCCCTCGGCGGAGAAGTCGATGGAGCCGTCCTTGCTCTGCCAGGGGCGGATCTCCTCCACCGCCTGCTTCAGGACCGCCCACGCCGGGTGCCGGACAATGCCGCCGCCGGACACACCGGTCTCGCTGGTGGCTGCGCTGTCTATCGGTGCCGCTGCCGGCGACAGAATTTCCGTCACGCCCCCTCCTTCACTGAAGAACCTCTTGTCGCCCCACCGTATATACGGCAGCTTCTTCCGTTCAAGTGGAGCCGGAGGAGATTCTTCCGCCCGAACGGCCCCGCACCGTGGATCCTCCTGCGCACGGCCGCGCCGTTCATCCCGCGTTCGGCCGTGTGCCGCAAGGGGCCGCTAGGCTGCCGGCTGTCCGTCGATCACGCGCAGCACCAGCACCGGAAGCGATCCGCCTTGAGCTTTCTCACCGTCGGCCACCGCGGTGTCATGGGCGTCGAGCCCGAGAACACCCTCCGCTCCTTCGTCCGCGCCGAACGCGAGGACATGGACCAGATCGAGCTCGACCTGCACCTGAGCAAGGACGGCGCCCTGATCGTCATGCACGACGTGAAGGTCGACCGCACCACGGACGGCTCCGGACTGATCGGCGACCTCACACTGGCCGAGCTGCGCGAGCTCGACGCGGGCCGCGGCGAGCGGGTGCCCGTCTTCGAGGAGGTGCTGGACGCGGTCTCCAAGCCGATCCAGGCCGAGATCAAGGACGTGGCGGCGGCCCGCGTGCTGGCCGAGCTGATGCGCGAGCGCGATCTGGTCGAGCGGGTCGACGTACTGTCCTTCCACGACGAGGCGCTCGCCGAGATCCGCGAGTGCCTGCCCGACGTGCGCACCGTGCTGGTCGCCCAGGGCCCGATGGGCTCGGAGATCGTCACCCGTGCCCAGGCGGTCGGCGCGAAGCTCGTGAGCCTGAGCCTGCGCCGGATCAGCCTGGCGCTGGTTCAGGAGTGCCACCGCGCGGGCATCTCGGTGATCGCCTGGACCGTCAACACCCCGGCCGACCTCGCGCTGGCGCGCGCCCTCGGTCTCGACGGCGTCGTCACCGACATGCCGGACGTCAAGCGGGCGGTCGAGGGCGGTCTCACCGACTGGTGACCACCCTCCGGCACGTGGTCCTGCCAGGTCTGCTTCCTCGACGGCGGCGTGGTGCTCGAGCGCGGCACGCCCGCCGACGTCTTCGGCGCGCCCGCGCACGAGCGCACCCGGCGTTACCTGTCGCGGATCGTCGAGGCCGGGCGGCTCCGAGGCGGCCGTCAGCCGAGCTTCTTCACCAGCAGCTCGAACGCGAGGTCGTCGCGCGTGGGCAGCCCGAACCGGGCGTCGCCGTACGGGAAGGGGCTGGTGCGGCCGGTCCGCGCGTAGCCGCGGCGCACGTACCAGGCGATCAGGTCCTCGCGCTGCCTGATCACCGTCATGTGCATCTCGTCCGCCGCCCACTCCTCCCGGGCGAGGCGCTCCGCCTCCGCGAGCACCAGCTTGCCGAGGCCGCCGCCCTGGAGGGCGGGGCGCACGGCGAACATGCCGAAGTAGGCGTGCCCGTCGCGGTTCTCCAGCTGGCAGCAGGCCACGACGGCGCCGTCCGACTCGACCACGAGGATGAGGCTGTGCTCGCCGTCGACAACGGCCGCCACGCCCTCGGAATCGGTGCGCCGGCCCTCGAGCAGATCCGCCTCCGTCGTCCACCCGGCGCGGCTGGACTCGCCCCGGTACGCGGACTCGATGAGTTCGACGAGCGCGGGAACGTCCTCACCGGTAGCGGTACGGAAGTGGAAGACGGGGCTGACGACGGGCTGCGCGGTCTCCATGGCGGGGGTGTCCTCTCTGCGGCGGTGGCTCGTCCCGAGGCTAGCCGGTCGGGCGGGGAGGCGGCATGAAGCCCCTGGCCTGTACGTGCCGCACGAACTCCTCCGGCGGCGCGCAGCCGCGTTCGCGCACCCACTGCTCCCACGCCGGATCCCACCCCGCCTCGGTTCCGCAGCAGGGGCAGCTCCGCTGCAGCGGGGCGATCCAGACGGGGCCGTGGTCCGTGCGGGGCAGCCTCCCGTGCGCGGGGGCGCCGTGTCAGCCGGTTTTCCGGGCCCCACGTGGGTAGCTTCGGGCCCGTGACGAACGTACTGAGCAGCAGGATCCTGCTCCGGCCGAGGGATCTGGAGCGGTCCCGGGCCTTCTACCGCGACGACCTGGGGCTGGCCGTCTACCGGGAGTTCGGGCCGTGGGAGGAGCGCGGCACGGTGTTCTTCCTGGGCGGGGGCTTCCTGGAGGTCGCAGGGCACGCGGACGGGCCGCCGGCCCCGGGGCTCCAGTTGTGGCTGCAGGTCGAGGACGTGGCGGAGTGCCGTGCCCGGTTCGCCGAACGCGGGGTGCCGATCGTTCGGGAGCCCGCGCGGGAGCCGTGGGGGCTGATCGAGATGTGGATCGAGGATCCGGACGGACACAAGATTGTCATTGTGGAGGTGCCAGCCGATCATCCGCTCCGCTACCGCCCCTAGGGCGCCCCAGGTGGCGGGCCAGACGCATGCCGCCACCACAAACGGGAGGTCGGACAGCAAGGAAAGCGCCAGAGCCGACGCCACCAGGCCCGCGCCCGCCGGCGCCAATACCACCGGCGGGCCACGAACCGGTCATTCCTCGTCGGTGGCGTCTGGGGCGCGCATCGGGCGCCGGCCGTCGGGCAGGTTGGGGAGCTGGAAGGAGTACCGGCCGAGCATCGCATCGTCAGCCACTCACCTGGGCCGGCGTCGGCTTGCTCCACAAGCTGAGGCGCGTGTGTTCCTCGACCCCGGGTCGCGGGTGATCACATGACCATCACCTGATCGGACATTCGAAGCGCAGGACGGAATCCTGGTATGCCAGGATCTGCTGCCGTGACGGATGACGACCCTCTCACCGGCCTGGACGATGTGCCCTGGGCCCAACTGCATCACTCCTACGGCATGGCAGACGACGTCCCCGGACACCTCCGGGCGATACAGGCGGGGGTTTGGGAGGGCCGGTACCCGCCGAGTGCGCAGCTCGCGGACCATATCGTGCACCAGGGCACGCGATCGCAGGCTGCGGTGTATACCGTTCCGTTCCTCGTACAGATGGCACTCGACCCGAGATTGGTCAATAGGCATCGGCTCGTCGGTCTGCTGGTCGCCATCGCGATCGGGCTGGACAACAACTATCTGCCGAACGGCTATGACCCTCGGGTAGACCGCGCCAACCTGGCGAATCTACGCGGCGAAGCGGACGAGTGGGCTCAGTGGATCGGCGAAGCGGCGGACGATGAGCAGCGCAAACAGCGCGAGGAGAGCTGGGCGCAGGTGCTCATCGCCGCTGAAGCGGTGGTGCGTTCCTATGACGCCGTCCGGGAGGCACTTCCCGCACTCGCCGTGCTGCTGACCTCGGACAGCCCTGAACTGCGGGCCGAGACTGCGAACTTGCTCGCGTGGTTCCCCGAGTCCGCGGCGACGTCGATTCCGCTCTTGAAGGCGTTCATCGCCGACGAGGACTCGCCTGGCGCGGCAGCGACGGGAGTGGTCGCCATCGGTCTGCTCGGCGACCCGGCGACCGTCCCCTTCATCCGTCGCTACCTGGACAGCCCGATCGTCGAGCTCCGCTGGGCCGCCGCCTTCGCGTTGACACGGTTCGGCATCGCCGGCCCGGCCGTCGTCGAGGTGCTGACGCAGGTCGTCGCCCGGCCGCCTGAGAAGACCGAGACGATGTCGTTCCTGAGCGGCTCTTACCGCGGCCTCGCGGCGATGGCCCTGGCCGAGACGTCCGAAACCACGACGCTCCGGGCGGTCGATGCCATGCTGGCCGGCCTGGCCGACCGTACGGGCGTCGGAGGGTCTTATTACAGGTACTACACGGCGGATACGCTGTTCACTCTGCTTTTCCCGGGCGATCCCGCCGAACCGCCGCAGTCCTTCGGCGACCTGAGCAACGTGCAACAGCGTGTCGTGCGCTTCGTCGCCGACCAGGACGAGGCTACCTGGCCGATGGGTGCGATGGACGCGCTGCGTCGGTGGAAGGTGCCGACCAAGCACTCTGACCTGCGCGCCTACGCCGGGAGCGTCCAGGCCGACCAAAAGGCCGGCGCCTGACGCCTCGCCATGCTCGCGCCGGCGTGCCTGGTACGCGGCTGCCAGAGCACCCGCCCGCAGGGCCGTGGCCCCGGTGGGGACGCCTGAGCCACGGGCGACACGAACGGCCCCGGGCATCCTCCGGGCCGTTGCTGCGTGTCGACGATGTCAGAGCGCCGCCTGATAGCGCGCTTCTTCCTCGGCATCCACGTCCGGGTCACGGTGATCGTCCGGCCCCGAGGTGAAGTCAAACCGCGACTCGTCGACGCTGTATCGGCCGCCACGGCGCCCCTGGGAGCCCGTGACCGAGCCGTAGACGATGCCGGGGTTGAGGGCCTGGGCCGCTTCGTAGCCGAGGCCGTACTTGTCCATGGTGCCGGGGCGGAAGTTCTCGAAGAGGACGTCGGCGCGCCTCACCAGCTCCTCGGCCCGGCGGGCCCCGCAGGTCGAGCGCGAGGGAGCGCTTGTTGCGGTTCACGGACAGGAAGGGCAGGCCGCCGGACGTTCCGGGACGGCTGTCCCCCGGCGGCGTCGCGGCCGGCCGTGACGCCCGTCTCCGCGCAGGCGGCGGCGAGCCGGCGCACGCCCTCGGCGATCTCCTCGGTGCCGGTGGTGTCGGCGAAGCTCAGGCGGATGTACGGGGCCGGGGCCTCGGCCGCGAAGTAGGGGCGGCCGGGGGCGACGGCGGTGCCGGCGCGCAGCGAGGCGGCGGCGAGGACGGTCTCGTCCGAGCCGTCGGGGAGCCGGAGCCACAGCTGGTAGCCGCCGGAGGGGACGCGCACGGTGGCGGCGAGGTCGGGCAGCTCATGGTGGAGGGCGGCGAGCATCGCGGCGCGGCGCTCGCGCAGGCCGGCGGAGACGGCACGCAGGTGGCGGGGCCAGGCGGGGGCGCCGACGAGTTCGAGGGTGGCCTCCTGGAGGGGGCGGGGCACGAAGAAGCTGTCGACGACCTGGATGGCGCGCAGCCGTTCCATGACCGGGCCGCGGGCGACGAGTGCGCCGACGCGCAGGCTGGGCGAGGTGGGCTTGGTCAGCGAGGTGACGTGGACGACGGTGCCGTACGGATCGTCTGCCACGAGGGGCGGCGGAAGCTCGGTGCCGTGGCCGAGGCGCCGGGCGAAGTCGTCCTCGATGAGGAAGGCGCCGGCGGCGTGCGCGATCTCGGTGATCCGCCGGCGGCGTTCGGGGGCCAGCACGGTGCCGGTCGGGTTCTGGAAGAGCGGCTGGCAGAAGAAGACGCGGGCGCCGGTGGCGGCGAAGGCGTCGGCGAGCAGGTCGGGGCGGACGCCGTCGTCGTCCATGGGGACGGGTACGGGTCGCAGCCCGGCCGCACGGGCGACGGCCATGGCGCCGGGGTACGTCGGCGACTCGACCAGCACCGGCGAGCCGGGCGGGGCCAGTGCGCGCAGGGCGGTGGTGAGCGCGGCCTGGCCGCCCGCGGTGACCAGGACGTTGGCGGGGCCGATGTGGCCGCCGGCGGGGCCGCCCACCTCACGGGCGAACCAGGCGCGCAGTGCCGTCAGGCCTTCCAGCGGCGGCATTTCCCAGGCGCCGGGGCGGCGGGCGGCTCGGGCGAGCGCGGCGCCGAGTGCCTGCTCGGGCTGGAGCGAGGGGTGCAGATAGCCGCCGTTGAAGGCGATGACCCCGGGCGGCGGGACGGCGAGGCTGGCGGTCACGCCGGAGGCGTCGACGACCCGGGGCGCGGGTTCGCCGTGCTGCTCCTCGACGGTGAGCGCGACCTGCTGCCACGAGGTGTCGACGGCGCGCGGGCCGCCGCCGCGGTGGGCGCGGTAGGCGCCCGCGCCGGGGCGGGTGACGACCAGCCCCTCGGCGGCGAGGGAGGCCAGCGCGCGGGAGACGGTGACAGGGCTGACGCCGAAGCGTTCGACCAGGGCCCGGCTCGACGGCAGCTTCTCGCCTGGAGAGTAGTGGTGAAGCTCGTCCCGCAGGGTATCCGCGAGATTTCCCGAACTGCTACCGTTGTTCATGACAGCACAGAATAGCGCTACTGCCCTTCCGTCGATAGCGGTCGGGAACCGCGCGAGCGGCACCGCGCTCGCCGGGCTCGGCGTCGCCGCCTTCTCCCTGACCTTTCCCGCGACGCACTGGGCGCTCACGGGGTTCGGCCCCTGGTCGGCCACCACCGTCCGGGGCGTGCTGGCGGCGGCTGTGGCGGGAGTCTGTCTGGCCGCGGCGCGGGTGCCGCTGCCCGAGCGCCGGCACTGGGCGGGGCTCGCGGTCGTGGCGCTCGGTGTCGTCCTCGGCTTCCCGTTGCTGACCACCCTGGCGCTGCGCACCACCGACACCTCGCACGCCGCCGTCGTCGTGGGTGCGCTACCCCTGGTCACCGCCGTGCTGGCCGCCGTGCGCGTGGGCACGCGGCCTTCGCCGCTGTTCTGGTCGGCCGCCGTCACGGGAGGGGCCGTCGTGGTGGGCTTCGCCCTGTGGCAGGGCGGCGGCGCCCTGACCACGGGTGACCTCTTCCTCTTCGCGTCGCTGCTGGTCTGCGCGGCCGGCTACGTGGAGGGCGGGCGACTCGCCTCGGTCATGCCCGGCTGGCACGTGATCGGCTGGGCTCTGATCGGCGCGCTGCCGCTGACGGTTCCCGCGGCGGCGGTGGCGCTCGCCCTGGAGCCCGTGCACCCGGGCGGTCAGGCGCTGGCCGGACTGGTCTGGGTCTCGGTGGTGTCGCAGTTCCTCGGGCTGATGGTGTGGTACCGGGGCATGGCCGCCATCGGGGTCGCGCGGGCGAGCCAGTTGCAACTCGCCCAGCCACTGCTGACGCTGGTATGGGCGGCCGGACTGCTCGGCGAGCACCTGGGCGCGCTCACCGCGCCCGCGGCTGTGGCGGTCCTGGTCTGCGTGGCTGTCACCCAGCGGGCCCGCAGCTGAGGCCGGGGACGGCCCCGCCGCGCTCCCCCGGTACGCCCGTGCGCTGGAGTGTGCGCCGCCGGGACCGGGCATCCTCCGCGCAGGAGCCGAAGGAGGCCGCTCATGCACGGACCGCCGCTGGTGGCCTGGCTGCTCGTGGCGCTGGGCGCGGCCACGGGGGCGTACTGCCTGTTCCGCACCCGGCGCGGCTGCCGCGGCGCGGCGCCCGCTGAACGGCAGGTGGCGCGCGCGGAGGCCCTGATGGGCATGGGCATGGCCGTGATGGCGGTGCCGGTGTCGGTCCTCGATCCGCCGGACTGGGTCGCCGCGGCCTTCGGCGTGGTCTTCGGCGCGGCGGCTGTACGGGCGCTGCTGCTGGCCCGGCGCGACGCGCACCACCTGCACCACGCGGTGGGCGCGGGGGCGATGGTCTACATGGCGGTGGCCATGGCCGAGGCGGGCACCGCGGGCGCCACGGCCCACGTGGGTCACGCCCCGGCGGGCACGCCCGCGCTGACCGGCCTGCTGCTCGTGTACTTCGCGATATACGTTCTGGCGACGGGGGTCCGCCTGGTCTCGGCTGCCGCGCCCGCGACCGCGACGGTGACCGCGACGGCAGCCGCCGGGCACCCGGCACCGGTCGCGCACGCGCCCGAATTGGCGTCGGCGTGCCGCGTGTCCATGGCGATCGGGATGTTCGCCATGCTGCTCACCCTGTGACGGCTGTGAGGCGTGCGTCACTTTCGCGCGAAAGACCGTACCGGTGCGCGGTGACGCCCTCATAGTGTGGCGGCATGACCGTCCCGCTCGTGCTGCTGCTGCTCGGTGCGGTGGCGGCCGCCATGGCCCCGCGGCTGCTCACCCGCGCCGACTGGCCGGAGCGGGAACCCGTACTGGCCCTGTGGGTGTGGCAGTGCGTGGTCGGTGCGGTCCTGCTGTGCCTGTTCCTGGCCATGGCCCTCAGCGCCTCCGCCACGTGGACGTGGCTGCGCGAGAGGCTGTTCGCCTTCGCTCCCAGTGGTGTCGTCGACGCGTACGGGCTGCCCGGCTACGGCCCCTGGGCGGGCTATCTGGCGGTCCTGCTGGCCTGCGGCGGTGTCTGGACGGCGGCCATGCTCGCCCGCGAGATCCGCGCGGCGCGTTCCCGGCAGCGGCAGCGGCGCGCCGAACTGCGGGCCCGCTCGCCCCGGCTGCCCGGTGAGACCGCGGCCTCCGACGAGCGGCTGGTCGTCCTGGAGAGCGACCGCCCGGACGCCTGGTGGCTGACCGGCCCGCGGCCGCAACTGGTCATCACCACGGCCGCGCTGCACCGCCTGAAGGGCCGTCAACTCGACTCCGTCCTCGCCCACGAACAGGGCCACGCGCGGGCCCGCCACGACGTCCTCCTGCACTGCGCCGGCGCGCTGGCCTCGGGCTTCCCGCAGGTGCCGGTCTTCGCCGGATTCCGCGACCAGGTGCACCGGCTCATCGAACTGGCCGCGGACGACATCGCGTCACGCCGCTTCGGGCGTCTCACGACCGCCCTGGCGCTCGTCGAACTCAACGAGGACCGCGGTGTGTTCGGTCCGTTTCCGGTGCAGGACGCGCAGGTCCCGTTCCGCGTCAACCGGCTGCTGGACCCGGCGCCCCGCCTCACCCGCCTCGGCCGCGCCCGCGCTTCCGCCTGCGCGCTGCTGATCCCGGTCGTCCCGCTGCTCGTGGCCTTCGGCCCCGGAATCGGGGCGCTCACGTAGCCTCGGTTCATGCACGCCCCTCCCGCACCCTCCGGCGTCCGGGACCCCGACCGCGCCCTGCGCAGCGCGTGCCTGAGCCAGTGCGCGGCGGCCTCCGCCGCCTTCCTGCTGCTGCTCGGGCTCGTCGCGGGGCACTGGGGGCCGCTGCTCGCCGCCGACCGGCGCATCTCCCTCGACCTGCACGCCTTCGCGGTACGCCACTCCGGCTGGACGCACCTCAACCGCGTCCTCACGGACTGGGTCTGGGACCCGCTGACGATGCGCCTGCTGCTCCTGGCCGCCGTCGTGTGGCTGGCCGTGCGCCGCGAGAACCGCCAGGCCCTGTGGCTCGTGCTGGCCGGCACCCTCGGCTGGGTGCTCCAGCAGTCCGTCAAGGCCCTGGTCGGCCGCGAGCGCCCGCACTGGCCGGACCCCGTGGACACCGCCGCCTACGCGGCCTTCCCCTCCGGTCACGCCATGACCGCCGCGCTCGTCTGCGGCGCCCTGCTGTGGCTGCTGCTGCTCCGCCTCCCGGCGCACTCGCCGTGGCGCGCGGTCGCCTGCGCGGTCGCCTTCGTCTCCGTCGTCGGCGTCGCCTTCACCCGCGTCTACCTCGGCGTCCACTGGCCCTCCGACGTCCTCGGCGGCTGGCTCCTGGCCGCGGCCGTCCTCGCCGGGACCGCGGCGTTGTGCGAGCCGTGGCGCACGGGCCGTACGCCGCCGGACGAGGCGCCGTCATGACGGGCCTGACGGGCCCGCCCGCATCCGTACCTCCACCGCTCCGGGTACGGGGTGGCGCCGGCCGGGGGGAGGATGGCGGTCATGACCATCAAGGGATGCATGTTCGACTTCTCCGGGACCCTGATGCGGGTGGAACCGACCGCGGACTGGCTGCGGGCCGTGCTGGAGGGGATGGGGATCTCGCTGGGCGAGCGGGAATCGGCGGGGTACGCGGAGCGGCTGGAGCGCGCCGGGGCGCTGCCGGGCGGGGCGTCGCCGGAGCGGGTACCCGGGCACCTGGAGCGGCTGTGGCGCGAGCGCGACCTGTCGGCGGAGCACCACCGCGCGGCGTACACGGGGCTTGCGCGGGAGGTGGAGTTGCCCTGGGAGGGGGTGTACGAGGCACTGTACGACCGGCACATGAAGCCGGCGGCGTGGTCGCCGTACCCGGACACGGCGCAGGTGCTGGGCGAGTTGCGGCGCCGGGGCGTGCCGGTGGCGGTGGTGAGCAACATCGGCTGGGATCTGCGTCCGGTGTTCCGCGCGCATGATCTGGAGCGGCTGGTGGACGTCTTCGTCCTGAGCTTCGAGCACGGGGTGCAGAAGCCGGATCCGCGGCTGTTCGGGATCGCGTGCGAGGGTCTGGGACTGCCGCCGGAGCGGGTGGCGATGGTCGGGGACGACCGGCGGGCGGACGGCGGGGCGGCGGCGCTGGGCTGCGCGGTGCACCTGGTGGAGCACCTGCCGGTGCAGCGGCGGCCGTCCGGGCTGCTGCCGGTACTGGACCTGACGGCGTGAGCGAGGTGTGAGCGGGTCCGGTTGATCCGGCTCGGAGGTGCGGCACCCGGCGGTCCCCCGCGCCGCCGGGTACGTGCACCTCACCCCCGTGACCCGCATGAGCATGCCACTCGCGTGGGTCGACTCTGAGTATATTGGCTCTGAGCCAGTAAACGCAGGAGTAAATCATGTCCCCTCGGCGACCGTCGGTCAATGAAGCGATGCGCCGGCGTTCGCGGGAGCGCCTGCTGCAGGCGACCATCGAGCTGGTCGAGGAACGCGGGTTCGAGGCCACGACCCTCGGGGACATCGCCGACCGCGCCGGGACGGCGCGCGGACTGGTCTCGTACTACTTCCCGGGCAAGCGGCTGCTGCTGCAGTCCGCGGCGCACCGGCTGATGCACAGGGAGCTGGCGGCGGCCCTGGAACGGGAGCCGCGCCCCGCGGACGGCCGCGAGGAACTGGCCCGGGCGATCGACGCCGTCCTGGGGCTGCCGGTGCACCATCCGGTCGTGATGCGGGCGCACATGGCGGGGATCCTCCAGGTGGAGGGGTTCAGCGAGTGCGAGGAACGGCAGCGGCTGGCCGAGCTGCTGCTGGGCGCGGTCCGGGCATGGGGCTCGACGGATCCGGAGCAGGACTACCGGATGCTCAGGGCCCTGCTCATGGGCGGGGTGTTCGCGCAGCTGATCCCCGGGGCGGCGATGCCGTTGCCCAGGCTGCGGGCCGAGCTGTTCCAGCGGTACGGCCTGTCCTGGGAGCTCGGCGTTCCGCCGGGCGAGATGCCGCCCGGCGGAACGCCGCTGCCAGGTGCCGCTCAGCGATAGTCGGGCTGGGACTGGGCGTTGAGCTCGGCGAGCCGGATGCCCCGGGCGCTGTCGGTGCGCCGGTCGGAGATCCTGAGGACGTCGAAGCCCTTGGCGATGTCGTTCGAGTAGATGTAACCGTTGTAGTAGTACGCGCTCCAGGAGCCGCCGACCGTCAGCGTGCCGGTCGAGATGGGACCGCGTTCGAAGTAGCCGATCTCCTTGGGGTGCGCGGAGTCGGTGAAGTCCCACACGGAGACGCCGCCCTGGTACCAGGCCTGCACCATGATGTCGCGGCCCTTGGCGGGGATGAGCGATCCGTTGTGGGCGACGCAGTTCTCGGTGTCGGCCTGGTGGCGCGGGATCTTGTAGTAGTTGCGGAAGACGAGCTTGAGCTCGCCGTGCTTGCGGACGATGTCGTAGATGCCGTCGGCGCCGCGCTGGGGACCGATCGCGGCGTTGCACTCGGCGCCGCCGCCACCGCCCAGCTCGTCGGTGAAGACGACCTTGGTGCCGCGCTCGTTGAAGGTCGCCGAGTGCCAGAACGAGAAGTTGACGTTGTCCTGGACGCGGTCGATGACCTGCGGGTGCTCGGGGTCGGAGATGTCCATCAAAATGCCGTCGCCCATGCAGGCGCCGGCGGCGAGCCGCAGCTCCGGGAACGCGGTGATGTCGTGGCAGCCGGTGGTCTCACTGACCCGGGCCTGGGTGTCGGTGGGCGGGATGCCCGGGTTGCCGCCGTCCGGGAAGAGGACGGGGAAGCCGACCACGGCCGCATCCTCCGGGTGGTGGCGCGGGATCTTCACCACGGAGATGCCGTCGTGTGGCGGCCGGCAGTCCGGGAAGGTGGCGCTGGGCGAGTAGGAGGAGACGTAGACGAAGAGGTCGCGCTTGCCGGGGACGAGCGTGTGGGTGTGGGAGCCGCAGCTGGTCTCCACGGCGGCGACGTAGCGCGGATTGGCCTTGTCGCTGATGTCGAAGACCTTGATGCCCTCCCACGAGGACTTCTCCGTGGCCGGCTGGCTCGTGCTCGCGCAGGAGTTGTCCGAGCGCGAGGAGTCGGTGGACAGGATCAGCAGGTTCCCGGAGACCGAGATGTCGTTCTGCGATCCGGGGCAGAGGACCTGGCTGACCACCTTGGGGCTGGTGGGACGGCTGATGTCGTAGACGACGAAGCCGTCGTAGTTGCCCGCGAAGGCGTATCCGCCCTGGAAGGCCAGGTCGGAGTTGAATCCGGCCAGGGATTGCTTGGGTATGTTGACCAGGTGCTCGACGTTGGCGCTCGTGACGACCTCGTCGACGCCGGGGATGCTCCCGTCGGCGACGGCAGGGGCCGGGGCCGCCAGTCCGAGCATCATGACGGCCGCGGCCGCGAGGGCCGCGAGTCGTCCGGGGCGAGCGAGGGCTGTACGTAAGCGCTTCACCGCGTCCTCCCTTGTGTCCGTTCGGGATTGAACTTCATGCGGACCCCGGCAGTATGGCCCTTCTCATGCACGCGTCAAAAGATGACAATGGGCCGGTGTTTTCTTCGTATCGCCTTGCGACGCTGCCCGCTCTTGTCCTGACCGCCTCTTTGGCGCTCGCTCTGACCGGCTGTGACGGCGGTTCGGGGCAGGACTCCACGTCCGCGGCGCCTTCGGTCATCGCACCGGGCGCACCCGGCGAGCGGGCCGCCACCCTCTCCGCGGACGAGGCGGCGAAGGCCCGCCCCGACGACTCCCCCAACGCGGCCGACCTGACCTATGTGACGAACATGATCGCCCACCACCAGCAGGCGCTTGCCATGACCGCGCTCGCCGGCACCTACGCCTCCGACAAGCGGGTCCGCGGCCTCGCCGGGCGCATCGACGCCGCCCAGGGCCCGGAGATCGCGAGCATGGAGGCCTGGCTGAAGACCAACGGCGGGGGCGCGCACGAGAGCGGCCACGACCACGCCGCGATGCCCGGGATGGCCACCGCCGCACAGCTGGCCGCGCTGCGCCAGGCCCGGGGCGCCGAGTTCGACCGGCAGTTCCTGCGCCTGATGATCACCCACCACCGGGGAGCGGTGACGATGGCCACCGACGTGCTCACGCACGGCCGCAACGTCCAGGTCGAAGAGTGGGCGAACGAGGTGATCGCCCAGCAGAGCGCCGAGATCGCCCGGATGCGCGGCATGGGCTGACACCCGTGCCGCGACACGCTCCGGCGCTCTCCCGTCGGTGGTCACTCGGTGCAATGCTGGACATGGCCGCCCATCCCGCCCCGCTCCGGGCGGCGAACCGGCCCGCCAGAGGTGAACCGAACCCTCGCCGAAGGGGAGGTGCCCGTGCTTCGTGTGGCAGTCGTCGGATCAGGTCCCAGCGGGGTGTACACGGCCGAGGCGCTGACCCGCCAGGAGACGGTGCCGGACGTCACCGTCGACGTGCTCGACCGGTTGCCCTGCCCGTACGGGCTGGTCCGGTACGGAGTGGCGCCGGACCACGAGAAGATCAAGTCCCTGCAGGGCAATCTGCGCCGCGTCCTGGAGGACCCGCGGATCCGCTTCCTGGGCAATGTGACCGTGGGCGGTCCGGATCTCTCCACCGAGCGGCTGCTGGGGCTCTACCACGCGGTGGTCTACTGCGTCGGCGCGGCGACCGACCGCCGTCTGGGGGTGCCCGGCGAGGACCTGCCCGGCAGTCACGCCGCTACGCACTTCGTCTCCTGGTACAGCGCGCATCCCGACGAGGCATCCGGCGGCTTCCTGCTGCACGCCCGCTCCGCCGTCGTCATCGGTGTCGGCAACGTGGCCGTGGACGTGGCCCGCGTCCTGGCCCGCGGCGCCGACGAACTGCGGCACACCGACGTGCCCGAGGGGGCGCTGCACGCCCTGGCCGACAGCAGGGTCACCGATGTCCACATGGTGGGGCGGCGCGGGCCCTCGCAGGCGAAGTTCACCACCAAGGAGCTGCGCGAGCTCGGCGATCTGCCCGATGCGGACGTGCTCGTCCACCCCGATGAGCTGGCACTCGACCCGGCGTACGCCGATCCGCAGGGGCTGCCCGCGGTCGCCCGGCGCAATGTGGAGGTGCTGCGCGGCTGGACGTCACGGCCCGTGGCGGGACGGAGCCGCCGCATCCATCTGCGCTTCTTCCTGAGGCCGGTGGCGGTGCTCGGCGAGGACGGCGTGACGGGCGTGCGGTTCGAACGGACCGCGCCGGACGGACAGGGCGGAGTGCGCGGCACCGGCGTCCTGGAGGACATCGGCGCCGAACTGGTGCTGCGCTCGGTCGGCTACCGCGGAGTGCCGCTGGACGGGCTGCCGTTCGACGACCGGCTCGGCATCGTGCCCAACGAGGAGGGCCGGGTGCTGCGCGCCGGTACGCGCTCGCCGGGCGAGTACGTCGCCGGCTGGATCAAGCGCGGGCCGACCGGGGTCATCGGCACCAACCGGCCCTGCGCCAAGCAGACGGCGGCCGCCCTGATCGCGGACGCGGACGTGTTGCTGGCCCGCCGCACGACGGCCGCCGATCCGCTGGAGGGACTGCGGGCGCTCGGGCAGCGCCCGGTCGAGTGGACCGGGTGGGAGGCCATCGAGGCCGCCGAGGCGGCGCTGGGACGGTCGCTCAACCGCGGGACCGTGAAGATCCCCGACTGGGAAGGACTGTTGGCGGCGGCCCGCCCCACGGGGTGAGACGCGCTGGAAACACCTCCGCAATCAACAAACCGTTTACGCTCTCCAAGGTCCCGGGCATCCCCTTCACGATCAACCGCTCATTCGCGCCGCGTTCGAGGAGCTGCCCATGGCGACGCCGACGCACAGCCCTGCCGTCCATCCCGTCGACGAGGTCCTGCCCGCCGCCCAACTCGGGGCGTTCGGCCTGCAGCACGTGCTGGCGATGTACGCGGGCGCGGTCGCCGTACCGCTCATCGTCGGCAGCGCGCTGAAGCTGTCACCCGCCGAGCTCGCCTACCTCATCACGGCCGACCTGCTGGTGTGCGGCATCGCCACGCTCCTGCAGTGCGTGGGCTGGTGGCGGTTCGGAGTCCGGCTGCCCATCATGCAGGGCTGCACTTTCGCCGCGGTCTCGCCCATGGTGCTGATCGGCCAGGACGGCGGACTCCCCGCCATCTACGGCGCCGTCATCGCCTCCGGGCTGGCGATGCTCGTGCTGGCACCGGTCTTCGGGCGCCTGCTCCGGTTCTTCCCGCCGCTCGTGACCGGGACCGTCATCCTGATCATCGGCCTCAGCCTGCTGCCTGTGGCCGGCAACTGGGCCGCCGGCGGGGTGGGTTCCGCGGACTTCGGCGCGCCGAGGAACCTCGCGCTCGCGGCCGGCGTGCTGGTGGCCGTCCTGCTGATCCAGCGTTTCGCGCCCGGGTTCGTCGCGCGCATCGCGGTCCTGGCGGGCATCGTCCTGGGCACCCTGGCGGCAGTGCCGCTGGGCTTCACCGACTTCGGCGCGGTCGGTGACGCGGACTGGCTCGGGATCAGCACGCCCTTCCACTTCGGCACGCCTTCCTTCCAGGGCGCCGCGATCGCCTCGATGCTCGTCGTGGCGCTGGTGACGATGACCGAGACGACCGGCGACATCATCGCCGTGGGCGAGCTCACCGGCCGCCACGTGGGGCCGCGGCGGCTCGCGGACGGACTGCGCGCGGACGGCGTCTCGACCGTGCTCGGCGGGGTCTTCAACACCTTCCCGTACACCGCGTACGCGCAGAACGTCGGCCTGGTCGGACTGACCCGGGTGCGCAGCCGCTGGGTGGTGGCGACCGCGGGCGGCATCCTCGTCCTGCTGGGGCTGCTGCCCAAGCTGGGCGCGGTGGTCGCGGCGATCCCCGCGCCCGTGCTCGGCGGGGCCGGGCTGGTGATGTTCGGGACGGTGGCGGCGAGCGGGGTGCGGACGCTGTCCAGCGTCGACTTCCACGGCAACAGCAATCTGACCGTGGTGGCGGTGTCGGTCGCGGTGGGGCTGCTGCCGGTCGGCGTCCCGACGGTCTACGACGGGTTCCCCGACTGGTTCCAGACGGTGATGGACAGCGGGATCAGCGCCGGCTGCATCACCGCGATCGTGCTCAACCTGCTCTTCAACCACCTGCCCGGCGGATCGGGTTCAGGCGCGGACGCGGCCGGCGGCCCCGCCGAGCCGCCCGTCCTGCCCGTCGGCGGCGGCGAGGACGCTGCCCAGAAGACCGGGGAAGACCGCGTCTAGGTCCTCGCGGCGCAGCGCGTTCATCTTGGACGTGCCCCGGTAGGTCTGGCTGATCACCCCGGCCTCGCGCAGCACCCGGAAGTGGTGGGTGCAGGTGGACTTGCTGACCGGCAACTCGACGTCGGAGCACGCCGCCTCCGCCCCAGCGCCGCCAGGGTGCGCACCACACGCAGGCGCAGGGGGTCGGACAGCGCGTGCAGCACGGCCTCCAGGCGGATGTCCGCGCGTTCCGGGTGCTCGCACACCCTCCCGCCGGTGGCCGGAGCGCGGGCTGCCTTGGTCGGAGGCTGCTGCGGCGCCATGGGGCCCTGTTGCCGCCGAGCGGGAAGAACGCGCGCCGCGGCCCCCGTTGTCGGTGGGACGGTGCAGAATCTGTGATGCAGGACACATTCCCGTAGCTCGGAGATGGTGCGTCATGGACGACGTCGTACTCGCGATCGGCACACGCAAAGGACTCTTCCTGGGGCGCCGGGGCGGCGCCGGGAGGTGGGAGCTGACCGGCCCGCACTTCCCCATGCAGGCGGTGTACTCGGTGGGCATCGACACGCGCCGCGCGGCGCCCAGGCTGCTGGTCGGCGCGGACAGTTCGCACTGGGGCCCCTCGGTGTTCCGCTCGGACGACCTAGGGCGCAGCTGGGAGGAGCCGGCCCGGCCGGCGGTGCGGTTCCCCAAGGAGACGGACACGTCCCTGGAGCGCGTCTGGCAGCTCCAGCCGGGCGGCACCGGCGACCCGGACCTGGTGTGGGCCGGCACGGAGCCGGGCGCGCTGTTCCGGTCCGACGACGGAGGAGTGACGTTCGACTTCGTGCGGAGTCTGTGGGAGCACCCCCAACGGGAGCAGTGGGGCGCCGGGTTCGGCGGCCAGGCGGTCCACACGGTGCTCACCGATCCGCGCGACGCCGACGCGGTGACCGTGGCCGTCTCCACGGGCGGGGTCTACCGCTCGGCCGACGGCGGCGGCAGCTGGACGCCCTCCAACACCGGGATCAAGGCGGAGTTCATGCCCGACCCGTATCCGGAGTTCGGCCAGTGCGTGCACAAGGTCGCCCGGGACGCCGAGGACCTCGACCGGCTCTATCTGCAGAACCACGGCGGTGTCTACCGCAGCGACGACGCGGGCGCGAGCTGGACCGAGATCGGCAAGGGCCTGCCCGCCGACTTCGGCTTCGCCATCGCCGCCCACCCGCGCCGCGGCGGCGTCGCGTACGTCTCCCCCGTCAACGACGGCGGTGACCGCTACCAGCCTGACTACCGCTGCCGCGTCTACCGCACGGAGGACGCCGGAGGCTCGTGGACGGCCCTGTCCGCCGGCCTGCCCGACGAGGAGCACTACGGCGTGGTGCTCCGCGACGGGCTGCGCACCGACGACGCGGACCCGGTCGGGGTGTATTTCGGCAACCGCAACGGCGAGGTGTACGCCAGCGCCGACGAGGGCGACAGCTGGCGGCTCGTGGCCTCGCACCTGCCGGACGTGCTGTGCGTGCGGGCGGCCGTGGTCTGAGTGTCGGTGTGAGCCACTAGAGTGACCAACTGTGGCTGCACGACCATTGAACGAGATCGTCGAAGAGGGCTGGGCCAAGGCGCTGGAGCCGGTGGCCGGGAACATCGCCGCGATGGGCGACTTCCTGCGCGCCGAGATCGCCGCGGGCCGCACCTACCTGCCGTCGGGGGCGAACGTGCTGCGCGCGTTCCAGCAGCCCTTCGACGACGTCCGGGTGCTGATCGTGGGCCAGGACCCGTATCCCACCCCGGGGCACGCCGTCGGGCTCTCCTTCTCGGTCGCCCCCGAGGTGCGGCCGCTGCCCGGCAGCCTGGAGAACATCTACCGGGAGCTCAACACCGACCTCGGCCTGCCCAGGCCCTCCAACGGCGACCTCACGCCGTGGACCCGGCAGGGCGTCCTGCTGCTCAACAGGGCGCTCACCACCGCCCCGCGCAAGCCCGCGGCGCACCGCGGCAAGGGCTGGGAGGCGGTCACCGAGCAGGCCATCCGCGCACTTGCCGCGCGCGGCAAGCCCCTGGTGTCCATCCTCTGGGGCTCCGACGCGCGCAAGCTGCGTCCGCTGCTGGGGAGTCTGCCGGCCGTCGAGTCCGCCCACCCCTCCCCCATGTCGGCCGACCGCGGCTTCTTCGGCTCGCGTCCGTTCAGCCGGGCCAACGACCTCCTGGCGCGGCAGGGCGGGCATCCGGTGGAGTGGCGGCTGCCCTGACAGGGGCAGCCGTTAGTCTGCCCGGGTGACGACGCATTCGAACACTCCGGCGGGCTGGTACCCGGACCCGCACGGCACTCAGAACCTGCTGCGTTACTGGGACGGATCCCAGTGGACGGAGCACACGCACGCGGGCGGCCCGCAGGTCCCTCCGCAGCCCAAGGACAACCCCTGGGAGCTGGGCGTAGACGGGGGGCACGACCCGTCGCGCATCCAGCGCCAGGTGCAGCAGCAGGCCGGCGTCGCCCCCGGTGGGCCCGGCGGGGGCACACTCTTCAGCGAGCCGGTCCTGGTGGTCAATCAGAAGGCCAAACTCATCGAGCTGAACAACGAGTACAGCGTCTTCGACCAGCAGGGCCGCCAGCTCGGCTCGGTGATCCAGGTCGGCCAGAGCACCGCGCGCAAGGTGCTGCGCTTCGTCGCCAGCGTCGACCAGTTCATGTCGGTGCGGCTCGAGGTGCGGGACGCGCACGGGCAGCCGCAGCTGCTGCTCACGCGGCCGGCGAAGTTCATCAAGTCGAAGGTGGTCGTGCAACGCGCCGACGGCACGACGCTCGGCGAGATCGTCCAGCAGAACGCCATCGGCAAGATCAACTTCTCCTTCGAGGCCAACGGCCAGAAGATCGGCGCGATCAAGGCCGAGAACTGGCGTGCCTGGAACTTCGCCATCGTCGACCACACCGACACCGAGGTCGCCCGGATCACCAAGACCTGGGAGGGCCTGGCGAAGACGATGTTCACCACGGCCGACAACTACGTGCTGCAGATCCACCGGCAGCTGCCGGACCCCCTGCTGAGCATGGTCGTCGCCTCGGCCCTCACCGTGGACACCGCCCTCAAGCAGGACTCGCGCGGCCTGGGCTGATCATGGCGCGCATACGGTGTCGGGGTGTGCGGACCCGGCACCGTATCGGGGCAGAACCGGACAGGTAACCCCTGGGATGGACCCGCCCGAACAACAGAGCGCGCAAAGGCACTAGCATGCCTCGCCATGAGCACTGCCGAAGGCCCCGCACCCGGGCTGCCCGTTCGTATGCCCCGCCCCCGCCAGCCCGGGCGGCACCGGCGGCCGGAACCGCTGACCACGCCCGAGGGCGCCCCCGCACTGGTCCTCGCCGTGCCCGGCACCCCGTCCCCCGCGATACGCAGTCTCGCGGAGGAGATCGTCAGCATCGCCCGCATCGAGTTGTCCGGTCTCGACCCGCGCATCGGCTACGTCGACGGCGACGGCGAGGAGTACCCGACGCTCGAGTCCGTGGTGGCCCAGGCCGCCACCGAGCGCGGGGACGAGGCCCCCGCGGCCGTCGTCGTCCCGCTGCTGGCCGGCCCCGAGCCGTCGGTGATGCGCCGGATCCGCCAGGCCGTGATGGACAGCCGCGCCGCCGCCGAGGTGACCGATGTGCTCGGCCCTCACCCGCTGCTGGCCGAGGCGCTGCACGTGCGGCTCTCCGAGGCCGGCCTGGCCCGCGCCGACCGCGCCCGCCTGTTCACGGTGGCCACGGCCGCCGACGGCATCATCCTGGCCACCGTCGGTGGCGAGGAGGCCGTCCAGGCCGCCGGTGTGACCGGTCTGCTGCTGGCCGCGCGCCTCGCGGTGCCGGTGCTGGCCGCCGCCCTGGACATCGAGGGCTCGGTCGCCCAGGCCGCCGACCAGCTGCGGTCCTCCGGCTCGCTGACGCTGGCGCTCGCGCCGTACGTGGTCGGCCCCGAGGTCGCCCCCGAGGTGCTGCACGACGCCGCCAAGGAGGCCGGTTGCTCCTCGGCCGACGCGCTGGGCCCCTACCCGACCATCGGCAAGCTGATCGTCGCCACGTACACGGCGGCCCTGGGCCTCGCCCAGCCGCCGCAGGGCGCCCCGCTCGGCTGAGCCGGCCGGGCCGCCGACGACTACGGCGTGGTGGCGCCGCCCCGGGATCCCGGGGTGGCGCCACCACGCCGTTGTGCGTTCGGGGACCGCGTCCGTCAGCCGAAGACCACGCAGGACGCGGCCGGTACGGCCACCGAGCCGGCGTGCTTGGGAGTGCCCGTGGCCGGGTCCACGTCGAACCAGCTGACGTCGCCGGAGCGCTCGTTGGCCGCGTAGAGCCGCTTCCCCGAGGGGTCGAGGGCCAGGTGGCGCGGCCAGTCGCCGCCGCAGTCCACCGTCTCCAGCAGTTCCAGCAGATCGCCGCTCTCGTCGAGGGACAGCACGGCGATGCTGTTGTGCCCGCGGTTGGCGGCCCAGGCGAACCGGCCGTCGGGCGAGACCACCAGCTCGGAGGGGTAGTTGGGGCCCGAGGCGTCCGCGGGCAGTACGGAGACCTCGGCGACGGGCTTCAGACGGCCCACCTCCGCGTCCCAGTGACAGACCGTCACCACGGAGTCGAGCTCGTTCATGACGTAGGCGCGGTCGCCACGCGGGTGGAAGGTGAGATGACGCGGTCCGGTGCCGGAGCGCAGGCCCATCTCGCGCTCTATCTCCAGTTCTCCGCTCGCCACGTCGAGTTCGCAGACCCGCACGGAGTCCGTGCCGAGGTCCACGCTGAGCACCCAGCGGCCCGAGGGGTCGGGCAGCACCATGTGGGCGTGCGGGCCCTCCTGCCGCTCCCGGACCGGGCCGTCGCCCTCGTGTTCCAGGATGTGCCGCGGCTCGCCGAGCGCGCCCCGCTCGTCCACCGGCAGCACGCTGACGGTGCCGGAGGCGTAGTTGGCGGTGAGCAGATGGCCCCGGTGCAGGCACAGGTGGGTGGGCGCACCGCCGCCCACCGGTACGGCGGCGCCCATCGGTTCCGGACGGGCGGGGTCGTCCAGCGAGAAGACGGCCGCGCCGCCGGCCTCGGCGTGCTCACTGACGGCGTAGAGCAGGGTGCGGTCCTCGGAGAGCACGAGGAAGGACGGGTCCTCCACCGCGGAGTCGGCGCGCAGCACCGTCAGCGCCCCCGAGTCGGGGTCGACGGCGGCGGTGGTCAGTCCCTTGCCACCCGCCGAGGTGAACGACCCGATGTAAACGTGCCCGGCCACTGCCGTACCTCTTCCGCTGGTTGTCTGTACGGCGGCTGAGAGTAACGCAGTGGCCGGAAACCGATCCCGTTGCCCCCGTCACACCAGGGTCTCGCCCCGGGAGAGGGCCAGCGATTCGGGGTGGTGGACATAGGCGGGGGTCAGCTCGCCGGTGTCGTAGTAGCGGTGGAAGACGCCGGTGGCCGAGCCGGAGATGGGCGGCACGATCCACGACCAGTCGGCCGGAACGGGACGGCCCTTGCGCTCCTCCCGGTCGATGTGGGCCAGGAAGCGGCGGGATTCGGTGTGGTGGTCGGTGATGGTGGCACCGACGCGGTCGAAGGAGTGCAGCACGGCCCGGTTGAGTTCGACCAGGGCCCGGTCGCGCCAGAGCGAGCGGTCGCTGGAGGTGTCGAGGCCCAGGCGTTCGGCGAAGCGCGGCAGGAGGTCGTAGCGGTCGGTGTCGGCCAGGTTGCGCGCGCCGATCTCGGTACCCATGTACCAGCCGTTGAACGGGGCGGCCGGGTAGCAGACGCCGCCGATCTCCAGGCACATGGAGGAGATGGCGGGAACCGCGTGCCACCGCAGACCCCATTCCGCCAGCCAGTCGAACTCCGGGTGCACGATGGGCACCTGCAGCACCGCGTCGGGCGGCAGCGGGAAATGACGCGGCGGCTCGCCACCGCCCTGGACGACCAGCGGCAGGACGTCGAAGGCCGTGCCGGGGCCGCCGGACCAGCCGAGCTGCCGGGCGACCTCGGTGATGCCCGCGTTGCACGGATCGCCGAGCACTCCGCCGTCGGGGCGGGGGTAGCCGGCGTAGCGGATGAGCTGGTCGTTCCAGATCCTCGGGCCGGGCCGGTCCGGTGTGTCCGGGGCGAAGACGGTGATGACCGGGCGTATTCGGCCGCCGTTGGTGGCGACCCGCAGGTGGGCCGCGGCCTCCAGGGCCACCCCCCGCGCGGTCGCGACGTGGCGGCGGTCGCGGACCTGGAGGGAGTTCCAGTACAGCCGCCCTATGCAGCGGTTGCTGTTGCGCCACGCGACGCGCGCTCCGAAGACCAGCTCCTCGTGCGTGTGCCGGTAGGTGCCGGTCGCGTCGATCTCCGCGAGCACCGCGGCCAGCCGTTCCTCCGGGTCCCCTGCGGCACCGGGCAGCTCCTCGTGGTACTGCCGTACGAAGTCGGTGGCCAGCGCGCGGACGTCCACGTCCTTGTGCTGGGCGATCCGGCCCGCGCCGTGACCGGCCTCGCCCTCGACGGGGCAGGAGAGCGGCACGCCATCGGGATGTCGCTCGTCGTCGCCCTCCTCAGGGGCCTGCGGGTGCCCCGCGGGGCATCCGGTCATCGGCTCGGGGCCGTCCATCCGCGCGTGCTCCGCCGTCGGCGGCACGCGGTCCGGTCCGGCCGGCCGCTCGTTCTTCGCACCGGTACGGCGCAGAAATCTCAGCACGCCAGGCACCCCCAAGACCGCCCTGCGCGGACCGTGTCCCTTACGGCCCGCGGATACGACGCGAGATGGAATCGGTCTTACCGCTTGTCAGGAGTGAGTCATCCTGGCATGCCCCGCCGAACACGACGTCGAATTGGGTGAATTGACGACAACACGACTCAGGTTGGCCGCAATCCGGTCACGTCACGACCGTGACCGGTCCCGATCCGCCTGGGGGCGCACACCAACGCAGCGCGCACGCCCGGCGCCGCCACAAGTGGGCACGGCACGGCGTGAGCGCGCCCCCCGCGGGGCGCGCGGGGCCACGGCGGGCCTCGCAGCGTCGGCGCGCCCGGCAGGGCGACCCGTGCGCGGACGGGTCAGGGGGTGCCCGTGGGGCGCGGCGAGGCACTGAGGGGGGCGGCCAGGCCGGTGAGGGCGGTCTCGAGGCTCCGCAGGTGCCCCAGGGCGCGGTCGGCGTGTGGGTGGGGGCCGGCGGCGTCGGCGGCGGGCACCGCGGGCGTCAGGGCACCGCTTC
Source organism: Streptomyces sp. NPDC001070 (assembly GCF_053598835.1). NCBI lineage: Bacteria > Bacillati > Actinomycetota > Actinomycetes > Kitasatosporales > Streptomycetaceae > Streptomyces > Streptomyces sp. NPDC001070. The sequence goes on from NZ_JBSFLB010000030.1 coordinate 45,508, forward strand.
CGGCAGCGCCCGGGGGCACCAGGCGCAGGACGGCGATCTCGACGCGGCGGCAGGCGGCCGTGAGGCGCTCGTCGTGGCAGGCGTACGGGTCGGCGACGACCTCCGCGAGGCCGCGGACCTGGCGGGCGCACTCGTCGAGCAGGGCGAGGACCGTGCGGGCCCGGGCCTTGCGGTGCCGCATCGGGCTCAGCGGATGCACCAGCGGGGCGACGGTGGCGCGGACGCGCTCCAGGAGCACGTCCAGTTCCGCCACATGGCGGCCCAGGTCTTCACCCGGGCCGCCCGCGAGGTGGCGGGCGGCCTCGCCGGTGAAGTCGCGCACGGCCCCCAGCGCGTGCCGGATCCACGCGTCGGTCGCCGCGTGCGTGGTCACCGGGAGCACCGCCAGGACCGCGACGGCCGCGCCGAGGACACCGACGGCGGTCTCCCCCAGCCGCAGCGCGAGCAGCCCGGGGTGGAGGATGCCGAGCAGGCCGTAGAGCAGCCCCGCCATGACGGTCACGAAGAACATCATCCAGCTGTAGGAGACCGGGGCGGTGTAGAAGATCCCGAAGACGCACACGGCGACCAGCGCGGCGGTCGGCGCGGTCGCCCCGTGCAGCGGGAGCGCGACGGCGAACCCGGCGACAATGCCGGTGACGGTGCCCAGGACGCGGCGGAAGCCGCGCACGAGCGTCTCGCCGCGGGACGTGGTGTTCACGAAGATCCACCAGGCGGTGCCGACGGCCCAGTACCAGCGGTCCTCGGACAGCGCCTGGCCCACGGCCACCGCGATGCCGGCCGCGAGGACCGCCTGGAAGGCCTGCCGGGTCGTCGGGCGGCGCAGCCCGCGCGGCTGGGCCAGGGCGACGGCGGGCGCCGGCGCGGCGCCGCGCTCGTAGCACCACAGGCCGAAGCGGACGAGGGCGGCGCAGGCGAGCCCGAGGCCCATGGCCCCGTACAGCTCGGGCAGCAGGCCCGGCCCGGCCCGCAGGAACTGGGCGATGAAGAACATCATGAAGGCGAAGACGCCCGCCGCGTGGCCGCGCGGCCCCCAGCGGCGGGCGTAGACCCCGGCGAAGACGACGGCGAGGAAGGCCGCGTCCCGCGCGCCCGGGTACGGGTGCAGCCACGCGGCCAGCGCGAGGACGGGGAAGCCGACGACGGGCATCAGCGCGGTCGTCACGGCCTGCCGCGCCGGGCCCGGGTCGGCGACGACGAACAGCGCGAGCAGCGCGGCCAGCCCGCCGACCACGACGGCGGGCAGCGGCAGCCCGGCCGACGCCACGGCGGCGACCGCCCCTCCGATGCCCAGGACGGCGCGCGTGGCGCTGCGCAGCCGCGCGCGTCCCGGGTCCGCTGCGATGAACATCCGCTTCACCACCTTGTCCGTCCTGCCCCCTCGCTGTGTCGCGATGTGTGCCCCCGCAGGGCTCCGTACATGGGAAAGGCGCTGCGGGGACCCCAGGTCTCCCGCAACGCCATCGTCGGCCCAGGAAAACATCCTCCGTGCCCGTGGCTCAAGCGCCCGTCCTTTCGCTGGGCCATTGGCACAGCCGACAGGGCGCGGCCCCGGCCGAGGCGGGGCCAGTGGCCATGCCGAAACGCCCATTCGGCGTATATTGATGGAAAAGGCGGATCTATTGACGTGAAATAGTCGATTCCCGCCTTTAACAGCGCCTGAGAACCATCTCACCGGATCCGCCCCAGGAGGGGCTCGAGTCGAATCCGACCCGTCCGGAGGAGGACGCGATGAGGGACGTGGCGAGCAAGCGGGACGTGGACGACCGTCCCGACAGCATCGAGCGGGTCGTGACACTCGACGTGAACGGGCGGTCGTACACCCTGCGCCTCGACACCCGTGTCACACTGCTGGACGCCCTGCGGGACCGGATGGGCCTGGTGGGCACGAAGAAGGGCTGCGACCAGGGTGCCTGCGGCGCCTGCACGGTCCACGTCGACGGCCGGAGAGTGCTGTCCTGCCTGACCCTGGCGGCCCAGGCCGAGGGCCGGGCGATCACCACCATCGAGGGCATCTCCGGCGCCGACGGGCCGCACCCCGTGCAGCGGTCGTTCGTCGAGCACGACGGCTTCCAGTGCGGCTTCTGCACCCCCGGGCAGATCATGTCCGCGGTGGCGCTGATGGCCGAGGGCCGTACCGGTTCGGACGACGAGATCCGGGAGTTCATGAGCGGCAACCTGTGCCGCTGCGGGGCCTATCCCAACATCGTGGCCGCGATCCGCGAGGCGGCGTCGGGAGGTTACGATGCGCACCTTTGACTACGTGCGGGCGACCGACACCCAAGAGGTGGTGCGGATGCTGGCGGACGACCCGGCGGCGTCCTGTCTGGCGGGCGGCACGACGCAGCTCGACCTGATGAAGGACGGGGTCCTGGAACCGCCGCGGCTCATCGACATCACCCGGCTCCCCCTGCACGGCATCGAGCGGCGCGGTGAGTCCCTGCACGTGGGAGCACTGGCCACGATGGAGGAGCTGGCCGCCGACGCCACGGTGGCCGAGCGGCTGCCCGTGGTGCGCGAGGCCCTGCTGCTGGCCGCGTCCGTCCAGCTCCGCAACATGGCCACCATCGGGGGCAATCTGCTCCAGCGCACGCGGTGCCGCTACTTCCGCGACCCCGCGGTCCTGGAGTGCAACAAGCGCTCCGCGGGCACGGGCTGCGCGGCGGTGCGGGGCGCGGCGCGCATGCACGCCGTGCTCGGCGTGAGCGAGCGCTGCATCGCCCTGCACGCCTCCGACCTCGCCGTCGCGCTGGTGGCGCTCGACGCGGTCGTGCACATCCAGGGGCTGTCGGGCCGGCGCACCGTGCCGCTGACGGAGTTCTACCTGACGGCCGACGAGAGCCCCGAGCGCGAGAACGTCCTGGAGCACGCCGAGCTGATCACCGAGGTCGAGATCCCGCTGCCGCCGCCCGCCGCCCGGTCGGGCTACCTCAAGGTCCGCGACCGTATGTCGTACGAGTTCGCCCTCACCTCGGCCGCGGTGCTGCTCGTCGTGGACGGCGGCACGGTCCGTCAGGCCCGCGTCGGGCTGGGCGGGGTGGGCTCGAAGCCCTGGCGGGCCTACGAGGCCGAGCACGTGCTGACCGGCGCGCCGGCCACGACGGCCACCTTCAGGGACGCGGCGGAGGCGACGATGCGCGACGCCTGGACCGTGCCGGGCACGGCGTTCAAGGTGCCGCTCGCCCGGCGCACCCTGGTGCGCGAGCTGCAGACAGTGTCAGGAGTGACCGCATGAGCACCGTCGAGAGCAGGCCCCTGGTCGGCGCGGGCGTCAGCCGGGTCGACGGGCCGCGCAAGGTCACCGGCGCCGCGCCCTACCCGATGGACTTCAGCGTCCCCGGCCAGGCCTACGGCGCCCTGGTGCAGAGCACCATCGCCGCGGGCCGGATCGCCCGGATGGACACCGAGGCGGCCGAGCGCTCGCCCGGAGTGATCTCGGTGCTCACCCACGAGAACACTCCGGAGGTCGGGACGGGCCCGACGACCGTGCTCGGCGCGGCACCCCCAGCCCCCCTGCGCAACGACCGGATCATCCACCACGGGCAGCACATCGCCTTCGTGGTGGCCGAGACGCCCGAGCAGGCCGCTGCCGCGGCGCGGCTGGTGAGCGCCGAGTACGAGGCCGCGGAGCCGTTGCTGGACCTGCAGGACCCCCGGGCCGAGCACCTCGTCGACCCATGGGGGATGGACCACACGCGCGGCGACGCCGCCGCCGCGCTGGAGGCCGCCGACGTGACCGTGCGCGGCACGTACTTCACGGCGGACAACACCAACAACCCGCTCGGGCTGTTCGCCACCCTGGCCGTGTGGGAGGAGGACACCCTCACCGTCCACGACACCAGTCAGTGGCCGTCGATGGTGCGCACCACCCTCGCCATGGCCTTCGGCATCCCGGAGAGCTCGGTACGGGTCCTGGTCCCCTATGTGGGCGGGGGTTTCGGCGCCGGGCTGCGGGCGTGGCCGCACGTGATCCTCACGGCCGTGGCCGCCCGGGTGCTCAAGCGCCCGGTGAAGCTGGTGCTGACCCGGCCGCAGATGTTCACCTCCATCGGGCACCGCCCCAGCGGGGTGCAGTGGCTCAGCGTCGGCGCCACGCGCGACGGCGAACTGGTCGCCCTCGACCACCGCAGCCTCAGCTCGCTGAGCATGGAGGACAACGACTTCGAGCCCTTCTCCTCCGGAACCTCCTTCGCCTACCGGTGTCCCAACGTCATCACCCGGGACCAGCAGGTCAAACTCAACATCGCCGTCCCGACGTCGATGCGCGCCCCGGCCGAGGCGCAGGGCAACTTCGCGCTGGAGTCGGCGCTCGACGAGCTGGCGTACACCCTGCGCATCGACCCGGTGGAGCTTCGGGTGCGCAACCACACCGACGTCGACCCGCGCAACGGGCTGCCCTGGACCGGCAAGGCGATGCTGGAGTGCTACGAGGTCGGCGCGCGGCGCTTCGGCTGGTACGACCGCACCCCCGAGCCGCGGTCCATGCGCGAGGGGAACTGGCTCGTCGGCTACGGCATGGCGAGCGCGATGTTCCCGTACTTCGCGACGGCGTGCATGGCCGAGGCCACCGTCAACCGCGACGGCAGCGCCTTCGTGCGCAGCGCGGCGACCGACATCGGCACCGGCACCGGCACCGTGATGGCCCAGCTGTCCGCCGAGGAGCTGGGCCTGCCCCTGGAGAAGGTCCGTTTCGACCTCGGCGACTCCGACATGCCCGACTCGATGATGGCGGGCGGCTCGGGCCTGACGGGCGCGCTCGGCAACGCCGTGCACGACGCCTGCCAGAAGCTGGTGGGGCTGTTCGCGGACCTCGCGCGCGGGGACGCCGACTCGCCCCTGCTGGGGGCGTCCCCTGACGATGTCGAGGTCTCCGGCGGCCGGGTCCACCTCGTGGGCCGCCCAGGCCACGGCGAGTCGTACGTCGACATCCTCGCCCGGCACGGGCTGCCTCAGCTCACGGCGACCGGGAGCAGCACCCCTTTGAACGCCGAGGAGCTGGGCATGTCGCCCGCCGGGGCCTACGGCGCGAAGTTCGTCGAGGTCCGTGTCGACGCCGACCTCGGCCTCGTCCGGGTCTCCCGGGTGGTGTCCGTGATCGACGGCGGGCGCATCCTCAACGAGAAGACGGCCAGGAGCCAGATCATCGGCGCCACCGTCGGCGGGATCGGCATGGCCCTGTACGAGGACACCGTCACCGACCCGCGCACCGGCCGCATCGCCAACGGGACGTTCGCCGACTACCTCGTGGCGGTGAACGCGGACATCCCGGAGCTCGACGTGATCTTCGTCGGCGAGCCCGACCACGGTACGCCGACCGGCACCAAGGGCGTCGGCGAGGTCGGCCTGGTCGGCATCGCGCCGGCGATCTCCAACGCCGTCTACCACGCCACCGGCAAGCGCATCCGCGAACTGCCGATCACCCTCGACGTCCTCCTCTGAGCCGCCCGCGCGGGCCGTTGGTACGGTCGGTCCGCTGGTCGTGTGTCGTACGACCCGGGTCCCGAAGGAGGAAGGCGGCCCATGCCCGCCGACGAGCTGGACGCGCGGATCCTCGCGCTGCTGCTGGAGCAGCCGCGCACGAGCGTGCGCGAGTACGCCCGCATCCTGGGGGTGGCGCGCGGGACGCTCCAGGCCCGGCTGGACCGCATGGAGCGGGACGGGGTGATCACCGGGTACGGCCCGCGGCTGTCGCCCGAGGCGCTGGGCTACCGGGTGCTGGCCTTCGTCCACCTGGAGGTGACCCAGGGCCATCTGGACGACACGGGTGAGGCCCTGGCCGCCGTGCCCGAGATCATCGAGGCGTTCTCGATCACCGGCGGCGGCGACCTGCTGACCCGGGTGGTCGCCCGCGACGCCGCGCATCTGGAGGACGTGATCCAGCGCCTGATCCAGGTGCCGGGCGTGGTCCGCACCCGTACCGAGGTCGCGTTGCGCGAACGGGTGCCGCAGCGGATGCTGCCGCTGGTGCGGGAGATCGGCAGGGAAGCCGCCGCCGGCCGCCGCACGCCGTGATCGCCGTCTTGGCATGCTGGGGAGCATGACCCTGCCCGCGGTGATATTCGACCTCGACGGCACCCTCGTGGACAGCGAGCCCAACTACTTCGAGGCGGGCCGCCGGCTGCTGGCCGCCCACGGGGTGGACGACTTCACCTGGGAGCAGCACCGGCGCTTCATCGGGATCGGCACCAAGGAGACGCTGGAGACCCTGCGCGAGGAGTACGGCCTGTCCGCGTCCGTCCAGGAGTTGCTGGACGGCAAGAACCGGCTCTACCTGGAGCTGGCCCGTGCGGCCACCGACGTCTTCCCCCGGATGCGCGCCTTCGTGGACCTGCTGGCGGACGCCGGTCACCCCATGGCGGTGGCCTCCGGCTCCTCGCGGGACGCGATCCGTGCAGTGCTCGCGGGCACCGGGCTGGACGCCCTGCTGACGACCGTGGTGTCCGCGGAGGAGGTCGACCGCGGCAAGCCCGCCCCCGACGTCTTCCTGGAGGCGGCGGCCCGGCTCGGGGTGGACCCGGTGGACTGCGTGGTGGTCGAGGACGCGCCGCCCGGTGCCGAGGCGGCGCACCGGGCGGGCATGCGGTGCGTCGCCGTCCCGTATCTCGCGATGCAGGCCGACGATCCGGCCTTCGGGACGGCCGGCCTGCTGGTGCGCGGTGGGCAGAGCGCCTTCGACGCCAGGGCCGTCATGGAGTGGCTGACGGCCTGACCGCGCTCCGGGTGGCGCCCGGCGCCTGAACGGCGCGCCGTCAACCCTGCGGTCAATGGTGGTGCATGGTGCCCGCTTCGGCCTGCGCCCCGACCGCCGTGGCGGCAGCAGGAGGAGGCGGACCCCGTGAAGCTCGTCGTCGAACTCAGGTCAGCCCCCGCTCCCACGGGCGACCAGCGATTCGTGCCGTGTCCGGCGCTCCGCGCGGAGCACGGCACGGGCCGCCGCGAGGACCTCCTCGTCCGACTCCACCCCGCAGCCCGTCAGGACCTGAAGCAGCCGGGTCCACCACACGTCGGGGTCCGTCTCGTAGGCGTCCAGCACCCGTACGCCGTAACCGCCGCGCACACTGTTGCCGCCGGCCCCGCTCAAACGCCGGCGGACCACCTCTCTCAGCGCGGCGTGGAGGTCGTGGACGACTCCGCGTGACGTGTCCGTGAGTCCGGCCGCCGCCCCCGTGGCCAACGCGGTGGCCACCAACTCCGCTTCGGTCACTCGGACCCCCTTCGGTTGTGCGGGTTGTGCGATGTCATGTCCGCCACCATGGCCGGGCGTGCTGCAATGCTGATGAAATTCCGATGATGTACGGGAGTGGAGGCTCGGAGATGAGCGGGGGATCTCCCCAGCGGCTGCGGATCGAGCTGCTCGGGCCGCTACGGGCCTGGCAGGGCGGAACACCGCTGGATCTCGGGCCTGCCAAGCGACAGGCCGTGCTGGCCGCGTTGCTGCTCCGTCAGGGAACCGTGGTGAGCCATGAGCGGCTGCTCGACGCGGTGTGGGGGACGGAGCCGCCCGCATCCGGTCACAAGGTGCTGGCCAGTCACGTGAACCCGCTGCGCAGGGCACTCGATGCCGAAGGCACCCGGCACACGGAGTCGGTGATCCGCAGCGGCAAGGGCTGGTACCGCGTCGTCACCGACGACGTCCGGCTCGATGTGGCGGACCTGGACGAGCGCGGCGACGAGGCACTGCGGACCAAAGCGTCCGGCGACCTGGCCACCGCGACGGACCAGCTGTCCGTGGCGCTCGCGCTGTTCCGGGGTGAGCCATTGGCCAACCTCCCGGGACCGTTCGCGCAGGCCGAGCGGGAACGGCTGCTGGAGCGCCGGCGAACGCTTCGGCTGGCCCGGCTCGAAGGCCTCGTTCTGCTGGGCCGCTTCGGGGAGGCCCTGGACGGCCTCGCCGCGCTGTCCGCGTCCGACCGGTATGACGAGTCGCTGCTGGCGTTGCGCATGCGGGCCCTGTACGGCTGCGAACGTCAGGCGGAAGCACTGAACGCCTACCAGGACATGCGCGAACGCCTGCGTGACGAGCTCGGAGTCGATCCCGGTGAGGAGCTCCGCCGGGTGTACGAGGCGGTGCTGCGCCAGGACGACGCCTGCCTCCTCGGTCCGGCTACTCCTGCCGCGCAGACGCTCTCCGGGCCCGTCCCCCGCGACGATCCGGCAGCAGCCGCGCCGGCGCGACCGGGGTCACCGGCCCGGTCCGCCCACCCGTCACACGGCAGCGCCCCGTTGGCACCGGCCGAGTTGCCGCACGGCGCCGCGGGATTCGCCGGCCGCACCGGGGAACTCGCCCGGCTGCACGCGCTGCTTCCGCCGGAGCACGGCCAGGAGCCGGTGAGCACGGTGGTCATCTCCGCCATCGGCGGTGCCGCCGGCATCGGCAAGACCGCTCTGGCGGTGCACTGGGCGCACCAGGTGCGTGAACGCTTCCCGGACGGTCAGCTCTATGTGAACCTGCACGGATTCGACCACGACCGGCCGCCGCTGAAGGCCGGCGAGGCCCTGGAACTCCTGCTGCGCAGCCTGGGGCTCCAGGCGTCGGAGATCCCCCTGAACGACGAGGCGCAGGCCCGCGTGTACCGGACTCTGCTGTCGGGCAGACGCCTGCTCGTCCTGCTGGACAACGCGGCATCGGCGGAGCAGGTCCGAGCTCTGCTGCCGGGCAGCCCGTCCTGCTGCGTCCTCGTCACCAGTCGCAACAGGCTCGGCGATCTCGTCGCCCGCGACGGGGCCCACGCCTTGCCCCTGGACCTCCTCCAGCCGGCCGAGGCCCGCGCGCTGCTCAGCCGGGCACTCGGCGCCGACCGGCTGTCCGCCGAACCGCACGCCGCAGACGACCTGATCCGGCTGTGCGGCAGACTTCCGCTGGCGCTGCGCGTGGCCGCCGCCAGGCTGGCGGGCGATCCGGGGCTGCGCCTGACCGACCTGGTCGCCGAGATGTCCCAGGGCAACCGGCTGGAGGCGCTGGAGCCGGACGATGACGACGACTCCCCTCTGCGGACGGCCTTTTCCGCGTCGTACGCGGTTCTGGCGCCCGCCGCACGCCGGCTGTTCCGCCTGCTCGGCCTGTTCCCCGGTCCACAGTTCACCGCCGAGGTCGCGTCGGCCCTCCTGGACGTACCGCTGCCGCAGGCCCGACGCCTGCTCGGCGCCCTGGCCGCGGCCCATCTGGTCGAGGCCGCGACGGCGGGCCGGTACCTCTTCCATGATCTCCTCCGCGAGTACGCGCGGGAGCGCGCGCGGGTGGAGGAGACGGCTGCGGATCGTGACGCGGCATTGAAGCGCGTCCTGACCTGGTACCTGAGCGCCGCTCGCACCGTCGGGGGAAGCTGGCTCTTCCCGGAGCTGCCCCACGACCTCGCCCCCGGCGATCACCCGGGCGTTCCGCCCGCCACCGCGGCCGGACGATGGCTGGAGGCGGAACGGGCGAACCTGCTCGCCGTCATCAACCATGCCGGCCGCCACGGTCCCCGCCCCGTCGCCTGGCACCTGGCGAACGCACTGTTCGGCTACTTCTGGCTCCATCTGCCGCGGGCGACGTGGCAGGCCACGGCACGGACAGCCCTGGACGCGGCCACGGCGGAAGGCGACCTGTTCGGCCAGGCGGCCATGCACAGCAGCCTCGGACTGCTCACGTCGGACCGGGGGCACGGCGGGCAGGCGATGGATCACCACACACGCGTACGGCAGATCAGCCGAGAGCTCGGTTGGGCGACCGGCGAGGCCGCGGGTCTCGGCGGCATGGCCCAGGCCGAATGGGGCATGGCGCGCCTCGACAACGCGCGCGATCATGTCACCACCGGCTTGCGGATCGCCCGTGCCGCGGGAAACCGTCACCTCGAAGCGCTGGGGCTGGTCGTCCTCGGTGTGACCTGCCGGGATCTGGGCCGCCTGCGCGAGGCCGCCGACCACCTCGAAACGGCCATGAGCCGGAACAGGGAGATCGGCTGGGACGACCACAGCCTGGCTCTGCAGAATCTGGGCTGGGTGTACTGGGAACTCGGCCGTCTGACCGATGGCCTTGAGGCCCTCGGTCCCAAAGTGACCGCCCACGGGAGGGGCGGATACCGCAACGACCGCGCCATGATGCTGGACGCCGTCGCGAGGATCAACATCGAGCTCGGCCGCCACGACGAGGCGCTGGAACAGGCCGAGCGTGCCTTCGCCATGGGCAAGGACAGAGGACGGCGCTGGATTCAGGCCGCCATCCTCAACACGATCGCCGCCGCCCATCGGAAGCTGGCCCAGTTCGACCGATCGGTGCGGGCCGGCGGGCGGGCTCTCGACTTGGCCCGCGAGTCGGGATACCGACGTACCGAGGCGGACTGCATCCTGGGGCTCTCGCTCACATACCGGCAACTGGGCCGGCACGACGACGCACGCCGCCATGCCGAGCAGGCGCTGCGCCTGGCGCGCGACCGCGGTTTCCGCGTGGTGGAGGGTCAGGCGCTGACCGTCATGGGCGAGCTGGCGGAATCGGATGCGGCGTACGCCACTGCGGTCGCCATCGGCCGCGAGGCACTGGCCGTTCACCGGTGGACCGGCCACCGGCTGGGCGAAGCCCGCACCTTGGCGGCCCTCAGCCGCGCCCTCCACAAGGACGGGGACGCCGCCGCCGGGGCGGTGAGGCAGCAGGCACTGGACGTCTTCTCACGCGTCGGGGTGCCGGCGGAGGAGTGCGGAGATCTCGGCTGGTGACGTTGTGCAGCCGCCGCCGCCGCCGCGGTCTGGTCGGTCGCCTCAGCCGAGGAAGCTCAGCCGGACCTGGCGGCGGGGGTTGTCGCGGTTGGTGTCGACCAGGACGACGGACTGCCAGGTCCCGAGTTCCAGCCGGCCGCCGATCACCGGGAGCGTGGCGTGCGGCGGCACGATGGCGGGCAGCACGTGGTCGCGGCCGTGACCGGGGCTGCCGTGGCGGTGGCGCCAGCGGTCGTCGGCGGGCAGCAGGTCGTGGAGCGCGGCCAGCAGGTCGCCGTCGCTGCCCGCGCCGGTCTCGATGACCGCGACCCCGGCGGTCGCGTGCGGGACGAAGACGTTGAGCAGCCCGTCGCGGCCGCGGGCCACCGCGTCGAGGAAGTCGGCGCAGGCGGCGGTCAGGTCGTGGACCGTCTCGCGGCTGCCGGTGGTGATGTCGATGGTGCGGGTGGAGAAAGCGTCGGCCATGTGACCATGGTGGCCCACTCGCGAGCCTTCCGCGTTCCAGGGGTGGTGCCCAGCGGGCGTTCCGAGGGCCGAGACGCCGTTGACGCCATCCGGACGGCGTCGCTACGGTCACTGGCATGTCGCGTCCCGTTCTGCTCACCACGCGCGGTCACATCGACCTGCTGCGGGTGGCCTCCGCCGCCTGTCGCCGCGGCTGCTGACGCCTTCACAGCTTCTCGCGCTGTCGCGCCCGTGCTCGCGCGCTCCCAGCGCTTCTCCCGCACCGCCCTCGAACGCGTCGCCGTAGCCAGGCGCACGGCTCATTCCCGCGCCTGACGGGTTCCGTGTGCGTACGGGCGTGCGCGTCCGCTTATCGCCGCCCCAGACGTGGAGCCTTCTCATGAGCATCAGCAAAGCCCCACCTGACATATCCGTCATATCAGCTGACGTCCTTCCCGCCGTCTCTGCTGCGGACGCTCCGGAGCTGCGGCCCGTGGTCCCCGTCTCCGCCCGGCGCAGGCCGCTGCCGCGCTGGCTGCGCCGGATCTCCGGTCCACTTCTCCTGCTCGCGCTGTGGCAGCTGCTGAGCGCGACCGGCGTGCTGGGGCCGGAGGTGCTGGCCTCACCGGGCACGATCGCCGGCACGGCCGCCGATCTCGTGACGAGCGGTCAACTGCCCTCGGCCATGATGGTGTCGCTGCAGCGTGTGGCGATCGGGCTGCTCCTGGGCGGCGCGATCGGCATCGCCCTGGCCCTGTTGTCCGGGCTGTCGCGACTGGGCGAGGACCTGATCGACGCGAGCGTGCAGATGCTGCGCGCCGTGCCGTTCGTCGGACTGATACCGCTGTTCATCATCTGGCTCGGGATCGGCGAGGCCCCCAAGGTCACCCTCATCGCGCTCGGCGTCGCCTTCCACCTCTACCTCAACGTCTACGCGGGGATCCGGGGCGTCGACGAGCAGCTCATCGAGGCGGGCACCTCGCTCGGCCTGTCCGGCTGGGGCCTGATCCGGCACGTCGTCCTGCCGGGCGCGCTGCCCGGCGCGATGACGGGGCTGCGCTACTCGCTCGCCACCGCGTGGCTCGCGCTGGTCTTCGGCGAGCAGATCAACGCCAGTGACGGCATCGGTTTCCTGATGACCCAGGCCCGGGACTTCCTGCGGACCGACGTGATCGTGGTCTGCCTCGTCGTCTACGCCTTCCTCGGCCTCGCCGCCGACATCGTCGTCCGCGCTCTCGAAAGGCTGCTGCTGCAATGGCGACCGAACTTCACCGGCCAGTGAGCCCCGACGAGGCCGGCCCCGCCGCCGGTCCCGAGGCCCGCCCCGCCGCCGTACGCGTGACCGGGCTCACGCGCTCCTTCGGTGGCCGTCCCGTCATCGACGGGCTCGATCTGACGCTCCGGCCGGGCGAGTTCACCGCGCTGCTCGGCCGCAGCGGCTGCGGAAAGAGCACTCTGCTGCGCGTCCTGGCCGGGCTCGACCGGGAGATCGAGGGCACCGTCCTGGTGCCCGACAAACGCGCCGTCGCCTTCCAGGCGCCGCGGCTGATGCCGTGGAAGCGGGTGTGGCGCAACGTCCTGCTCGGGCTGCAGGTACGGCCGGAACGGGCGGTGGCGGACAGCGCGTTGGAGGAGGTCGGGTTGCGGCATCGGTTCGGCGCCTGGCCGAAGACCCTGTCGGGAGGCGAAGCCCAGCGCGCGTCACTCGCCCGGGCTCTGGTGCGCGAGCCCGATCTGCTCCTGCTGGACGAGCCCTTCGGGGCGCTGGACGCGCTGACCCGCATCAAGGCGCAGCGCCTGGTCGCGGAGGTTTGGCAGCGGCGCGGCTGCGCGGTGCTGCTCGTCACCCACGACGTCGACGAGGCACTGCTCCTGGCGGACCGGGCGCTGGTCATGCGGGACGGGGTCATCGCCCACGAGACCCCGGTCGCGCTGCCCCGCCCGCGCGACGTCGGCGACCCCGGTTTCACCGCCCTGCGCTCCCGTCTGCTGGCCGAACTCGGCGTCGACGCGCCGGCGGCCGCCGAAGCGGCCTGAACCGCCCTCACGAGAAGGACAACGGCACCGTCATGAGAACCCAGCGCATCACCTCCGCCCTGCTGCTCCCCCTCGCCCTCCTTCTCGCCGCCTGCGGGGGTGCCTCCTCGGCCGACAGCTCCGTGGGCGGGGCGGGTGACGGCACGGACGGCAAAGGCTCGGTCACCTTGAACGTCGGCGACCAGAAGGGCGGTTCCGAGGCCGTCCTGAGGGCGGCGGGCGAGCTCGACGACCTCACGTACAGGATCAAGTGGTCGACCTTCACCTCCGGTCCACCGCTCCTGGAGGCGGTCAACGCCAAGGCCGTGGACATCGGCGGCGTCGGCAACACCCCGCCGGTCTTCGCCGCCGGCTCCAAGTCGGAGATCACCGTCGTGGGGGCCTCGCACGGCTCTTCCGAGGGCGAGGCCATCGTCGTCCCCAAGGGGTCGGCACTGAAGAAGCCCGCCGAGCTGAAGGGCAAGCGGATCGCCGTCGCCCAGGGCAGTTCCGCGCACTACCAGCTGGTCGCCTCACTGCAGGCGGCCGGTCTGTCCCTCCGTGACGTCGAGGTCAGCTATCTGCAGCCCGCCGACGCACTGGCGGCCTTCAGCGGCGGCAAGGTCGACGCGTGGGCGATCTGGGACCCGTACACCTCCCAGGTGCTGCGCAACAACGGCGCGCGTGTCCTGACCACGGGCACCGGTCGGGTCAACGGGCTCTCCTTCCAGGTCGCAGCGCCGGGTGCGCTCGCCGACAAGGCGAAGTCGGCGGCCGTCGGCGACTACCTCAAGCGGCTGCGCCGCGCCCAGGACTGGGTCCACGAGCACCCCGAGGAGTGGGCCAGGGTGTGGGCCAAGGAGACCAGTCTGCCGTACGAGGTTGCCCTGGACTCCGTGAAGCGCAGCAACGGCACCCGGGTCACCGTGGCCGTCGACGACGCCGCCGTCGCCTCCGAGCAGAAGATCGCCGACACCTTCGAGCGGCTCGGGCTCGTCCCGGGGCACGTCGACTTCGCCTCCTTCGTCGACAAGCGCTTCAACGGGGACCTACCCGCCTCCACCACCGCAGCACGCACGTACTGAAAGGGCCGCGCATGTCCGTACACCCGCACTGGTTCCTGCCCACGGGCGGCGACGGCCGCACCCTGGTCGACCGCCACGCCTATACCTACGACGGCATCAAGCGCTCGCGCGTCACCCCGGTCTCCGGGGTGCGGGCACCCGACATCGACTACCTGGCGCAGATCGCGCGGGCCGCCGACCAGCTCGGCTTCGAGGCCGTGCTGACGCCCACCGGCACCTGGTGCGAGGACGCCTGGCTGACCACGGTCGCGCTGTCGCAGCACACCGAGCGGCTGAAGTTCCTGGTCGCGTTCCGGCCGGGGGTCGTCTCCCCGGTCCTGGCGGCGCAGATGGCGGCGACGTACCAGCGGATCACCCGGGGGCGGCTGCTGCTCAACGTCGTCACGGGCGGGGACTCCACCGAGCAGCGGCGCTTCGGCGACCACTTGGACCACGACGCCCGCTACGCGCGCACCGACGAGTTCCTGTCGGTGGTGCGCGGGGTGTGGGGCGGCCGGCCCTTCGACTTCGACGGGGAGCACTACCGCGTGGAGGGCGGCCTCACCGCGCTGCCGCCCGACCCGGTGCCGCAGATCTTCTTCGGCGGCTCGTCGCCGGCGGCCGGGCCGGTGGCCGCCCGGCACTCGGACGTCTACCTGACCTGGGGCGAACCGCCCGGGCAGGTCAAGGCGAAGACCGACTGGATCCGCGGGCTCGCCGAGGCCGAGGGGCGGACGGTGCGCTTCGGCATCCGGCTCCACGTGATCTCCCGCGACTCCGCCAAGGAGGCGTGGGCCACGGCGGACCGGCTCCTGGACGACCTGGACGAGGACACGATCGCCGCAGCGCAGGAGGCGCTCGGCCGCAGCGAGTCGGTGGGGCAGCAGCGGATGCTGGCCCTGCACGGCGGCTCCCGGGACGGGCTCGAGATCTCGCCGAACCTCTGGGCGGGGGTCGGCCTGGTGCGCGGCGGGGCCGGGACCGCCCTGGTCGGCAGCCACGCGCAGGTCGCCGACCGGATCGAGGAGTACCACGCCCTGGGCGTCGAGCACTTCGTGCTGTCCGGCTATCCGCACCTGGAGGAGGCCTACTGGTTCGGGGAGGGCGTCATGCCCGAACTGGCCGCGCGGGGGCTGCTGGAGCGGCCACCCGCCGCACCGCTCGCGGGCGTCCCCGCGGCCAACGGCCGGCCCGCCTCCGCGCCGGGAGGCGCGCCGCTGCTGCTCTCCGGAGGGCGCTGAACGGTGGGACGGTTGTCCTGATCGGAGCGGCCATCCCCGATTGGTCTGGACCACTTGCCGTCGATCGGGATAGGGTCGGCTCCGCCCGCCCGAGTGCCGAAGGGGGACCCACGTGTACGCACCGCACCGCGTCGCCGCACTGGTCGACGTCTGCCTGCTGCCCGTCGGCCGTACCCGCAGGCCGCCGGAATGGCTCCGGCGCGGCCTGGAACGGGCCGGCGCGGTCACCGTCGGTGTCCCCGCCGCGCTCAGCGGGCCGGCGGTCATGGAACTGCTGCGGGACGAGTCCGGCGAGGGAGCGGTCGTGATCAGCGAACCGCTCGACACCGACGAGGTCGTGGAGGGCTGGGGCGTGCCGGGCGCGGCCGTACTGGCCTGGCTGTCAGGCGTGGATCTGCTCCAGCTCGGCCCGGGCTGCGGCTCGGGCGTCCGGGAGGCCATCCGTACGGCGGCGACCCGCGCCGTCGCCGACGGCGACCTGCCGCTGTCCCGCCTGGAGGAGGCGGCGGCACGGGTGGCACGGCTGCGGCGTGAGGTGTCCGCGGGAAGCTTCCGCGAACGCGCATAGTTAGTGGAAACGTGAACCATGTGGATGTCGACGTAGCCGTCATCGGGGCCGGGCAGGCCGGACTCTCGGGTGCCTACTTCCTGCGACGGGCCGGGCTGCGCCCCGACGAGGACTTCGTCGTCCTCGACCACTCCCCCGGCCCCGGCGGCGCCTGGCAGTTCCGCTGGCCGACGCTGACGTACGGCAGGGCGCACGGCGTGCACGCGCTGCCGGGCATGGAGCTCGAGGGCGCAGACCCCGACCGGCCGTCCGCCGAGGTCGTCGGCGAGTACTTCGACCGCTACGAGCGTGCCTTCGACCTGCGTGTGCACCGCCCCGTCGACGTCTCCGCGGTCCGCGAGGGCCCCGGCGGGCGCCTCCTCGTCGAGAGCGACGCCGGAACATGGGCCGCGCGCGGGCTGGTCAACGCCACCGGCACCTGGGACCGGCCCTTTGTGCCGCGCTACCCGGGCCAGGAGACCTTCCGCGGCAGGCAACTGCACACCGCGGACTACCGGGGGCGCGAGGAGTTCGCGGGCAAGCACGTGATCGTGGTCGGCGGCGGGACCTCCGCCGTCCAGCTGCTGATGGAGCTCCACGAGCCGGGCGGCGCCGCCGCGACGACCTGGGTGACCCGGCGGCCCCCGGTCTACCGCAGCGGCCCCTTCGGCGAGGAGCACGGACGGGCCGCCGTCGCGCTGGTCGAGGAACGCGTCAAGCACGGTCTGCCGCCCCAGAGCGTCGTCAGCGTGACCGGGCTGCCCATGACCGAGGCGATGGAGCGCGCCCGGGAGCGCGGCATCCTCGTCCGCCGCCCCATGTTCGCCCGCGTCACCCCCGACGGCGTCACCTGGGCGGACGGCCGCCACGTCGCGGCCGACGTCATCCTGTGGGCCACCGGTTTCCGCGCGGCCCTGGACCACCTCGCCCCGCTGCACCTGCGTGAGCCCGGGGGCGGCATCCGCCTGCAGGGGCTCACCCAGGTCGCCTCCGACCCCCGCATCCACCTGATCGGCTACGGTCCCTCCGCCAGCACGATCGGCGCCAACCGGGCCGGCCGCAGCGCGGTCCGCGAGCTCCGCGCCTTCCTGCGCGCCCAGGACGGGGCCCAGGTGCCGCAACCGGTGGCCGCGGCCGGCTGACGGCGCCGGCCCCGGCGCGCCGGAGGGCTCAGCGGGCGGCGCGGCCGATCTTGCCGAGGGTGGAGGCGCGGACGACGAGTTCGGGCTGGAAGACGATGCGCCGGTGCTCGTGCTCCTCCGCCTCGTCCCCCGTCTCCTCGATGAGCAGGTCCGCCGCCGCGCGCCCCATCCGGTACGCCGGCTGCCGCACGGACGTCAGTGGCACCGCGGCCGCCGCCGCGAACTCGATGTCGTCGTAACCGACCAGCGCGATCTCCTCCGGCACCGCGATGCCCGCCGCGTACAGCGCCTGCAGGACGCCCAGCGCGAGCAGGTCGTTGGCGCAGAAGACGGCGGTCGGGCGGTTGGCCATCCCGAGCAGCCGGGCGCCCGCGTCACGTCCGGAGGGGACGTCGAGCCGGTCGGCCTCGATGTGCGCCAGGGACTCCGCGGGGAGACCTGCGGCCGCGAGCGCGTTCAGGGCGCCGGTGCGGCGGTCCTGGCACTGGGCGAGGTGCATGGGACCGCTGACGTAGACGATGCGCTCGTGGCCGCGCTCGATGAGGTGGTCGACCGCGAGGCGACCGCCCTCGATGTCGTCGACGGACACCGAGCAGGCCTCGGCGCTGGGCACCACGCGGTCCACGAAGACGAAGGGGATGCCGTGCCGCCGGAAGGATGCGATGTTCCGGCCGCTGGTGTCGGCGGGCGTCACCAGGACGCCGCGCACCCGCTGCTCGGCGAAGAGCCCGAGGTAGTCGGACTCCTCCGAGGGGCTCTCCGCGCTGTTGCAGAGCATCACGCCCAGTCCGGTCTCGCGGGCGGCCCGCTCGGCCCCGGAGGCGACGTCCACGAAGAAGGGGTTGGCCATGTCGAGCACGAGCAGCGCGATGATCCTGCTGCGGCCCGCCCGCAACTGCCGGGCGGACTCACTGCGCACGTAGCCGAGTTGCTCGATGACCGACAGCACGCGCGTACGCGTGTCCTCGGAGACCATGTCCGGCCGGTTGATGACGTTCGACACCGTGCCGACCGAAACACCCGCCTGCCGGGCGACATCCTTGATCCCCACCATGCGTGTCACGAGTTCCGCCCTACCTCCTGCCGCCGGCCCGCCGCAGGCCGCGGTCGCGGGTTCATGCTACGCATTCTTGACATCCTCCCCGCCCTAATGGGCGGGGATTCCTGGCTCACGTGGGCTGGGGACCGGCGGTCCAGCAGCGCTTACACGATCGGCACCAGCCGGGTTGAGACCAGCCCGGACCAGCATCACGCGGGCGGAGTTCTTGTCCCTGGGGGAGACGGCTGCGCACGCGGTGGAGGTGTAGGTACGTTCCGAAAGAGGAAGTGCGTGCTTGGTTCTCGCTCCGCACGACGCGCAGTCCATGGTGGTGTGCGCGGGATGCACCAGGCGGACGTCCCGCCCGTGCTTGCGGCCCATCTCGATCAGGGCCTGCTTCGTGGCGCCGATCGCGGCGTCCGCCGCCTTGCGCGCCATGGTGGTCCGGCTGAGGAACTTCGGCCTAAAGTCCTCGACCGCGATCGCGTCGTGGTCGGTCACGACGCGCTTGGCCCACTTGCGGGCGGTGTCCTGCCGCCGGCGGGCGATCTTCGTGGACACCTTCGCGGCGGCCCGGCGGGCCTTGCGGTAGCCGCCGGTGTCGGGCGTGTTCCCCGCGGTACGCCGGCGGGCCATCATCTTCTGGTAGCGGGCCAGCTTCGCCGCGGCACTCCTGCCGTGCTGAGCGTGGGGCAGGTCGTGGACGTCGCTGGTCGTGGTCGCGGTCTCACGCACGCCCCAGTCCACGCCGATCACTGCGCCGGTGGCGGGCAGCGGCTGCACCTCGACCGCGACGACGAACGAGGCGTACCAGTGGCCGAGGCTGTCCCGGTACACGCGTACCGACGACGGCGCGGACGGCAGGTCGCGGGACCACACCACCGTCAGCACGATGCCGCCGGCCAGGTGCAGGCGTCCGTCCTTGAGCCTGAAACCGCGGGTGGTGTAGTTCAGCGTCAAGGCGGCCTCGCGCTTGCGTTTGATGCGGGGCATCCCGGCCCGCTGCCTCATGGGCAGGCGTGCCGTGATGTCCTTCACGGCTTTGGCGCGGGACTTCGCGAAGTCCCGGATGGTCTGCTGCTGCGGCACCGAGCTGCCCTCCCGCAGCCACGCCATCGACCGCCGGGCCTCGGTCAGCATCGTGTCGAGCTGCGCGGGGCCGCACGTGATCTTCTGCTCGGCGGTCCTGTTCAGGCCGTGGACCTTGCGGGACATGGCCACGCACTCGTTCCACACCCACCGGCAGCGCGCCCACTCCGCTTCCAGGCCGGCACCCGCGGTGGACGACACCCGCAGCCGGTAGGTGTACCGGGCGTACCCGGACCCCTGCCCGCTCACTGCTGCCGTCATGCTCGGGAACCTAACAGCCCCCACTGACAACGAAAGAGAACACAGGTCAGACCGGATGCGCAGAGAACTCCGCCGCTTCGCGGCTCCGGCCCAAGCACCCATTCCTCCCCGGCCTGAAGGCCCCGGGCAACCTGGGAGAAATCAGGTGACGGCGTCGGCGCCCACTGCGTCCGGGTGGTCGAACGGGGCGGCGGAGCGGACTCGCGGCCTCCGGTGCGGGGAGCGCCGTTCACGCGGGCGGCGGCCGCGCCGTCATGCCAGGTGGAAGACCTCCGTGAGCGGTCGCATCGCCTCGTCGGGCCGGGAGCCGTCCAGGGCCTCGAAGAAGTCCGCCATCTCCGCCTGCCAGCGGGCGTTGACCTCGGTCGCCGCCATCGCCTCCTGCGCGGCCGCGAAGTCCTCGGTCTCGAGGTAGCCGACGAGCAGACCGTCGTCACGGAGGAAGAGGGAGTAGTTGTGCCAGCCCGTGGAGGAGAGCGCGTCCAGCATCTCGGGCCAGACGGCGGCGTGGCGCTCGCGGTACTCGGCGAGCCGGTCCTTTCGGACCTTCAACAGGAAACAGACGCGCTGCACGGTCGGCCCTGGCCTCTCGGGTCTGATATGAAAGGTTTCAATTATGATGGCAGGGACGTTAGGACACCTCGACATGGCTCGTCAATGGCACCCTCTGCGACGCGCAGACATCCGATCTCTGCCCCATGGTGCGGGGCGAATACGGCAGTATGAGCCCACGGGTGGCCGTGCCGACCGTGAGGAGGCCGCATGCGCGTAGCACTGTTCGTCACGTGTGTGAACGACACGCTGTACCCGGAGACAGGCAAGGCCGTCGTGACCCTGCTGGAGCGGCTGGGGGTGACCGTGGACTTCCCCGCCGCGCAGACCTGCTGCGGCCAGCCGCAGTTCAACACCGGCTACCGCCATGAGACGGAACCCCTGGTCCGGCGGTACGCCAAGGCTTTCGAGGGCTACGACTGCATCGTCACGCCGTCCGGCTCCTGCGCCGCCATGGTGCGGGACAACTACCCCCGGATCGGCGCGAAGGCCCGCACCGAGGGGCGGGGGGACGGCCTCGCCGCCGTCGCCGCTTCCGTCGTGCCGCGCACCTACGAGCTGACCGAGTTCCTCACCGATGTGCTCAAGGTGACGGATGTCGGCGCGTACTTCCCCTACCCGGTCACCTATCATCCGACCTGTCACGGCCTGCGGATGCTGGGCCTGGGCCGCCGCCCGCTGGAGCTGCTCAGCCATGTGAAGGGGCTGGAGCTGGTCGAACTGCCGGGCGCGGAGGAGTGCTGCGGCTTCGGCGGCACCTTCGCCGTCAAGAACGCGGCCGTCTCCGCCGCGATGGGCGCGGACAAGGCCCGCAACATCACCTCCACCGGCGCGCGCGCCGTGTGCACGGTGGACAACTCCTGTCTGATGCACATCGGCGGCACCCTCGCCCGGCTCGGCTCCGAGGTCCGGCCGGTCCACCTCGCCGAGATCCTCGCCTCGACCGAGGAGCGGCCCTACGGAGGCATCCGATGAGCGGCACCTACCTGGGCATGCCGGCCTTCCCCGTCGCCGCCGGCGAGGCCGTGCACAACGACACCCTGCGCGGCAACCTGCGGCACGCCACCCACACCATCCGCGACAAGCGGGCGCGCGCCGTCGCCGAGCTCGACGACTGGCAGCAGTTGCGCGCGGCGGGCAAGGCGATCAAGGACGACGTGCTGCGTCATCTGGACCACTACCTGGTGCGGTTGGAGGAGTCGGTCACCGCCGCCGGGGGCACCGTCCACTGGGCCGCCGACGCGGACGAGGCCAACCGCATCGTGGCGGATCTGGTGCGGGCCACCGGCGAGACCGAGGTCGTCAAGGTCAAGTCCATGGCGACCCAGGAGATCGGCCTCAACGAGGCGCTCGCCGAGGCCGGGATCTCCGCCTACGAGACCGACCTCGCGGAACTGATCGTGCAGCTCGGCGACGACCTGCCCAGCCACATCCTGGTGCCCGCGATCCACCGCAACCGGTCCGAGATCCGCGACATCTTCAACGACGCGATGGGCCGCTGGGGCCGCCCCGCCCCCGAGGGCCTCTCCGACTCCCCCGCCGAACTGGCGGAGGCCGCCCGGCTCCACCTGCGGGAGAAGTTCCTGCGCGCCAAGGTCGGCATCTCGGGCGCCAACTTCATGATCGCCGAGACCGGCACCCTGGTCGTCGTGGAGTCCGAGGGCAACGGCCGCATGTGCCTTACGCTCCCGGAGACCCTGATCTCGGTGGTCGGCATCGAGAAGGTGCTGCCGAGCTGGCAGGACCTGGAGGTGTTCCTGCAGCTGCTGCCGCGCTCCTCCACGGCCGAGCGCATGAACCCGTACACCAGCACCTGGACCGGCACCACCGACGAGGACGGACCCCGCGCCTTCCACCTCGTCCTCGTCGACAACGGCCGCACCGACACTCTCGCCGACGAGGTGGGCCGGCAGGCCCTGCGCTGCATCCGCTGCTCCGCCTGCCTCAACGTCTGCCCCGTCTACGAGCGGGCCGGCGGGCACGCGTACGGCTCGGCCTATCCGGGGCCGATCGGCGCCATCCTCACCCCGCAGCTCCGCGGCACGGACACCGCGCTCGACGCCTCGCTCCCCTACGCTTCGACCCTCTGCGGCGCCTGCTACGAGGTGTGCCCGGTCGCCATCGACATCCCGGAGGTCCTCGTCCACCTGCGGGAGCGCGTCGTGCAGGGCGGCGAGGTGACCCGGGCGGGCAACAAGGTGACGCTCAGGCCCGCCAAGGGCCACGCGGCGGAGCGGGCGGCCATGCGTGCGGCCCGCTGGGCGCTGGACCACCCGGCGGCGCTGCGCACCGGTCAGCGGCTGGCGGCGCGGACCCGGAGGCTGCACCCGCGGCGGCTGCCGGGGCCCGGGAAGGCATGGACCGACACCCGTGACATTCCGGCGGTGCCGGCGGAGTCCTTCCGCGACTGGTGGCAGCGCACCCGGGGGGCGGGCACGCGTAGCTGCACCGGCACCGGCACCGGCACCGGCACCGAAGGCAGGGAGGGCACCAAGTGAGCACCCGTGACCAGATCCTGGGACGGATCCGCCGCGCCCTGGAGGACGTGCCGCGAGAGGCCGCGCCGGGCGGCGGGGCGGTGGAGCGCGGCTATCTGCGCGTCCACGGGCACCGCGACGCCGCGCAGACCGCCGATCTGCTCGCCGAGAACCTCGCCGACTACCGCGCGATCGTCCACCGCGCGACCGGCAACGAACTGCCCGGCCGGCTCGCGGGCCTGCTGGCCGCGCGCGGCGCCCGCCGGGTCGTCGTCCCGCCCGGGCTGCCCGCCCAGTGGCTGTCGGCGGCGCAGGACGTCGAGCCGGTGGCCGACTCGGCCGCGCTGACGCCGTACGAACTGGACGCCGTCGACAGCGTCGTCACCGGCTGCGCGGTGGCGATCGCGGAGACCGGGACGATCGTGCTCGACGCCGGACCGGATCAGGGGCGGCGCAGGATCACACTCGTTCCGGACCATCACGTGATCGTCGTACGCGTCCCGGAGCAGGTCGTGGACTCGGTGCCGCAGGCGCTCGAACGGCTCGACCCCGTCCGGCCGTTGACGTGGATCTCGGGGCCCTCGGCCACCAGCGACATCGAGCTGGACCGGGTGGAGGGCGTGCACGGACCGCGCACCTTGGAGGTCGTGCTCGTGACGGACTGACCCCGCGCCGCTCACTTCGCGTCCGCGTAGCACTCGACCACGTGGGTCTGCAGCGGGAAGGGCACGGACGCCGTGCCGAAGAGCAGGCGCCGGGCCTCGTCCGCGGACTCGGCGACGGCGCGCTCGACGGCGGGGGCCAGCTCCTGCGGTGTGTGCACGATGACCTCGTCGTGCAGGAAGAACACCAACCGCGGGCGGCCGTCGAGCGCGGCCAGGCGGCGGCGCAGCGAGGCCAGCACGGCCAGGGCCCATTCGGCCGCCGTGGCCTGGATGACGAAGTTGCGGGTGAAGCGGCCCCAGGCCCGGGCCTGGGCGTCGGTGAGGTCCTGGCGGTCGGCGGACGGGGGCGGTGACGTACGCCCGAGATGGGACCGGACGACACCGCCGCCCTCCCCGGTGCGCGCGGCGGACTCCACCAGCCGCATGGCGTCGGGGAAACGGCGGCGCAGGACCTCCAGCAGCGGCCCGACCTCGCCGCTGGTCTGCCCGTACATGGCGCCGAGCAGGCCGAGTTTGGCCCGCCCGCGGTCGCCGCCGAAGGCGGTGCGGGCCAGGGCGGCGTAGAGATCGCCCTCGGCGGCGGCCGCCGCGAGCCCGGGGTCGCCGGACAGCGCGGCGAGGACGCGCGGCTCCAGCTGCCCCGCGTCGGCGACGACCAGCCGGTGCCCGGGGTCGGCGACCACGGCGGCACGGATCTGCCGGGGAATCTGCAGGGCTCCGCCGCCGCGGCTGGCCCAGCGTCCCGAGACGACCCCGCCCACGACGTACTCGGGGCGGAACCGCCCGGCCGGCGCCCAGTGTTCGCGCCAGGCCCAGCCGTGGGCGCTGTGGATCCGGGAGAGCTCCTTGTAGCGCAGCAGCAGCGCGGCGGCCGGGTGCTCGACCTCGCGCAGCACATGGGAGCGGGTGGAGGTGATCCTCACGCCCACGCGCTCGAAGGCGGGCAGCAGCTGGGCGGGCGAGTCGGGATTGACGGGGCGGCCCAGGGCCTCCTGGACGCCGGTGGCGAGTTCGGCCAGCACCTTGGGGCGGGCCCCGCCGGCCGGACGGGGGCCGAGCAGTCCGGTGAGGACCGCGTCGTGGGCGGCGGCGCTCCAGGGGAGGCCGTCCCAGGTCATCTCCGCGGCGGCCAGCGCCCCGGCGGACTCGGCGGCGCACAGCAGCCGCAGCCGGTCGGGACGGTCGGACAGGGTGATCCGGCGCTGCTGATCGGCGTGGACGGCGACCACGGCCTCCAGCGGGTCGGTGCCCGGCGGCAGATGGTGGCGGTCGGCGGCGAAGAGCACCGGCTGGTCGTCGGGGCCGCCCTCGGGTGCGTCGTCGGGCACGGGGAGTCCGCGCAGCCGGGCCCAGGCGGCACCCAGGGAACGCGGCAGGCCCCAGCGCTCCTCGGAGCCGAGCAGCAAGGCCTCGACGAGCTTGAGGTCGTGGCAGCGGGCCGGGCGCGCCGGGAGCCGGTCGAGCAGCGGGGGGTAGATGTCGTCGGTCGCCGCCCACACCCAGCGCGGCGCCTGCCGGGCCTCGCGCTCGGCGACGGCCGCCGCGAGGTCGGGCACCGTCTCCGGGACGCCGTCCGCGGTGCCGTCCTCGCGCAGCGCCTGCAGCCGTCCGCCGGTCCCCAGGGGATCGGCGACGACGGCGACGGACAGGCTCCTGGGCGAGGTCACCGTTCGAGATTAGAACGGGGCACCGACAACGCCCGTGGTGCCGGTCGGCCCCGGGCCCGTCGTCCGGGTCTCCGCGGGCCGAGGGGCGCCGTCCGGCGCGTGCCGGGCGGTGTGTCGCCGCGGGGTCCGGACGACGGGCTTTCAGGCGTCGCGGCTGACCTTCAGGGCCCACGCGATGAGGGGCGCCTGGAGCGGCAGCCGGGCGTAGGCGGCGTTCCGCAGGGGCGCGGGCCGGTCGCGACAGTCCCTGGCCATCTTCACATTGGCGGGGAGGACCGCGGTGAAGAAGCCCGCCGCCAGCAGGGCGCTCGTCCGGCGCGTACGGGGCAGGGCGATGCCCGCGGCGAGCGCCAGCTCCACCGCCCCGCTGACGTAGGTCCAGGTGCGGGGGTCGCCGGGCAGGGCGCGCGGGACGATCGCGTCGAAGGGGCCGGGCACCACGAAGTGGGCGGTGCCCGTCGTGGCGAGCAGCCTGGCCAGCAGCCGGGCGGAACGGTCGGACGCGGCCATCGGGTACCTCCTGGGGTGTCTGCGGCGCGGCTCACGTTAGCGCCGCCGCCCGGCACCGGGCGGCGGATCGCCCGGGCCGGGATGTGCGCTTGCTCACCCGGTGCTACCGCGCCGGAGCGGCGTCCGGTCCCGTGAAGGGCGGGAGGGCGGCGAAGTCCGGGGCGACATGGAGCGACACGGCGAGCTGCGCCAGCGCGTCCCGGACCCGGGTGAGGGGGTGCTCCGGGAAGTGCGCGTCGTAGTGCGGGGCGTCGGCCCAGTGGAAGGGCAGGCCCTGCCGCAGGTCGGACGCGTACGGGTGGGGCATGAAGTAGCGCTCGGGGCCGAGTTCGATGAGGACCTGCGCCTCCCGGGTCCCGGTGGTGCCCTGTTCCAGGGCCTGCACCTTCACCACGGCGCTGCAGCCGGCCCGCGGCAGGGTGTAGCTGCCCAGGAACGCCTGGCCGGTGGGCCGGTCCGGCAGCGGCACCTTGATCACCTGGCGCAGGGTGGGCACCGTGCCGAGGTGCAGGACGTCCGCCTCTATGAGGCCGCCGCCCGCCCCGGCCGTGTAGTGGGCCAGGGCGTGCCGCAGGCGCGGCAGGTCCTCCAGGGGTGCGGGGATGTCCGGCGGCACGTCGAACCAGTGCAGGCTGACGACGTCGCCGTGGTCATTGGTCCAGGCGTCCGCCTCGATCTGCCGGTAGCCGGGGAGTTCCGCCCCCGCGATGGATTCCATGGCCGAGGATCATGCCGTATGGACCAGTTGGGCGTCACGGCGGACCAGGGCGGCGTAGCGGCCGTCCAGCGTGAGGAGTTCGTCGTGGGTGCCGCGTTCGGCGATCCGGCCGTGGTCCAGGACGACGATCTGGTCGGCGTCGCGCACGGTGGACAGCCGGTGGGCGATGGTGATGGTCGTACGGCCCGCCGAGAGGGCGTCGATGGCCTCCTGGACGGCCTGCTCGGTGCGGGTGTCCAGCGCGCTGGTGGCCTCGTCGAGGATGAGGACCGGCGGATCGCGCAGGATCGTCCGGGCGATGGCCAGGCGCTGCTTCTCGCCTCCGGAGAAGCGGTAGCCGCGTTCCCCGACGACGGTGTCGTAGCCGTCCGGGAGGCCGGCGATGTGGTCGTGGATCTGCGCGGCGCGGGCGGCGGCGACGATCTCCTCGTCGGTGGCGTCGGGCTTGGCGAAGCGCAGGTTCTCGGCGACCGAGGCGTGGAAGAGGTACGTCTCCTGGGAGACCACGCCGACCGACTCGGCGAGCGTGTCGAAGGCGAGGTCGCGGACGTCGACGCCGTCGAGCGTGACGCGGCCCTCGGTGACGTCGTACAGCCGTGGGACGAGGTAGCTGAGCGTGCTCTTGCCCGATCCGGTGGCGCCGACGACGGCGAGGCTGCCGCCGGCCGGGACGTCCAGGTCGATGCCGTCGAGGGTGCGTCCGGGCGCGGCCGGGTCGTAGGAGAACCCGACACCCTCGAAGCGGATGTCGCCGCGGATGCGCGGCAGGCGTACGGGGTCGTCCTTCTCGGTGATGTCGACGGGCAGGTCGAGGTATTCGAAGATGCGCTGGAAGAGCGCGAGCGAGGTCTGCACCTGCACGCCGGTCGACAGCAGGCTGACCGTGGGCCGGAACAGCCCCTGCTGGAGCGACACGAAGGCGACGAGCGTGCCGATGGATACGGCGCTGCCCGCTCCCTGGACGGCGATGCCGGCCACCCAGTAGATGAGGGCGGGCATGGCGGCCATGACGACGCCGATGGTGGACATGCGCCAGCGGCCGGCCATGTTGGAGCGCACTTCGAGGTCGACCAGCCGGTCCGACTCCTCGGCGAAGGAGCGGGTGAGGGAGTCGGCGCGCCCCATGGTGCGGCCGAGGAGGATGCCGCTGACGGACAGCGACTCGGTGACGATGGCGGACATCGCGGCCATCTGCTTCTGGCGCTGCGTGGTGATCTTCTTGCGCTCGGTGCCCACACGGCGGCTGATCCAGACGAAGACCGGGAGCAGCAGCAGGGAGACGACGGTGAGGCGCCAGTCCAGGGCGAGCATGGCCACGACGGTGGCCACCACGCTGGTGAGGTTGGAGACCAGCGAGGTCGCGGTGGAGGTGACGGTGGCCTGCATGCCTCCGATGTCGTTGGCTATGCGGGACTGCACCTCCCCGGTGCGGGTCCTTGTGAAGAAGGCGAGCGACATGCGCTGCAGCCGCTCGTAGACGGCCGTGCGCAGGTCGTGCATGACGCGCTGGCCGACCGTGGTGGAGATGAGGGTCTGCAGGACGCCGAAGACGCTGTTGAGGACGGCGGTGGCGATCATGCCGAGGGCGAGCAGGCTGAGCAGCCCGGTGCGGCCCTGCGGGATCGCGGTGTCGAGGATCTCGCGCAGCAGGAAGGGCGAGGCGACCGAGACGAGCGAGGCGGCGCCGACGAGGAGCCCGACGAGGGTCAGGCGGGCGCGGTAGGGACGGAAGAGCCTCAGGACGCGGCGTACGTCGGTGGGTTTGGCGGGGTCCTTGGGCGGCGGGGTCCACCGCGGGGTTTCATCGGGGTGCAAAGGGCCTCCGAAAGGTCCGGGTACGGCAGGGCGATGAGAGTGTAGTTCATTGTTACCTATACTCACAATGAACCGCCTCCTGATACCCTCTGGCCATGGAACCCCGCACCGTCGCCGCGGACACCGACGAGGCCACCGGCCGCCTCGCCGACCAGCTGCTGTGGCTGACCCGCCGGCTGCACCGGGCCCAGCGGCGGCACCTGGAACCGGTGGGCGTCACCCCCGCCCAGGCGCGCATGCTGCGCACGGTCGCGCACACCCTCAAGAACGGGACCCCGCCCCGAATGGCGGACCTCGCCGAACGGCTGGACGTCGTACCGCGCGCGGTGACGAGCCTGACCGACGCGCTCGAGGAACGCGGCATGGTCCGCAGGGTGCCCGATCCGGCCAACCGCAGGGTGGTGCGCATCGAACTCACCGAGGAGGGCCACGGCGCCCTGCGGCGGCTGCGGCAGGCCCGGCGGGCGGCGGCCGAGGAACTGCTCGCCCCCCTGGACACGGACCAGCGCGATGCCCTGACGGCGTTGCTCGCCGTCCTGGACACCGCGCCGGGTCGTTGCTGAGGCGCTTGCACAGGCAGAGGTCAGGCGCGCCAGGTGTCGCTCAGCGTCACCTTGCCGCTCGCGGGGACGGTCGCCGCGCGGTTCGCACCGGACTCCCAGGTGACGTTCCCGTTCGCGTCCTTCTTGATGTACTTGTACTCGAAGGACGTGCCCGCGCCCATGGAGACGTCGAGCTTCCACGCCGGGTACGCCGCCGAGGACAGCAGCAGGGCGCTGCCGGTGTTCCAGTTGCCGAGCGCGGCGTTGTTGCCGACGACGTAGACGTTCTGGCCCCACACCGTGGTGGCGTTGACCGAGAAGGACGCACCGCTCGCCGGTGTCGTGCCGCCGCAGGGGGCGCCGGTGTAGAGCGCCACGGCGTCGTTCGCGCCGATGGTGGCCGTGAACCTGCCGTCCGCGCCCACGGTGTACGTGGCACCACTGTGCTGCACGTCGCAATAGGTGCCGGCGGGCAGCGAGGTGATAAAGGTCTGCGTGAGGGAACCGCTCTCGTGGTTGATCGCGACGTAGCCCTTGCTGCCGCGGCCGAAGGCGATGGCGTTGTTTCCGTTGGACCACCAATTGGTCACCGCGGTGCCGGCCACGGCGTTGCGGAAGCCCACCATGCCCGCGATCTGCGGCCAGGCGTGCTGGCATTTCCAGCCGTCGCTGTAGCAGGCGTTGACGGTGCCGCCGTTCGGCGGGCCCGCGTCGTTGTCGGAGAACTCGTAGCCGGAGTACACATTGGGCGAGCCGTAGGGCCACGCCAGCATGTAGACGTTGGCCAGGGTGTAGGTCGCGCCGGCCTTGTAGTTGAGGGTGGAGCCGTTGCGCTCGGTGTCCCAGTTGTCGACGAAGGTGCGCGAGTTGCCGCTCGCGAGGTAGCCCGCGCCCCATGAGGCGCCCCAGTTGTTCAGGTAGGCGAGCTTCTCGCTGGTGAAGATCCGCTTGAGGTCGTACGCGCCCTGGAAGGCGTCCACATCACCGGTGCCGGTGTATTCACCGGGCTGCACTGCCTCTCCGGAACCGTAGATGACTTCCTGCGCCCAGAAGACGGAGGGATTGCTGAGCTTCGCCTTGATGGCGGAGAGATCGGCCGCCGCCATGTGCTTGGCCGCGTCGACGCGGAATCCGTCGACACCGAGCGAGATGAGATTGTTCATGTACGCCGCGATGGTCGAGCGCACGTAGTCGCTGCCGGTGTTCAGGTCCGCAAGTCCGACGAGTTCGCAGTTCTGGACGTTGTCGCGGTTCGTGTAGTCGGTGATGTTCGACCGGCAGGAATGGAAGTCCTGGTCCTGGTAGTACCCGGGGTAGTTGTACTTGGTGTACGACGTGCCGCCGGTGCCGGTGCCCGATCCGGAGCTCATGTGGTTGATGACGGCGTCGGCGATGACCTTGACCCCGGCCGCGTGGCAGGTGTCGACCATGTTCCTGAATGCCGTGCTGTCACCCAGCCGGCCCGCTATGCGGTAGCTCACGGGCTGGTAGGAGGTCCACCACTGCGCGCCCTGGACGTGCTCCTGGGGCGGCGACACCTCGACGTATCCGTAACCGGCCGGGCCGAGGGTGTTCGTGCACTCCTTCGCCACGGAGGCGAATTTCCACTCGAAGAGAGTGGCGGTGACGTCCTTGTTCCCGGGTGGTGCTGCCTGGGCCGGCTGCTGCGACACGGCGACCAGACCTGCCGTGGCGAGCACGGCGGCCAGACCCGCGCGCAGAAAACGCGATCTCATGGTGCGGCTCCTTCGTGTTCGGGCACAAAGGTGCCCCGAAGACAGCCACGCGCCGGGCCATCGAGTGTGGGGGCGGAGCTCCCGCCCGTGGGAACTCCGGGTAGGAGACTGGCCCCACGGGCAGGTAGCGTCAATACATCGCGTGGAAAAACTTTCAACGTCTTGCAGAAACAGCCTGCGTTGTGCTTTCTTCAGCGCTGCCGACTTGCCGGTACGGCTTCCTGAGCGACCGTCAGGCCTTCAGATGCGCCCGGTCTCCCATCACCACGACCGGGCGCTGCGCCGGGTCGAGCGTGTGCAGCAGATACTCCATGTCCGCCTTGGACTGGCTGACGCAGGCCGACGTGCCGCTGCCGTGGTCCATGTGGAGCCAGATGCTGCCGCCCTTGGACTGGCCCTGGGGACGGGTCGGATCGAGGGGCGACGTGCCCTTCACCCGGTTGTAGTCGATGGCGATGACCAGGTCGAAGTCGTGCCAGTGCGTCCGGGCCCAGGAGCGTGGCGCGGCAAAGGCCGGGGAGCGGTGGTACGGGAGCCTGGCGCCGGGATCCGCCAGGACGCCGCCTGCGTCCGAGAGCGTGAAGACGCCCACCGGGCTCTTCCTGTCCCCCTCGTGATGGCCGGTCGTCCAGCCGCGCTTCCCGTTGTGCCCGGACCAGGAGCGCTCGCGCTTCCACAGGTCGCCCTCCCGGGTGTACAGCACGATGGTGGAGTCCGCCGACCTGGCGTCGTCCCCGTACACCGCCACCACCTGGCGGGAGTCGGCCGGGATGCGGGACCGCAGTGCGGGGCCGACGCCCGGTATCTCACGGGTCGCGGCGGCACGGGCGGGCTCCGTGGCGCGTGGCGGCTGCTGGGCGGGCCGCCCGGAGCCTTCCCGGCTCTTCCCCGCGCCTCCGACACATGCGGAGAGCAGCACCAGCGCCCCCGCGACGATCGCCGCCCCCGTCCCACGCATCGCTCGAAACCGTCCCTCTCCACACGCCGCCCGCCATCCTCGCATCCCTACGGTGAGGACGAGTCACGCCCGCAGCCCGTTCCACGCGCCCGTGGAAAAAACCGGTTGATTTCGGCACGTCGGTGACGCGACCCTGGCACGTCTCCTCCCACCCCCAGCATCGATGTCGGGACGTCATGTCGCTTCGCGCTCTCCCCCATGCCGACCCGGGTGTCCCCGACACCCGGTCCGGCTTCCGTTTCCTGCTCTGGCTGGAACGGCGCCAGATCGGTGGCCAGATCAAGGCAACGCTGTGGGGCACCCTCCACATGGCGGCCGTGGCCTGCTTCCCGACCGCAGTCGGCATCGCCGTGCAGGCCGTCGTCGACCGCTCCGGCGGGCGGCTGGCGCTCGCCGGCGGCCTGATCCTCGCCCTGGGCGTGGTGACGGCGGTCGGCGACACCATGCTGCACCGCACCGCCATCACCAACTGGATCACCGCGGCCGCCCGGGTGCAGCTGCTGCTCTCGCGGAAGACCGTGGAGCTGGGCTCGCTGCTCACCCGGCGGGTCGCGGCCGGCGAGGTCGTCGCGGTGAGCACCGGGGACGTCGAGAAGATCGGCTGGTTCGTCGAGGCGCTTGCGCGCTTCGCGTGCTCGTTGCTGGCGACCGTCGGCGTCACCGTCGCCCTCGTGGTCTACCGGCCGGAACTGGGGCTCATCGTCGCTGCCGGCGTGCCCGTACTGGCCCTGGCTGTGCTGCCGTTGCTGCCGCACGCGACGCGGCGCGCCGACGAACAGCGTGCCAAGGCGGGCAAGGCGACGGAACTGGCCTCGGACACCGTGGCGGGCCTGCGCGTGCTGCGCGGCATCGGCGGCGAGGAGCTGTTCCTGTCCCGCTACCGGCAGGCCTCCCAGGATGTCCGCAGCGCCGCCGTGCGCAACGCCCGGATGTGGGCGCTGATCAGCGCCGTGCAGGTGGCCCTGCCGGGGCTGCTGCTGCTCGCGGTGACCTGGTACGGCGCACGGCTGGCGCTGGACGGGCGGATCACGGTGGGCGAACTGGTCACCGTCTACGGGACGGTCGTCTTCCTGCTCTTCCCGCTGCGGGGCTTCGAGGAGATCGCGATGGCGTACTCCTTCTCCCGCCCGTCCGCCAAGCGTGCGGCCCGGGTGCTCGCGCTGGGGCGGGACACCGCCGGCGACGGCACGGCGGCCGGGGGAGGCACGGCGGAGGCGCCGGCGGGCGACCTCTGCGACCCCCTGACGGGGCTGCTCGCCCCGGCCGGGGAACTGACCGCCGTGGTGTGCGGGGACCCGGACGCGGCGGGCGCCCTCGCCGACCGGCTGGGCGGGCACAGCCCGGACCGGGCGGAGGACGAGCCCTCGGTGCTGCTGGGCGGCACGGCGCTGGACGACCTGCCGCTGGCGGCGGCCCGCGCGGCCGTACTGGTCCAGGACAAGGAACCGGTGCTGCTGTCCGGCACGCTGAACGAGCTGCTGGACGTCCCCACGTCGGGCAACGTCACCGCGGCCGGGGCGCTCGCCGCGGCGCAGTGCGGTGACGTGCTCGACGCGCTGGCCCAGGCCTCTGTGGACGACTCCGGGGACCCGATGCGGTCCCGGATCACCGAGCGCGGACGTTCCCTGTCGGGCGGGCAGCGGCAGCGGCTGGCGCTGGCGCGGTCGCTGGTCGCCGACCCGGAGGTCCTGGTGCTGGACGAGCCGACCAGCGCGGTCGACACGCACACCGAGGCCCGGATCGCCCAGGGCCTGCGGGCGCTGCGCGCCGGCCGGACGACCGTGCTCCTGACCTCCAGCCCGCTGCTGCTTGACCGGGCGGACCGCGTGGTGTTCGTCGAGGACGGCTCGGTGCGCGCGTCCGGCACGCACCGCGAACTGCTCCGCGCCCACCTCGGCTACCGCGCCGTGGTCACCCGCGAGACCGAGCAGGAACTCCAGGAATCCGCACGACTCCAGAAAGCCGAGGAATCCGCATGATCGGCGTGAAACCGCCGGAGTACGACCCGGCCGCGCCGCAGCACGTGACGACCCTGCCGGTGGGCTCGCCCGCCACGGTGCGGGGTTACGTCGGCGAGCTGGCCCGGCGGCACCGGCGTGCCTTCGCCGTGCTCATCGCGGTGAACACGGTCGCGGTCGTCGCCTCGATGGTCGGCCCCTATCTGCTGGGCAGGCTGGTCGAGGACCTGGCCGCGGGCCATCGCGACCTGCACATCGGGCGCACCATGGCGCTGTTCGCCACCGCGCTCGCCGTACAGGCCGTGTTCGTCCGGGAGGTGCGGCTGCGCGGCGCGATCCTGGGCGAGCGGATGCTGGCCGATCTGCGCGAGGACTTCCTCGTACGGTCGGTGGGGCTGCCCCCGGGCGTCCTGGAACGCGCGGGCACGGGCGACCTGCTGTCCCGCATCACCACGGACATCGACCGGCTCTCGAACGCGATGCGCGAGGCCGTGCCGCAGCTGGCGATCGCCGTCGTGTGGAGCGGACTGCTGCTCGGCGCGCTGGCGGCCACCTCGCCACCGCTGGCGCTGGCGGTGCTCGTGGCCCTTCCGGTGCTGCTGGTGGGCTGCCGCTGGTACTTCCGGCGCGCGCCGAGGGCGTACCGCTCCGAGGCCGCCGGCTACGCGGCCGTCTCGGCGGTGCTCGCGGAGTCGGTGGACGCCGGGCGCACCATCGAGGCGCACCGGCTCGGTGACCGCCGCGAGGAGCTGTCGCGCACCCGCATCCGCCAGTGGGTGGCGTGGGAGCGCTACACGATGTGGCTGCGCAGCGTGCTCTTCCCGGCGATCAACGTGACCTACACGCTGATCCTCGCGTCGGTGCTGATCATCGGCGGGACGCTCGTACTGCACGGCTGGGTGTCGGTCGGCGAGCTGACCACCGGCGCGCTGTACGCGCAGATGCTGGTCGACCCGATCAGCCTCATCCTGCGCTGGTACGACGAGCTGCAGGTGGCACAGGTGTCGCTGGCCCGGCTGGTGGGCGTCCGGGAGGTCGAGCAGGGCGCGGGGGACGAGGGGGTGGCCCCGGACGGCCGCGACGTCCACGCCGACGAGGTGCGCTTCGGCTACCGCGCCGGCAGCGACGTGCTGCACGGGGTGAGCCTGCGGGTCCGCCCGGGCACCCGGCTGGCCCTGGTCGGCCCCTCCGGGGCCGGCAAGTCGACGCTGGGACGGCTGCTGGCCGGGATCTACAGCCCGCGGACGGGCGAGATCACGCTGGGCGGCGCCCGGCTGGCCCGGATGCCCGCGGAGCGGGTGCGCGAGCACGTGGCCCTGGTCAACCAGGAGCACCACGTCTTCGTGGGCACACTCCGGGACAACCTGCTGCTCGCCAGGGCCGGAGCGGACGACGACGAGCTGTGGGCGGCGCTGACCGCGGTCGACGCCGACGGCTGGGCACGCGCGCTGGACGACGGGCTGAACACCGAGGTCGGCTCTGGCGGCACCGCGCTGACCCCGGCCCAGGCCCAGCAGGTGGCGCTGGCACGACTGGTCCTCGCCGACCCGCACACCCTGGTGCTGGACGAGGCGACCTCACTGCTGGACCCGCGCGCGGCGCGCCATCTGGAGCGGTCGCTGGCCCGCGTGCTGGACGGCCGGACCGTGGTGGCCATCGCGCACCGGCTGCACACCGCGCACGACGCGGACCTGATCGCGGTGGTCGAGGACGGCCGCATCAGCGAGCTGGGCAGCCACCACCAGCTGGTCGAGGCCGACGGCGCCTACGCCGCCCTGTGGCGGTCCTGGCACGGCTAGACGTGTCCGGGGGTGGCCGTTCCCCTGTCCCGGCCCCACGACGGCCGGGACAGGGGGAACGCACTCAGCCTCCGAAGACCCCGAGCGCCCCGAGGGCGCCCAGGCCGCCGACGGCGAAGAAGACCGGCGTGAGCACCTTGATCTCGACCCAGCTGCCCGCGCGGAACCGCATGGCCTTCGGCGGGCCGAGCGGGAACCAGCGCTTGCGGCCGATCGGGATGGGCCACAGGATCGGGCAGCCGGAGACGGTCAGGGCGTCGCCGATGCAGTGCACGAGGGCGCCCAGCACGATGGGGATGCCGATCCACAGGTACTGCTGCCCGGGCTCGGTGAACAGCCAGCCCTTGCCGTTCTCGGTGCCGTCCAGCACGTCCGCCAGCACCCAGGCGCTGGTGGCGCCGAGCAGCCAGACCAGGACGTCGCTGGAAACCCGGGCCTGCCGCCACAGCAGTCCTTCGACCGCGAGCACCGCGTGCACGAACAGGATCGCCAGAACCCCCCAGCGCCCGCCGTACACGGCGATCAGCGAGGCACCGCCGCCGATCAGGACGGCCCAGACCCAGGTGTGGGTCAGGGTGCGGTGACCACCGGAACGGCGCGGGTCACCGGGCTTGCGCGTGGCCTTGTAGGTCGCGTACGAGATCTTGTCGATGATCTCGCAGAACCACCGGGAGACCGGCCCGAAGGCCCGCGATATCGTGGCCGCCTTGTGGTCGAGGTCGGGGGCGAGGGCGGCGCCGGCACAGATCAGGGCGCCGACCACGAGCGTCGGCCAGGGCATGGGGTGGTCGAGCGCGGCGGCGAGTGCTCCCACCCCCAGCCATGCCGCCGCTCCGGAGATAGAGTGCGCCGGTCCCATCATGGTGTGCCCCGCCCCTTTCGACCCGCCTGCAGGCGGAGTTGACGCGTAATCGACGGCACACCATACCGCCGGTCGATCTTCCTCCGTACCGCCGGTTCCTCCCCCGGTCCGCGAGGCAGGCAAGATGGTGGTGTGACCCTTATCGATCAGCTGCCTGCCGAGCCCGACCCCGATGCCCTCTTCGAGGCCTTCTCGTCCTGGGCGGAGGGCCGGGGCATCTCGCTCTATCCCGCCCAGGAGGAGGCGCTGATCGAGGTGGTGTCCGGGGCGAACGTCATCCTGTCGACGCCCACCGGCTCGGGAAAGAGCCTGGTCGCGGCGGGTGCGCACTTCGCCGCGCTGGCCCGGGACGAGGTCACCTTCTACACCGCCCCGATCAAGGCGCTGGTGTCGGAGAAGTTCTTCGACCTGTGCAAGCTCTTCGGCACCGAGAACGTCGGCATGCTGACCGGCGACGCCTCCGTCAACCCGGACGCGCCCGTCATCTGCTGCACCGCGGAGGTGCTGGCGTCGATAGCGCTCCGGGACGGCAAGGACGCCGACATCGGCCAGGTCGTCATGGACGAGTTCCACTTCTACGCGGAGCCGGACCGGGGCTGGGCGTGGCAGATCCCCCTGCTGGAGCTGCCGCAGGCGCAGTTCCTGCTGATGTCGGCGACGCTCGGCGACGTCACGCGCTTCGAGAAGGACCTCACCCGCCGTACCGGCCGCCCCACGGCCGTCGTACGCTCCGCCACGCGCCCGGTACCGCTGTCGTACGAGTACCGGCTGACGCCGCTCACCGAGACGCTGACCGAGCTGCTGGAGACCCGCCAGGCCCCCGTCTACATCGTGCACTTCACGCAGGCGGCGGCCGTGGAGCGCGCCCAGGCGCTGATGAGCATCAACATGTGCACGCGGGCCGAGAAGGAGGCCATCGCCGAGCTCATCGGGAACTTCCGCTTCACCACGAAGTTCGGCCGCAATCTGTCCCGCTACGTCCGTCACGGGATCGGCGTGCATCACGCCGGCATGCTGCCCAAGTACCGGCGCCTGGTGGAGAAGCTGGCGCAGGCGGGGCTGCTGAAGGTCATCTGCGGCACCGACACCCTGGGCGTCGGCGTCAACGTGCCGATCCGCACCGTGCTCTTCACCGCCCTCACCAAGTACGACGGCAACCGCGTGCGCGTGCTGCGCTCCCGCGAGTTCCACCAGATCGCGGGCCGGGCCGGGCGGGCCGGCTTCGACACGTCGGGCTTCGTCGTGGCCCAGGCGCCGGAGCACGTGATCGAGAACGAGAAGGCCCTGGCGAAGGCCGGTGACGACCCGAAGAAGCGCCGCAAGGTGGTGCGCAAGAAGGCGCCCGAGGGCTTCGTCGGGTGGACGGAGAGCACGTTCGAGAAGCTGATCGCCTCCGACCCCGAGCCGCTCACCTCCCGCTTCCGGGTCACCCACGCGATGCTGCTGTCGGTGATCGCCCGCCCGGGCAACGCCTTCGACGCGATGCGGCGGCTGCTCGAGGACAACCACGAGGACCGCAGGGCCCAGCTGCGGCACATCCGGCGCGCCATCGCGATCTACCGCTCGCTGCTGGCGGGCGGAGTCGTGGAACGCCTGGACGAGCCCGACGAGGAGGGCCGCATCGTCCGGCTGACGGTGGACCTGCAGCAGGACTTCGCGCTGAACCAGCCGCTGTCCACCTTCGCGCTGGCCTCCTTCGAGTTGCTGGACCCCGAGTCCCCCTCCTATGCGCTGGACATGCTGTCGGTGATCGAGTCCACCCTCGACGATCCCCGGCAGATCCTCGCCGCCCAGGAGAACAAGGCGCGCGGCGAGGCGGTGGCCGCGATGAAGGCCGACGGCGTGGAGTACGAGGAGCGGATGGAGCGGCTCCAGGACATCTCCTATCCCAAGCCGCTGGAGGAGGTGCTCTCGCACGCCTACGGCGTCTACCGCAAGAGCCACCCGTGGGTCGGCGACCACCCGCTGTCGCCCAAGTCGGTCGTACGCGACATGTACGAACGGGCCATGACCTTCTCGGAGTTCGTCTCGCACTACGAGCTGGCCAGGACCGAGGGCATCGTCCTGCGCTACCTGGCGGGGGCCTACAAGGCGCTGGAGCACACCGTCCCGGACGACCTGAAGTCCGAGGACCTGCAGGATCTGATCGCCTGGCTGGGCGAACTGGTCCGCCAGGTCGACTCCAGCCTCCTCGACGAGTGGGAGCAGCTCGCCAACCCCGAGGAGATGACGGCCGAGGAGGCCCAGGAGCGCGCCGACCAGGTCAAGCCGGTCACGGCCAACGCCCGAGCCTTCCGGGTGCTGGTGCGCAACGCGATGTTCCGCCGGGTGGAACTGGCCGCGCTGGAGCGGTTCGCCGAACTCGGCGAGATGGACTCGGATGCGGGCTGGGACGCGGACGCCTGGGCCGACGCGATGGACGCCTACTGGGACGAGTACGAGGATCTGGGCACCGGGCCGGACGCGCGCGGCCCGAAGCTGCTGCAGATCGAGGAGCGTCCCGAGGAGGGCCTGTGGAAGGTCCGCCAGACCTTCGCCGACCCCAACGGCGACCACGACTGGGGCATCTCGGCCGACATCGACCTCACCGCCTCCGACGAGGAGGGCCGCGCGGTGGTCAAGGTGACGGCCGTGGGCGCGCTGTGACCGCGAGACCGACCACCCGCACGAAGGAGCACACCCGATGACCAACCCCGCCGAGCGGCTGGTGGACCTGCTGGACCTGGAGAAGATCGAGGAGAACATCTTCCGAGGGCAGAGCCCCCAGGAACGCCTCCAGCGGGTCTTCGGCGGGCAGGTGGCGGGCCAGGCACTGGTCGCGGCAGGGCGCACGACGGACGGCACCCGTCCGGTGCACTCGCTGCACGCGTACTTCCTGCGGCCGGGGCGCCCCGGGGTGCCGATCGTGTACCAGGTGGAGCGGATCCGTGACGGCCGCTCCTTCACCACCCGGCGCGTTGTCGCGGTGCAGGAGGGGCGGACGATCTTCAATCTGACTGCCTCCTTCCACCTGCCGGAGCCCGGGTTCGAGCACCAGCTGCCGATGCGGGAGGTCCCGGATCCGGAGAGCCTGCCGAAGCTGGCCGACGAACTCCGGGAACACCTGGGGGAACTGCCCGAGCAGTTGGAGCGGATGGCGCGACGGCAGCCGTTCGACATCCGCTACGTGGACCGCCTGCGGTGGACCGCCGAGGAGATCGAGGGCGCGGAGCCGCGCAGCGCGGTCTGGATGCGGGCGGTCGGGCCGCTCGGCGACGACCCGCTGGTGCACACCTGCGCACTCGCGTACGCCAGCGACATGATGCTGCTGGACGCCGTGCGCGTACCGGTCGAGCCGCTGTGGGGACCGCGCGGGTTCGACATGGCCTCGCTGGACCACGCGATGTGGTTCCACCGGCCGTTCCGGACCGACGAGTGGTTCCTGTACGACCAGGAGTCGCCCATCGCGACCGGCGCCCGTGGCCTGGCCCGCGGCCGGATCTACGACCGCGAGGGCAGGCTTCTGGTCTCCGTGGTCCAGGAGGGGCTGTTCCGGAAGCACGGCGGCTGAGCCGGGCGTTTCCGGCGCGGCCTTGGTCCGCGTCGCGCCGGCGGAGCAGGGGGCACCGCGGCCGACCGCCCGTCATCCGAGCCCGAGGAGGCGTCGCCAGCGGCCGCGAGGCGGGGCAGGTGGCGGCGGGGACGCTGCGGGCGGAGGCGGTGGGGCCGGTGGGTCGGGTGCGGGCGGCGGGGTGGGCGTGTGGGGCGCGGTGAGGGCGGGCGCCTCCCGTTCGGGTTGTGGCGCGGGCCGTGACGCGCGGGCCCGCAGCAGGGCGTCCGCGAGGGAGACCTGGGCGAAGGTGATCTCGTCGGGGTGGGCGGCGACGGTCTGGGCCTCGATCATCTCGCGCGTCGCGTACGACCCTGTGCTCCCTGGCGGCAGTGCCGGGCACAGCCGCCGCAGGTAGGCGCGTTCGCGCAGGCCCGGAACCGCCTCGGCCGCCGCCTCCGGGCCCAGCAGGGCGGCCCAGGCCGCCGCCTCGGCCCACGCGTCCTCCGCGTCGCGCACCAGTTCCTCCACGCGGCGCGCCCGCCAGCCGCGGGCCCGATGGTCCTCGCCCTCGTCTAGGGCGTCCCTCAGCTCGACGGGCAGCCTGCCCTCCAGGAGCGCCGGGTGGGCCTGGGCCAACCGCCGCACCTCGTCGGCGAGATACAGCCACACCACCGCGCGGTAGCGGTTGACGTACCAGCGCACGGGACGGATGAGGCCGCCCTTGGCGAGTCGGGTGAAGCGCTCCCGGCTGATGCCGATCAGCGCCGCGCCCTCGATGCTGCCCACCAGCTCAAGCCGCTCACGCAGGCGGTCCGGAAAGCCCTCCTCCGCCCGCAACCGGTCCACGTCCGCCCGTACGACGCGCCGCCGCCCGCCGACGGCCGGTGCCGTGCGGACTTCCCCGGTCTGCAGCGCGACCTCGAACTCCTCAGCCTCCAGCCCCAGTTCCTCCCGGGCTCGCTGCATGCCGAGCGCCGCCCGGGCGGTGGTCTCCTTGACAGCCATGCCACTCTCCCTCTGACCTTCCGCAATGACTCATCACTGACAGTCACGACGATAGGTCCTGGCGCCGCCATCCGCCGGGGCCTGTGGATAACTCCGCGTCACCCCTCGTGGTCGTAGACCGTCACGGCGATTCCCTTGCGCACCAGTTGCTCCTCGATCAGCGGTGCCACGCGCTCCCAGCGTCCGCCCGCGAGCCCGCAGCCGATGCGCGGCATGTGCACGGAGGCGCCCAACTCCGCGGCCTTGCCGGCCACCGCCGCCAGCCCCGTGCCGATCGCGTCGTACCGCACCGGCGCTCCCTTGCTGCCCGTGCGGAT
Source organism: Streptomyces sp. NPDC001070 (assembly GCF_053598835.1). Lineage (NCBI taxonomy): Bacteria > Bacillati > Actinomycetota > Actinomycetes > Kitasatosporales > Streptomycetaceae > Streptomyces > Streptomyces sp. NPDC001070. Next base: position 86,156 of record NZ_JBSFLB010000030.1, read on the forward strand.
GCCGCGCTGTCCGACCAGGTTGGCGACCCACACCCGCTCGGCGACCTGGACGAACTGGACGGCGCCCAGGTCGAAGTCGTTCTTCGCGCGTTCTCGGTGCCACCGCCGGTACGCCGCCTCGGGCTCCGGCCAGCGACGGGAGATCGCGAGCACGAACCCCCTGCCCCAGCCGCCCAGGTCGTTGCAGACGTGGACGATCAGCTTGACGCCCTTGCCCTGCGGTGCACTGGCGTCCCCCCGGACGTACGTGATCGCATCCATGCCGCCACGGTACGTCCGGGGACCGACATCGCCGCCGGAGCGGCGGGCCGGCTCACAGTGCGCGCAGGCCGTCGATGACGTCCTTGAGCAGCCCGACGTCCGGCAGTTCGGCCGGAGGCACGGGCCGGATGGCCCGCAGGTGGCCGTCGCGGAGGAGGTCGCCGAGGAGTACTCGGACGACGCCCAGCGCCAGATCGGCCTCCGCCGCCAGCTCGGCGACCGTGAGCGGGCCGTCCCGGCACAGGTCCAGAAGGGCCAGGTGCTCCTCGTCGAGGTCGTCTTCCGAGACCGCACCGGCAGCCGGGACCATGACGGCGATCAGATCGACGTCACCGTCGGAGTCCGGCCGTGTGCGGCCGCCGGTGATGGTGTAGGCGCGCACCATCGGGCCGGCCTCGTCGTCATACCAGAGCGCGCCCTCGTCTCCCGGCGGGCTCGGGCTCATGCTTCATCACTCCCCCGGGGCCGCCGCGTCGTGCCGGCGCGGCGTGACACCGAGGTGTTCACCGACCCGGTGGACCATGAGGGTCATCTCGTAGGCGATCTGGCCGACGTCGGCCTGCACCCCGCTGAGCACGGACAGGCAACTGCCCTCGCCCGCGGCCGTGACGAACAGGAATCCGTCGTCGAACTCGACCATCGTCTGCCGCACGCCGCCCGCTTCGAAATGCCGCCCCGCGCCCTTGGCGAGGCTGTGGAACCCGGACGAGACGGCGGCCAGGTGCTCGGCCGTGGCACGGTCCAGACTGGTGCTCGCCCCGGTCACCAGACCGTCGCTGGAGAGCACGAGCGCGTGCCTGACGTGCGGCACCCGTTCGGTCAGATCGTCCATCAGCCATGTGAGTCCACTGCTCACCGTCATCCCCCGTTCTCCCCGGTCTCCGCTGTCCCTTGCGGTGTTGCGGCGTCCCTCCCGCGGGCCAGCCCGCGGGCGAACGCCGTGATGGTGGAACGAGCCTCCTCCGGAGATCGTTCCCTTTCCGCTCCACCGCCAGGTGGCTCCCCCGGACTCTCGTGCACGACGTCGTCCCGGAGCTGTGCCACGAGACTGGCTTGTCGCTGCCGCTTCGGCAACCCCGAAACGGTGCGCCCGTCCTCCCGCGGCCTGCTCGGTCCCCGCCGCGGCCTGGGAGTGCGCGGCGCCGCGTCGGCCCGGTCCGGCCGCGACGACTCGGGCACCGCGCGCGGGCGCAGCACCTGCTCGCCGGTCTCCGCGTCGTCGCCCGAGGCCTCCACGAGCACGGACTGCGGGACGAACACCACGGCCACCGTGCCGTCGTAGCGGCCCCGGCGCAGCGTGACGCGTACGCCCTGACGGGCGGCGAGCCGACCGACGGTGAACAGGCCCAGGCGGTCGGTCTCGGGGAGGTCGGTCCCCGAGGCGGCCTCGCCGAGCTCCTCGTTCGCCTCGGCGAGCCGTTCCTGGCTCATGCCCAGACCCCGGTCCTCGATCTCCAGCACGTAACCGCCGGCGACCACCTCGCCGCGCACCTCGACCTTGGTGTCGGGCGGCGAGAAGGCGGTGGCGTTGTCGATGAGCTCGGCGAGCAGGTGCAGCACGTCGGCGACGGCGGGTCCGGTCAGTGCCACCCGGGGCATGCGCCGTACGACGACCCGCTGGTAGTTCTCGACCTCGCCGACCGCGGCGCGTGCCACCTCGGCGAGCCGCACCGGGCGGCGCCAGGCGCGGCCTGGTGCGTTGCCGGAGAGGATGAGCAGGCCCTCGGCGTGCCGGCGCATGCGGACGGCGATGTGGTCGACGCGGAAGAGGTCGTCCAGGTCGGCCGGATCCTCGGAGCGCCGCTCCATGGCGTCGAGCAGGGTGAGTTGACGGTGCAGCAGCACCTGGCTGCGCCGGGCCAGGTTGGTGAAGACCGCGGATACGCCGCGGCGCAGCTTCTCCTGGTCGACGGCGGCCTGTACGGCCGCGCGCTGGGCGTTGTTGAACGCCCGTCCGACCTGTCCGATCTCGTCGGCGCCGAAGTGCAGGTCGGGGGCGGCCCGGGCCACCGCTGCGTCGTCGAGCTCCTCACCGGCGCGCAGCCTGCGGAGCACCTCGGGCAGGCGCTTGCCGGACAGTTCCAGGGCCTGGTTGCGCAGCAGGGTGAGTCTGCGGGCGATGCCGCGCCCGATGAGCAGCGAGACGACGACCGAGAGCACCACGAGGAACAGACCGGCGAGGCTCACCGCGCCGGTCCGCACGAGGACGTCCATGCCGTCGTTGCGAGCCTGCTCGCCCACCTCGCGAGCGGCCTCGACATTGATGTTGCTGAGTTCGGTGAGTGCCCGGTCGGCGTTCTCCCGCCAGCGGTCGCGGGAGACGACGAGACCGACGTCCTTGGCTCCCGCCGAACGGGCCGCGGTCTCCATGGAGTCGAGCGTCCAGGCGACGCTGCCGCCCTCGAACTCGTCGAGCCGCTCCTTGGCGGCCTTGGTCAACTCCGGGTCGACGATGGAGTGCAGCAGCTTGCGGCCGTCGATGGTGCCGATGAACTCGCGGTACTGACTGCCGGTCATGGGCGACCCCACCTGTGCCGCGGTGAGCATCGCGTCCTCGCGGGACAGCAGTTCCCTGGCCCGCACGAGGTCGATGACGAAGCCGCCCTGGCGGGCCACCTCGCCGCTCTGGAGCGCGGCGAGCGCTCCGCGGAGCCTGAAGATGGGGTCGATCACAGCCGAGTAGCGGTGCAGCGTCATCGACCAGCCGATTCCCCGCTGTCGGACGTCCTCGCGGAGCGGCTCCAGATCCTTGGCGGCGGTGATGAGCTCGGCGAGCCGCTGCCGCTGGGCGAGGTCGAGATCGGTGCCCTGCGCCTGCTCGCGCGCGTGGTCACGGACGGTCGCGAGCAGCCGGTCGGTCGTTCGCTCGCTGCCCTCGAGCTCGGCCCCGCCGCTCGCGCCGTCGGACGCCACATAGGCGACGGCGACACGCCGCTCGACCTGCAGGGCCCGTCCGAGCTCGTCGGCGGGGGTGCCGTAGTAGCGGTAGGTGTCGGCGATCCCCATGAGGGCGAAGGCCCCGCGCACCGAGGTGAAGGTGCTGTATGTCCACAGCCCCGCCAGCGAGATCAGCGGCACCAGGAGAAGGGCCACGAGTTGCGTGCGGATGGTGCGGGGGCGCAGGCGCATGCGTCAGGTCCTCGGTCGACCATGGGTTCGATACGGAGGGGCACAGTCTGGCCGAAGAAGGCCCCCTTGGAGGCGCCGACTGTGACATCTCACAATCACTTTCCCTCGGATGCCCGGGAATGCGGGGCACCGGCCGCGCCCGTTCCGGTCGCAACCGGTGATGGGGCGTTCACATCCTGCTAACGGCGCGGCATTGCGGGGGAAACCCCGCTGTCGCACGCTGGACGCATGGAACGCGGACAGGTCGTGCGCCGGGTCTACGGTCCCACTTCGGAGGCGGAGGACGATTCCCAGAGCGTCCCCCTGGTCCATCGCGACATCCACGGCTACCGGCGGGCGTTCCGGCTGGGCGGCAGCGGGCCGCCGCTGCTGCTGATCCACGGTCTCGGCGACTCGTCGGCGACGTGGGAGCACATCCTGCCGCGGCTGGGGCGCCGGCACACGGTGATCGCGCCCGATCTGCTGGGACACGGAGACAGCGAGCGGCCGCGCGCCGACTACGCGGTCGCGGCCTACGCGTGCGGCATGCGCGACCTGCTCGGCGTGCTGGACGTCGACCGGGTGTCGGTCGTCGGCCACTCGCTCGGTGCGGGCGTCGCGATGCAGTTCGCCTACCAGTTCCCCGAGCGCTGCGAACGCCTGGTGATCGTGGGCGGCGGTGGCCTGGGACCGGAGGTGCACCCCTTACTGCGGCTGGCCGCGGGCCCGGGCTCGGAACTGACGCTGCCGCTGGCCACATCGCCGCCCGTGCGCAAGGCGCTGCGGCTGCTCGCGCCGCTGCTGCGGAACACCGGAGGACTCGGGCTGGGCCGCCACGACTTCGACTACGTCCTCGAGCGCTACCTCATGCTGGACAGCGCCATGGCGCGCCAGGCCTTCCTGCGCACTCTGCGCGCGGGTGTGGATCTGCGCGGCCAGGTCATCACCATGATGGACCGCAGTTATCTGACGGCGGGCCTGCCCACCCTCATCGTGTGGGGCGAGCACGACGGGGTGATCCCGGTGCGCCATGCGCTGATGGCGCACACCGCGATGCCCGGGAGCCGGCTGGAGCTGTTCGAGGACGCGGGTCATTTTCCGCACCATGACGCGCCCGAGCGTTTCGTCGCCGTACTGGAGGACTTCCTCGCCGGCACCTCGCCGCAGGAGTACGACCCGGTCCGCTGGCGCCGGCTGCTGCGGCGCGGACGCATGGATGTGCCGCTGTACCAGGAGGTGGAGCCGCCACACCCCTCCAGCGGGTCCTGAGGCGCCGCCTGCCGCGGTCCCGGGGCAGGATGGGGACATGGGACACAGGATGACCGAGGAAGAGTGGCGGGCCTTTGTGTCCGCCGGGACGCGCACCGGGAAACTGGCGACCGCACGGGCCGACGGCACGCCCCACATCGCGCCCGTCTGGTTTCTGCTCGACGGTGACGACGTCGTGTTCAACACGGGAAAGAGCACGGTCAAGGGCAGAAACATCACGCGCGACGGCCGGGTCGCCCTGTGTGTGGACGATGACCGGCCGCCGTTCGCGTATGTGGTTCTGCAGGGTCGTGCGGAGGTGAGCGAGGAACCCGGCCCGCTGCGGGAGTGGGCCACCCGGATCGCCGCTCGCTACATGGGCGAAGACGTCGCGGAGCAGTTCGGGGCGCGCAATGGGGTTCCGGGTGAACTGCTGGTGCGGGTCCGGATCGACAAGGTGCTCGCCGAGTCGGGTGTGGCGGACTGAGCGTCGGGCGCCCGCCGCCGCCCCGGGTCAGCGGATCGGCTTGCCGCCGTTGGCCTTCTTGCCGTTGGCGCCCATGGCCCACCAGGTGCCGCCCACGCCGTGGCCGTTGGTGTCACCGGGCTTGGTGTCGCCGACGTACCAGTAGACGGGCCAGCAGTTGTACGACAGCTGCTTGGTGCCGTCGGGCCGGGTGTAGGTGCTGACGAGCTTGGGGTTGAGGCCGGCGGCCTCGGCCTGCGCCTTGGTGACGGGCTTGGCCGCCGGCCACTTCTTCAGGCACTCGCCGGTGCAGTTGGACACCATCGGCCAGTCGGTGTCCTTGTCGAAGCGGTACAGGGTGCGGCCCTTGAAGTCGACCAGGATGTCGCCGAGCTTGGCGTCGTTGACGACGGACAGAATGGGCCACTTCTTGTCGGAGGCGGCGTCCGCGCTGCCGCTGTCGGAGCTCTCGTCCCCTCCGGAGGTGTAGCCGTCGCCGGAGCCCGACGACGGATCGGCCGACGTCTCGTTGTCGTAACCGTAGCCGCCCAAGGAGTCCCCGGAACCCGGCTGCGACGTGGCCGCCTCCTGCTGCTGGGCCGCCGGCGCCACGCTGCTGGCCTGGTTGTAGCCGTTCGACCCGCCGCAGGCGGTGACGAGGAGAAGGGCAGCGGCCGTTCCGGCGACTGCGGCACCGATCCGCTTGTGCATCTGAACTCCTTGCGCGGTAGGGGCGTCGGGGCCCGTGCGCCCCGTCTGGCCACCTGTACGCACCTGGTTCCGGAGCCTCTCAATGCACGTGGATTTCAGTTTTCTGCGGGGCCGTTCTGCTAGGGTGCCCCGCCCGCCCACGGACCGTCAGCGCACCGAGTCCAGCAGGCGTGCCGCGTGCATCCTCCCTGCGTGTTCCACGAGGGCGATCAGCACCTCTTTGCCCGATGCGCGGTCCCGCGCGTCGCACAGGACGACCGGGGTGCCGTCCTGCAGATCCAGGGCGCGCGCGATGTCCTCGGGCCGGTGCACATGCGAGCCGGGGAAGCGGTTGACGGCGACCGCGAACGGGATCTTCCGGTGCTCGAAGAAGTCCACGGCCGGGAAGCAGTCCTCCAGGCGACGGGTGTCGGCGAGCACGACCGCGCCGAGCGCCCCTTGTGACAGCTCGTCCCACAGGAACCAGAAGCGGTCCTGGCCGGGGGTGCCGAACAGATAGAGCGACAGGCCCGCCCGGATGGTGATCCGGCCGAAGTCCATCGCCACCGTGGTGGTGGTCTTCCGCTCCACTCCCCCGGTGTCGTCCACATGGCGCCCGGCCTCGGTCAGCTGCTCCTCGGTGCGCAGCGGCCGGATCTCGCTGACCGCGCCCACCATGGTGGTCTTGCCGACCCCGAAGCCCCCCGCGATGAGGATCTTCAGGGCCATCACCGACGTCTCAGAGTGCCCGGAGTCCATTGATCACCTCTCGCAGGATGCGCTCGTCGGGAAGTTGCGCCGGCGGTACGGGTGTGCGCACCCGTACGCTGCCGAGCGCCAGGAGGTCGCCGAGGAGGACGCGTACGACACCCAACGGCAGGTCGGCGTCGGCCGCGAGCTCCGCGACCGACAGGGGCTCGTCCCGGCACAGCGCGAGGAGCGCGATGTGCTCGGGTTCGAGCGTGGGATCGTCGGCGGCGCCGGGTTCGGCGAGCACCTGGGCGATCAGGTCGAGGGCCGCACCCGCCGTGCCGGGCCGGGTGCGGCCGCCGGTCATCGCGTACGGGCGCACGAGGGGCCCGGCCTCGTCGTCGTACCAGTGGCCATCGGGCCGGCGCGGGTGCCCGCCGTTCATCACCCCTGCGCCCGGTCAGCCGGCGGCCGGACCGGCGGTGCCGAGGCGTGGTGGGGTGTGCAGGTGCTCGCCCACGCGTTTGACGAGGCGGGCCATCTCATAGGCGATCAGGCCGACATCGGCGCCCGCGGTGGTGAACACCGCGAGGCACGAGCCCTCGCCCGCGGCGGCCACGAAGAGGAAGCCCTGGTCCAGCTCGACCATGGTCTGCCGGACCTGGCCGGCGGCGAAGTGGCGTCCCGCGCCCTTGGCGAGGCTGTGGAACCCCGAGGCGACGGCCGCCAGATGCTCGGCGTCCTCACGGGTCAGCCCGCGCGAGGAGCCCACGGCCAGGCCGTCACCGGACAGCACCACGGCATGGCGTACGTGGGCGACCCGGTCGGTGAGGTCGTCCAGCAGCCAGTCCAGTTCACCGGACCGGTTCGATGCGTCGATCATCCGTGCTCTCCTTCGCGGGATGCCCGGCCGGCGGACCGGCCGCCGTCCGGGCCGCCGTCGTCCGGCGTCGTGTGCGGACCGTCGTGGTGGCCCGGCTCGCCCTGGCCCGGGCCGGGCGGCGGAGCGGCCCGCAGTGGGCGCGGGGCGGGGCGTTCGCCGTCGGCGTCGCGGGCTCCGGCACCGCCGCCGCGGATCCACCCGCGGCGGAAGGCGGCCATCGTCGCGCGTGCCTGCTCCGCCGAGCGTCCGGGCGTGTCGTCGCCCTGGTCCCCCCGCCCGGGGACGCGCTCGGGGGCGGGAGGAGGCTCGAGCAGCTGCGGGGCGAGACTCGCGCGCCGTACGCGGCGCGGGAGGCCGCCGTCGGCGGCGGGTGCGGGCACCTGCGCCGTGACGGGGGCGGGTGCGGGGGCGGGGGCGGGCACCTGCGCCGTGACGGGGGCAGGGGCGGGGGCGGGCTCCGGCACGGGGACGGGCCGCGGCGCGGAGGGACGAGGCGGCCCGTCGCCGTCGCCGCGCGGGGAGGCCGCCGCCGGCGGGACCTCCGCGAACCTCTGGCCGGGTCTGTGCGGGCCGGACGCCGCGCCCCCCGCCCCGGCCGCCCGTGGGGCGCGGGCTTCGGGTGCCCTCATGTCGAGTAGGGCGGTGGGCAGCAGGACGACGGCCGTGGTGCCGCCGTAGGGGGAGGGCCGCAGGGACACCCTGACGTCGTGCCGCCGGGCGAGCCGGCTGACGACGAACAGGCCGAGCCGGTCGCTGTCGAACAGGTCCAGCGTCTGGGTCTGCACGATGCGCCGATTGGCCTCGGTCATCGCCTCCTTGCCCATGCCGAGCCCTCGGTCCTCGATCTCCAGGGCGTAGCCGTTGCCCACCTGTTCGCCGTAGATGCGCACCTTCGTGTGCGGTGGCGAGAACTGGGCGGCGTTCTCGACGAGTTCGGCGATGAGGTGGGTGAGGTCGGCCACGGCCGCGCCCACGACGGCCGCCTGAGGGAGCCGCCGCACCTCGACGCGGGCGTAGTCCTCGACCTCCGCGACCGCCGCGCGCACCACATTGGTGAGCGGTACGGGTTTGCTCCAGGCCCGCCCGGGGGCCGCCCCGGAGAGGATGATCAGGCCTTCGGCGTGCCGCCGCATACGGGTGGTGAGGTGGTCGAGCTTGAACAGGTCCTCAAGCTCGTTCGGGTCCTCGGTACGCCGTTCCATGCTGTCGAGCAGGGCGAGCTGACGGTGCACCAGGATCTGGCTGCGCCGGGCGAGGTTGACGAACACACCCGAGACGCCGTTGACCAGTTCGGCGCGTTCCGCGGCGGCCCGCAGCGCGGCGCGCTGGACGGTGGCCAGGGCCTCGGCGACCTGGCCGATCTCGTCGCCGCCGTGCTTGCCCAGAGGCGCCTCCTTGTCGAGGTCGATCTCCTCGCCGGCGCGGAGCCGCCGCATGGCGCGCGGCAGTTTACGGCGGGCCAGTTCGAGCGCGGTGTTGCGCAGGCCGACCAGTTCGACGACGAGGCCGCGGCCGACCCGAACGGAGATGAGGAGGGAGGCGACGACGGCGACGAGGCCCAGCAGGACGGCGATGCCCGAGGTGCTCAACAGGCCCTGTGTGATGGGCCGGTCGGCGGGAACGGCGGTGCCCGCGACCCTGCCCAGTGCGGACAGCACCTGCCTGGCGGCCCGGTCCCAGGAGGCGGAGTCCGCGCCGACCGCGGCTGTCTTGCCCGCTCCGGCGTCCAGGACCGCGTCCTCCATGGCCTCCAGGTCCGCGTACGCGGTGGAGCGGGCGAGGCGCTGCCAGGTGTCCCGGCTGTCGCCGGTGAGCTCGGGGGCGGAGCCCGCGAGCAGGACGCGGCGGGCCGTCACGGCACCGCTCAGTTCGCGGTACCGAGTGGTCGGCAGGTCCCGGGTGAGGGCGGCCGCGGAGAGCAGGGCGTCCTCACGGGAGAGTTGTTCGGCGGCGCGGCCGATGTCCAGGGCGGCCCGATCGGCACGGGACGTCGCAAGGGCGCCGCCGACGGCGAACCCGTCCGTCACGGTGTCGGTGTAGGCCCGGTACGTCTGCTGCCAGTCGGCGTCGCCCTGGGTGATGCCGGTACGCAGTCTCCGCAGCCGTTCCATGTCGCCGACGAAGGCGCGCACGCGCACGGCCGCGGCGCCGGGCAGGCCGGTGCCGTCGGCGACGGTGTGGCCGCCGCCCAGGCGGAGGCGGGCCGCGGCGCGGTCCGTGGCCGTGGCGCTGCGGCTGAGTTCGGTGGCGGCCGCGGTGGTCGGCCGCGCCATGTAGCGGGCGGCGGCACGGCGTTCGGCCTGCACGGTGGTGACGGTGGCGGCGACGGGTTCCCGGATCGTTTCTGCTACCCGCTGGGCGCGCAGCCGGCCGGAGATGTCCTGCGCCGTGGTGACGGCGGCGAACGCCCACAGCGCCATCAGCGAGACGACGGGCACCATGAGGACGGACACGATCTTCGCGCGCACGGTCCTGGGCCGCAGACTCAGCCGTCCCTCCGCGCCATCCGACGTGCCGGAGGCCGAGCGGTAGTGCAGTTCCTCGTCCGCGGGGAGTCCGGCGTGCGCCCTGCGGCCGCGCTGCGGCGTCATACGGCGCCCTCGCCGATGCGCTGGGCCGTGGCGGAGGCGATGCGCTCCCTTGCGGTCGGGGAGAGCGCGACGAAGGCGGAGGTGAGGAAGAGATAGGAGCCGAGGCCGACGATGAGGGGGAAGAGGAAGGCGGTCGCGCCTGCTCCGGGCAGCGCCTCCGCCGACGGCCGGACCTGGACGTGCACGGCGAGCATCCCGGTGTAGTGCATGCTGCTGACCGCCGCACCCATCACCAAGGAGGCGCCGGCGACGACCACGGGCCGGTGGATGGTGAGCGCGGCCCACAGGGCGGCGGTCGCGGCGGCCACGGCGATGACGACGGACAGTGCCACGAGCCACGGGTCGTAGGAGACCCCGCCGTGCACACGTACGGCGGCCATGCCCAGGTAGTGCATGCTGGCCACGCCGAGGCCCGTGGTGAGGCCGCCGACCGCCAGCGCCCGCACGCGGCCCTTGCCGTAGCCGACGGCGAAGACGCCGAGGCCGACGACGAGCATGGCCACGGCGAGGCTGAGGACGGTCAGGGGGACGTTGTAGCGGATCTCGGTGCCCGAGACGCGGAAGCCGAGCATGGCGACGAAGTGCATCGTCCAGATGCCGGTGCCGAGCGCGCTCGCGGCGGTGATGAGCCAGTTGCGCCGGGAGCGTCCGGTCGCGGCCAGGGCCCTTACGGTGCAGCGCAGTCCGAGCGCGGCCCCGACGCAGGCCATGGCGTACGAGAGCAGCGGGGTCAGCCAGCCGAAGGCAGCGTGGTCGATGTGTCCCATGGCCCCGGGACGCTAGTGCGGGGGTGGTCCCATGCCCGGGCCATGACGGAACCCTGCGTTATTTGACAGCGTGGTTTCCAGATGCGGCCCACAACGATCGCGTGCGGCACGAACCTGCACGCGGTGAGCGTATTTCAGCCGCTGCGTGGGGCATACATGATGATTCCCACCCCCACCAGGGACACCAGTGCGCCCGCCACGTCGTAGCGGTCCGGCCGGTAACCGTCGGCGACCATCCCCCACACGAGCGAGCCCGCGATGAACACCCCGCCATAGGCGGCGAGGATGCGGCCGAATTCGGCGTCCGGCTGGAGGGTGGCGACGCATCCGTACAGGCCCAGGGCGATGACCCCGACCCCGACCCACGCCCATCCGCGATGCTCGCGCAGCCCCTGCCAGACCAGCCAGGCGCCGCCGATCTCCAGCAGCGCGGCGAGCAGGAACAGAGCGACGGAGCGGAGCGGGATCATGCGACCATGATGCCCCGCGTCCCGTGCGCCCCGGCGCGCGCCCTGAACCGGAGGTGGACCGTCGTGCACACCGACCCCGCGCAGATCCGCGAGTTCTTCGCCGCCCGCGCCGCCGACTGGGACACCCGCTACCCCGACGACGGCCCGGCGTACCGGGCCGGCGTGGCCGAACTGGGTCTGCGGGACGGTCAGGCGGTCCTCGACGCGGGATGCGGCACGGGGCGGGCGATGCCGTTCCTGCGCGCCGCCGTGGGGCCGTCCGGGACGGTGGTGGGGGCCGATCTGACGCCCGAGATGCTGGCGGCGGCGGTACGGGCCGGGCGCGGGGAGTTCGGCGCCCTCCTGCTCGCCGACTGCGCGCGGCTGCCGCTGCGGGACGGCACCGTGGACGCCGTTTTCGCGGCGGGGCTGATCGGGCACCTGCCGGACCCCCGGGCGTGCCTGCGGGAGCTGGCCCGGGTCACCCGGCCGGGCGGCCGGCTGGCGCTCTTCCACCCCATCGGCCGGGCGGCGCTGGCCGCCCGGCAGGGCCGTGAGCTCACCCCGGACGATCTGCGCGCCGAACCCAATCTGGGGCCGCTGCTGGAGTCCTCGGGGTGGACCATGACCTCCTACACGGACACCGACGAACGGTTCCTCGCGATGGCGTCGACGAAGGCGTAGGCGTTGTCGAACATGATGTTGTGACCGGCGCCGGGGACGGTCACCACGGACACCCCGGCCGCCTCCAGCGCGGGACGGCCGGTCACTTCACCGCTCAGCTCGCCCTGCAGAAAGATGCGCGGAATCGGCAGCGAGAGCAGCAGCTCGCGCATGACCGGCTCGCTCCCCCGCACCAGTGCGGTGGCACTGCGGTGGAGCGCGACGGGGTCGGCGAGCCGCATGGTGGCGGCCCAGAGCGGGCCCACCCGGTCCAGGACGCGGGCGAAGCCGCCGCCGTGGACGAACTCCTCCTCGGTGAAGGCCGCGATACCGCTGCTGCCCGCCGTCACGGGCGGACGGGCGTCCAGGTTCGCCTCCGCCAGCACCAGTCGCGCCACCAGGTCCGGCCGGCGTGCGGCGAGGACGATCGAGACGGCGCCTCCCATGCTGTGCCCGATGACCTCGGCCGGCCCCGTCCCGGCGGCGTCGAGTGCCGCGGCGAGGGCGTCCGCGTGGTCGTCCAGGGAGTAGCCGAAGCCGGCGGGCCGGTCGCTGATGCCGAAGCCCGGCAGGTCGACGAGGAGTGAACGCCGTCCGGCGAGCGCCGGATGCGCGGCGATGTGCGCGAAGTAGACGGCGGAGGCCGCGCCGAGCCCGTGGACGTAGACGCGGGCGGGGCCGGATCCGGGCGTCTCGGTCCAGCGGATGCACGCCCCGTCGTGGGTGAACTGTGTCTGCTGCATGGAACCGGACTATACATCGACGCCGAGGTATAGCGATAGCGATGTACAGCGCCGGTGCGGCAGAATGGCATCCATGCTGGAACTCGCGATCCTGGGATTCCTCTACGACGCCGCCCTGCACGGCTACGAGCTGCGCAAACGCATCGCCGCGCTCACAGGCCACGTCAAACCGGTCGCGGAGAGCACGCTCTACCCGGCCATCAAGCGGCTGGAGAAGGCGGGACTGCTGCGCCGTGATACCCAGCCGGGTGCCGTCGCCGCGCCGCGGCACGTGCTCACCCTGACCGCCGAGGGCCGCGCGGAGCTGCGCCGCCGGCTCGCGGAACCGGACGACGCCGACATCACCGACGAGAACCGGTGGTTCACGGTCCTCGCCTTCCTGCGCCATCTCGACGACCCGGCCCTGCAGGGCGCCGTGCTGCGGCGCCGGCTCGCCTTCCTGGAGGAGCCGGCGAGCTTCTTCTACGACGGCGAGCGGCCGTTGCGGGCGGAGGAACTGGACGACCCGTTCCGGCGCGGCGTCCTGACGATCGCACGCGCCACCACCCGGGCCGAACTCGGCTGGCTGCGCACCACCCTGGACGCCCTGGAGTCCGGAAAACCGCCCGGAGGCGGATCCGGCTGCTCCCACTGCGCCGGTAGCCTGCGCGACAACCGTCCGACCAGAACTGTGAGCCATCCGTGACCCGAGAGCTCTACAACGTCCGGTTGCTTCCCAAGGAGGGCGACCCCACGCCGCTGACCGACGAGGAGGAGCAGCGCGCGCGAACCACGCTCTTCAACGAGCTCGGCCGTACGATCTCCGAGCGCGGCTGGGTGCGCTTCCCCGCGTACTCGCGGGAGGAGCGGCGCCGGCTGGTCGACGTCGCGCGGCGCCTGAGCGCGTACTGGGAGTGCGAGGTGCACGTCGAGGCCGTGGACCACTGCGCCCTGAGGCTCTTCCTCCCCGGATACGGCACGCAGGCGCAGGCGGTCTCCCCCGGCGGGGACGAGCGGATGTGAGGACCCGCCGCCTCCGGGGCCGGCGGTCAGGCTTCGGGGAGCCCGAGCAGCGACCGGGCGACCGCCCGCGGCGGGACGCCGCGCTCCTGGGCGAGTACCACCACGGCGCGCCGGGCGAGTTCGCTGATCCCGAACATCAGCGCCTCCGGCGTGACGCGCCCAGCCGCGGCCTCGATCCCCTCCTCGTCCCCTTCGACGGACGCGGCGACGTGGGCGGCGGCCGCTTCGAAGAGGTTGCGTTCACGGGAGGCCCGGCGCGCCGCCTCCGCCTCGGGGGGCCCGGGCTCCTGTGGTCTCCGTGACCTCCGTGGCTTCCCTTCTCCGATGGGCCTCCGGAGCCATGCGGCCATGGCCATCACCCCTCTCCCCCAGGGGCGTTCCCGCCCGGGCGCGGCCGGAACCCCGCAAGGCCCGGGTCGCCCCGCTCCGCGGCGGGCAACCGGGGGCACCGCGCCCCCGCGGGTCCCACCCGGCACCGCGCCCCCGCGGGTCCCCACCCTGCACCCGGGGCGCGCCGGGGTCGGCCGGCGTGCCCGACGCGTGCGGTCCACAGGAAGCCGCCCCCGTCGAAGCGGAGGCGACGGTGCCGGTTCCTCACGGGCGGGCGCCGTGGCGGGAGCGGGAGTTGGCCCTGGCGCGGGGGCCCGGGCCGCCGGCCGGGGCACCGAATGGTTTTCCACAGGGCGGGCCCCGGTCTCGACGCGGGTGTTACCGGGTGGTTAGGGTGCGCCCACCACCTGAGAACTCACCGGAGAGGGGATGCCCGTGTCCGCGACGGACGACGACGCGCTGTTTGTGCTCACGGCGGCGATGCTGACGCCCGCGCAGTTCCCGAGCGTCCTGGCCGACGACTATCCGGCGGCGTGCGCCGAACTCGGGCTGGAACCGGTGGACGACGGCTACGGCCTCGTCTTCGGCCAGGACGGGGCGGGCGCCCGGTGGACGGTGGCGATCAGCGACGCGGCCCTGGTGGCCTGCGCCCTCGCGGCGTGGGACTGCGGGCTGGAGTACGACCTGTCCCCCGACGAGCGCTCCGTGGTCGCCGCGCTGCCCGGCTGGCCGCTGCCGGTCGCGGTGGCCGCTCCCGGCGTCCCCGCTCCGCACGACCCGCCGGAGGCGGATGCCGGGCGGCCGCTCTCCCCGCCGGACACCGAGGAGTGGGGGCCGGCGCAGCGGCGCCTTGGCGCCGACGAGATAGCGCTGCGGTGGCGGGTCTGGCGGGAACAGCTCGACGCCCTGACTGATTCCGACTCTTCGGACAGCTCCGGCGAATCCGCCGAATCGACTGAACCCAATGCATCCCGCGAATCCGACGCCTCCGAAGAGTCCGGTGAAGCAGGCGAATCGAGCGGGACCGAGGAGGAGTCCGGGAACACGGAAGCGGCCTCCGGCGGTGTCCACCCCGGTGTGCGGCGCGCCCTGGAAGCGGCCCAGGAGTATCTGCGCACTCCCCCGCCGCCCGGCCGCATACGCTCGACCTCCGCGGGCGAGGGCGTGCGCACTCTGCGGGTGGACGGCGAGGACTGGAGCCTGGTGGCGCGGACGGACGACATCGCCTTCGTGCTGCTCGACGAGGAGCCGGGCGAGGTGCTGCCGGTCGGCCGCGGTCCGGAGCTCCCCGGACTGCTGGAGGCGCTGGACAAGCTGGCCGTCCGGCCCCTCTGAGCGGCCACGACGGGAAGGAGCCCGGACGGCGGCTCAGGCACCCGGACCGTCCGCGCGGACCTTTCCGTCGACCTTGCGCGCCGCGATGAGGACCGGGTCCCACACCGGCGAGAACGGCGGGGCGTAGCCCAGGTCGAGCCCGGTCATCTGCTCGGCGGTCATGCCCGCGGTGAGCGCCACCGCGCCGATGTCCACGCGCTTGGCCGCGCCCTCGCGGCCGACGATCTGCAGCCCGAGCAGCCGTCCGGTGTACCGCTCTGCGATCGCCTTGACCGTCATCGGGGCGGCACCGGGGTAGTAACCGGCCCTGCTGGTGGACTCGATGACCGCGGTGACGTACTGCAGCCCGGCGGCCCGCGCCTGGGACTCCTTCAGCCCCGTACGGGCGATCTCCAGATCGCAGACCTTGCTGACGGCCGTGCCCACCACGCCCGGGAAGGTGGCGTATCCGCCGCCGATGTTGGTGCCGATGACCCGACCCTGCTTGTTGGCGTGGGTGCCCAGCGGGATGTGCTGCAGCACGCCGGAGACCAGGTTGAGGACCTCGACGCAGTCGCCGCCCGCCCAGATCCCCTCCTCGCCGCGTACGCGCATCGCGCGGTCGGTGATCAGCCCGCCGCTCGCACCGAGCGGCAGTCCCGCCTCGCGGGCGAGTCCGGTGTTGGGATCGACGCCGAGGCCGAGCACGACGACGTCGGCGGGGTACTCGCCCCGGTCGGTGGCCACGGCGCGGACCCGGCCGTCGGTCCCGCTGAGGACCTCGCGCACCGGGGAGCCGGAGACGACGGTGATGCCGAGGCCCTCCATGGCCTCCCGGACGAGCCGGCCCATGTCCGGGTCGAGGGTCGCCATGGGCTGCTCGGAACGTTCGACGAGCGTGACGCGGAGCCCGTGCCGCAGCATGGCCTCGGCCATCTCCACGCCGATGTAGCCGCCGCCGACCACGACGGCGTTGCGCAGGGGCCTGCTGTCCAGGGAGCCGAGGATGTCCTCGCCGTCGTCGAGGATCTGCACACCGTGCACGCCCTCGGCGTCGATCCCCGGGATCGGGGGGCGCCTGGGCACGGCACCGGTGGCGATGACGAGCTGGTCGAACTCCGTCCAGTCCTCGGCCCCGAAGGCATCCCGGGTGCGCACCCGGCGCCGGTCCCGGTCGATCTCGACGACCTCGGTGCCGAGCCGCACGTCGATGTCATGGGCGCGGTGCTTCTCGGGCGTGCGGGCGATCAGCCTGTCCGGGCCGGTGGCGTCACCGGCGATCCAGTACGGGATGCCGCACGCGGAGTAGGAGGTGCGGCGCCCCCGTTCGAAGGCGATGATCTCCAGCTCCCCGGGCTTCCGGCGCCTGCGTGCCTGCGACGCCGCCGACATGCCCGCCGCGTCCCCACCGATGACCACCAGCCGTTCCCTCATGTCCCGCAGCGTAAGCGCCCTCCCCGGTGTCGTGCGCGATCAACCCGTTGCCGCAGACTGTGCGCCATGGACCTGCAGATCACCGCGACCTCCCCCGACCATCCGGCGACCCTCCTCGACCTGCCGTGGAACGTGCCGCTGGAGGAGTGGCCGGAGGAGCACCTGGTGGCCCTGCCGCGCGGCATCTCCCGGCACGTCGTCCGCTTCGCCCTCGCCGGGGACGAGGTCGTGGCGGTCAAGGAGGTCGGCGAGTGGGCGGCCGTCCGCGAGTACGGGCTGCTGCGCGACCTGGACCGCATGGGCATACCGGCGGTCGACGCCCTCGCCGTCGTCACCGGCCGCACCGACGACCGCGGCGAGCCGCTGGAGCCGGTGCTGATCACCCGGCACCTGGGCGGTTCGCAGCCGTACCGCTCGATGTTCGAGACCACGATGCGCCCCGGCACGGTCAACCGGCTCCTCGACGCGCTCGCCGTGCTGCTGGTCCGGCTGCACCTGGCGGGCTTCGCCTGGGGCGACTGCTCGCTGTCGAACACCCTCTTCCGGCGTGACGCGGGCGCGTACGCCGCCTACCTCGTGGACGCCGAGACCGGTCAGATCCAGCCCAGCCTCTCGCGCGGCCAGCGCGAGTACGACATCGAGGTGGCCCGGGTGAACATCGCGGGCGAGCTGATGGACCTGGAGGCGGGCGGCTCGCTGCACCCGTCCGTGGATCCGGTCACCGTCGGGCAGGCCATCGCCGACCGCTACGGGGAGCTGTGGCACGAGCTGACCCGCGAGTCGGTCTACCCGGTGACCAAGCGGCACTACATCGACCGGCGCATCCGGCGGCTGAACGAGCTCGGCTTCGACGTCGCCGAGATGCAGATCCAGAAGTCGCCCGACGGCGACAACGTCACCTTCCTGCCCAAGGTCGTCGACGCCGGCCACCACCAGCGCCAGCTGCTCCGCCTCACCGGCCTGGACGCCGAGGAGAACCAGGCCCGCAGTCTCCTCAACGACCTCGAGACGTGGATGGCCACCCAGGAGGACTACGTCCCCGGCGACCCGCTGGGCGCGCGCCCCGAGGTGCTGGCCCACCGCTGGGTCCGCGACGTCTTCCGGCCGACGGTCCGGGCCGTGCCGCGCGAGCTGCGCGGCTCCCTCGACACCGCGCAGGTCTACCACGAGCTGCTGGAGCACCGCTGGTTCATGTCCGAGCAGGCCCAGCGCGACGTGGGCCTGGACGCGGCCGTCGAGGACTACATCCGGAACGTCCTGCTGCAGTCGCCGCAGGCGCCCGCGATTCCGCTGCCGCCGGACTAGTCTCGACGGGTGGCCGACGAGATCTCTTCCTTACGGGCCGTCTTCGACGAGGACGCCGAACTGTACGACCGGGCACGCCCGGGCTATCCGGCCGCGCTCTTCGACGACCTGGCCGAGTCGGGGGGGCTCGGCCCCGGCGCCCGGGTGCTGGAGATCGGCTGCGGCACGGGACAGGCCACCGTCCCGCTCGCCGAACGCGGTTGCCGGATCACGGCCGTGGAGCTGGGTCCGGCCATGGCGGCGGTCGCCCGGCGCCGGCTGGCCGGTTTCCCCGAGGTCGAGGTGGTGACCGCGGCCTTCGAGGACTGGCCGCTGCCGGACGAGCCCTTCGACGCGGTCGTCTCGGCGACGGCCTTCCACTGGATCGACCCCGCGGTACGCGTCACCAAGTGCGCGGACGCCCTGCGCCCCGGCGGTGTCCTCGCCACGGTCAGCACCCACCATGTCGCCGGCGGCAGCAAGGCCTTCTTCGTGGACGTGCAGGAGTGCTACGAGCGCTTCGACCCGGCCACCCCGCCGGGGCTGCGGCAGGCCGCCGCGGCCGAGATCCCCATGGACAGCGAGGAGACCGACCGCTCCGGGCGCTTCGGTCCGGCCCTCTTCCACCGCTACGAGCGCGAACTGCCGTACACCACCACCGAGTACCTCGACCTGCTGCTCAGCTACTCCAACCACCGGGCCCTGCCCACAGCTCAGCGGGAGGGCCTGCTGGCGTGCATCGGCTCGCTCATCGACGGCCGCCACGGGGGCCGTGTCACCAAGCGGTACCTGACGGAGCTGCGCCTCACACGACGCATGTGACGGCCGGCGCGGACCGGTGGGGTCGCCGGCGCCCCGGTCGCACAGTCGTGGGAGCCCGGCAGCCATCGTCCTCCGACCGGCCCGAACAGCTCCGATCCGACGGGACGCCACCGCCACATGACCGACTTCGACCGCATATTCGACCCGGCTGACCGGGTGTTCGTCCACGCCGGTTACCCTCCCGCCTTCCCCGCGCTGCGCATGGGGGCCCTCGGTGCCGGCGCCGCAGACACCGGCGAGCGGTGGCGCGGCGTGATCGGGTCGCTCGTCCATCGCGCCTGAGCCGCGACCGGCCGCGCGGGACGCCGACTCACCCGCCCGGGGAGGTCACCCGCCGCAGCTGCGCGACCAGCGCCGCTTCGGCCACGTCGGGGTCGGCATGGGCCCGCAGCGCGTCCAGTTCGGCGGGCCACGGATCCGCCCACGCGGCGGCCGCGCCGCCCGAGCGGACGAGGAGCACCGCGACCAGCCCGGCCAGCGTGCCGGGGCGCTCCCCCAGGGCGCGGGCCACCGCCAGGAGGGCCTTCAGCGGCTCCCGCGCGTCGGTGGGCAGATGGAGCGAGCCCTTGCGGCCGAGGGCGTTCGGATGGCGTTCGGCGAGTCTCAGGCAGCGGTTCCAGCGCGCCAGGCCCGCGTCTCCTTCACGTAGTGCCGCGACCGCCGCGTCGAAGGCCACGCGGGTGGCGGCGCGCGGCAGCCCCGCCCGTTCCAGGGCGTCGGCGTACGCGTCCTCGACCGCGGCGGAACGGCCACGGCGGTCCGTAGCGAGCCGGTCGAGAAGGCGCAACTCCCCCCGGTCCGCGAGTGCGCCGAGCGCCGCGCGCAGGGCGGTGAGCGCGGTGCCGGAACGGGCGGTGCCGGTGAGCGCGGTCCCGGCGGCGAACCGTTCCTCGTGCGGGCGCGCCAGGTCGGCCAGCGCCGCCGCCAGCCCACCCGAGACCACCGCGTCCGCGCCCTCGGCGCCGCCCATGGCGACCAAAGTCGTGCAGGCCGCGGTCACGACCTCCTCGACGCCGCCTTCCCAGACCAGCCCGGCCAGGAAGTGCGCGTACGCCTCCCGCGCGGCGGCCGGCACGGCGTCCCGCCGGCGCGAGAGAACCACCGAGCGCACAGCCGCGTGCCCCAGGTGGCGCCGCAACCGGGCGGCGATCGCGGGGTGCTCGATGCGCGCCGTGAGCGGTGCGGCCAGCACGGCGAGCACGTCGCGGTGCTGGCCCGGCACGTCCCACGCGTCGAGCAGCGCGCCGAAGGCGGCCTCACCGGGCCGTGCGGTCAAGGCACGCGCCGCTTCCTTCCGTGAGCCGACGGGCGCCCGCGGGTCGCACACGATCCCGCTGAGCCATTCCACGGCCTCCGCGTCGGGCAGGCCGTCGAGCAGCCGGCGCAGTGCCGCCATCGCGGCGCGGCCGCGGACTCCGCCCGTGGCGGCGTGCTCCAGCAGCGGACCGAGCGCGTCGCGGTCCGCCACCTGCCCGAGCGCGGTCAGGGCGGCGGCCACGACGGGCTGCGGGAGCGTTCCGGCGACGAGCCGCCGCAGGGCCGGGGCGTCACGCAGCAGGGCGGCGGCGTCGGCACGTTGCCGCATAGGGACGTCCCCGTCGACGGCGACGGCCTCGATACGGCGGGTGAGCGCCGCGCGCTGCGCCGGCAGCCAGCGGCCGCCGACCGTCCCGGGAAGCCGCGGTACCCACGGCCCGGTGCCGCCCGCCGCCAGTAGATCGTCCAGCAGATCCGTTCGGCGCCGCGCCACCGTCCACAGGACACGGGGAACAACGGCGAACGGTCGCCCGGAGGCGAGGAGTTCGGCGACGCGCTCCTCGCGCGTGGCGGGGTCTGCGAGCCAGACCCCGGCGGCGCGGGCGGCGACGGCGGGGTCGTCGCTCCCGAGCGCGGTACGGGTGAGGAAGGCGTCGCATCCCGGCAGCGCGGCGGCGTGCCGTTCCAGCAGGGCCGCGAGTCCGAGCAGTTGCCCGGTCCCGGCACCGGGTCCCGCCGCGGCCCAGATCGCCCGGGCGGTGGACGGGTCGAAGGCCAGCGGCGCTCCTTGCGCGGGGAAGCGCGGGTCGGCGACGACCTGGGCGAGCAGCAGCGCGACGGCGGCGGCCAGTTCGTGGTCGCGACGGGCCGCGGCCCCCAGGACGACGCGGCGCAGCAGCCGCTCGGCGGTCTCCAGGGTGTACGGGACGGAGTCCCGGGACTGGACGGTGGCCAGGGCGGCGTCCCGCAGCGCGGCGTACGGGACGGCGGCGAGCAGCCGGGCGGGGGCGGTGGCGGCCTGCGCGAGCGCGGCCTGGCGTACGGAGAACTGGTCGTGCCAGGCGCGTTCGCAGGAGGTGAAGACGCGTCCGTACTCGACGGGGTCGCCGTGGTACGCGGCGGCGGCGAGCAGGGCGGCCCAGGCGGTGCGCCGCTCGTGGGCGGCGAAGTCGTCGGCCATCTCCCGGTACAGGGGCTCGGCCTCGGCGAGCGGCAGCAGCACGCCGAAGCGGGCCCGTGCGGAGTCCCGGCGGCGGGCATGTGACGACATGAGGGGCCGGACGAACTCGGCGCGCTCCTCGGGCGTCAGCGCGGCGATGGCGCGGACGGGCACCCTGTGCCGGCTCTCGGCCGCCGGGACGCGTTCGCGTACGAGGCGGGCCCGCATGCCGGACGGCACGAGGGCCAGCAGTGGATCGGCGGTGCTCGGCTCGGACGCGTCCCGGTGCCCGTCGGAGTCGGTGCGGCAGACGGAGGCGAGTGCGGCGAGCTCCTCCGCGGCCAGACCGCGCAGCGCGCGCCGAACGCCTCGGGACAACGGCGTGTCGGCGAGCGGCAATTCCTCGACACCTGCCCTGCGGACGGCGGCGAGGAGCTCCCGGGGCCGGCGCAGGGCGACTGCCGTGGCCTCGGCGGTCATGAGGCGGGGCGCCCTCTCGGCCAGCAGCAGCGCGGCCCCTGGGTCCTGGCGCGCGACCGTGGTGACGAGTCGCAGGCTGCGGCGGATCAGCCGGAACCAGGAGTAGTGGTCGTCGGACTGCTCGGCGGCCCGGACGAGGTGCGCGGCGACCGCGAGCGGCGCGGTGCGCGCGAGCGACATGAGCACGCCGTCCGGCGGGTCGAGCCGGGGCAGCCACTGCGCCACCGTTCCGGGCGGGCAGGCGGGCAGCAGATGCGCCGCCTCGGTGTCGCCGTGGCGCTCGCGCACCTCGGGCAGCAGCCGCGCGGCGAGGTCGTGGCGCCGGGAGAGCCGCAGGACGCGGCAGGTGTCGTGCCGCACACCCCGGATCCCGCTCAGCGCGAGCCGGGCCAGGGCGGCGTCGGGGACCGGGAGCCGGATCGCGGCCGCGAGGGCGCGGCGGCGCAGCGGGGGGTCGTCGAACGCGGCGGCGACGGTCTCGAGGTCCCGGCGGGCCACGGCGGCGAAGAGCGCGAGGTGCCGGTCGTCGGGGCCGCCGGAGGCGAGGGCGGCGCGCGCGGCACGGTATCCGTCGTCGTCGAGGGAGCGGGCGTGCTCGGCGATGGCCCGCGTCCGGGCCGGGAACGGGAGGTGGTCGAAGCTGGTGAACAGGGTGCCGACTTCTCTTCGGGAGTTCTCCTGTGCCGCGGCCGTGGGCTCCCCCGGTCGCGGGGCCGCCCGTGCCGGGTGGCGCAGAGGTGATGGTCCCCGCGGGGGCCTTCGCCCGCAAGCGAATTACGCTCCGGCCTCTTCAGGGCCGCGGGCCGCGGGTCGCGGAGACCGTCAGCCGCACGTAGTCCACGACGGGCTCCGGCAGGCGTTCGGCCACCGCCCGGACGAAGGCATCGTGCTCCTCCCCGGGCAGGCGCTCGAGTTGCCCGCCGAGGACGACGACGGCCAGGTAGGAGAGCAGTTGCCCGCCCGGCTGGAGGCGGGCCGGGTCGGGCACGAGGTCGACCTCGACGTCGGTGAACCCCACGTCGCGCAGGTGCTGTTCGGTCTCCTCGACGCCCGCGAAGTTCCAGACGGCGGGCTGCGGGCCGAGTACGTCGTCGACGGCCGCGGAGACTGCGGCGATGTTGCCCAGCCCTCCGCATTCGGCGACG
This sequence comes from Streptomyces sp. NPDC001070, assembly GCF_053598835.1. Lineage (NCBI taxonomy): Bacteria > Bacillati > Actinomycetota > Actinomycetes > Kitasatosporales > Streptomycetaceae > Streptomyces > Streptomyces sp. NPDC001070. The sequence continues at coordinate 108,942 of NZ_JBSFLB010000030.1, forward strand.
AGGCGCCCGCCGGGGCGCAGGACGCGGGCGACGCCGCGGAAGAGCGCCGCGTGGTCGAGGATCCAGTGGAAGGTGGCGACGCTGGTCACGGCGTCCACCTCACCGGTCACGGGCAGCGGTCCGGTGATGTCGGCGTGCACGACCTCGACCCTGTCCAGGCGCCCGGCGAGCCGCCGGCGGAGTTGCTCCAGCATGCGCAGCGAGCCGTCGACGGCGACGACGCGGCCGTGCGGGACAAGCGCGAGCAGCGCCTCGGTGTCGCGCCCGGTACCGCAGCCCAGATCGAGCACGCGCTCGTCGCCGCGCGGTGCGAGGCGGCCCAGGGTCCGGCGGCCCCAGTGCGCATGGGGCAACGGCAGGCTGTCGTACGTGGTGGCGTCCCATTCCCTCGTCATGCCCCGCACGCTAGCCACACTGTCCACAAAGTGATACCCATATCTCACATAGTGGCCAGAGGAACACGCCGGCAAGCGGAGGGAACGCACATGGCTGAGATCGAGACACGGCCGATCGGATGGGTGACCGGTGGCCGTGGGCCGGTGGAGGACGACGACTGGGGCGGGGTCGAGGCGGTGATCCGCCTGGACGCCGAGCGGTTCGGGCCGGAGGCCCTGTACGGCCTCGACACCTTCTCCCACCTGGAGGTCGTCTTCCACTTCGACCGGGTTCCCGAGGAGCGGATCGAGACCGGGGCCCGCCATCCGCGCGGCAACACGGAGTGGCCGCTGATCGGCATCTTCGCCCAGCGCGGCAAGAACCGGCCCAATCGCCTGGGGGTGTCACGCTGCAAGATCTTGCGGGTCGAGGGCCGGGACGTCCATGTCGCGGGGCTCGACGCGGTCGACGGCACGCCGGTGCTCGACATCAAGCCGTGGATGGCCGAGTTCGGGCCGCGTGACACGGCGTTCCAGCCCGCCTGGGCCACCGAGTTGATGCGCGACTACTACTGAGCGTCGACGCGCGGGACCCCTTTACCACCCTGTCATGGCCCAGTAATCTCATGAAGCTTCTTGCAGCAACTTGCAGGAAACATAGGGCTGTTCCTTTCGTGGCGCGCGGGAGGGCCCGCCTCACCCGCACCGGCCGCCGCCCCGGTGGCCCTGCCCGAGGAGCCCCGTATGACCCGACCCGCGCGCCCTGGACGCCACCAGGCGCTGCGCAACGTGCTGTTGCTCGTCGGCGGCCTGCTGCTCGGCCTGCTGCCGACGGGCCCGTCCTTCGCCGCCGCCTCGGCGACGGTGTACTACCGTCCCGCCTCCGGCTGGACCACCGTCAACCTCCACTACGCGCCCACCGGCGGCACCTGGACCACCGCGCCGGGCGTCGCGATGGACGCGGCCTGCTCCGGCTGGTACAGCAGGACCGTCGACCTGGGCAGCGCCACGGGGCTCTCCGCCACCTTCACCAACGGCGGCGGCACCTGGGACAACAACGGCGGCACCAACTACCAACTGGGCACGGGCACCAGCGCCGTCTCCTCCGGCACGGTGACCACGGTGAACCCCTGCGCGGGCGCCACACCGACCAGCGCCACGGTGTACTACGCGACCGCCAACCGGAACTGGTCCGCGTACTACCTCCACTGGGCCCCTTCCGGCGGCTCCTGGACCACCCCGCCCGGTACGCGGATGGCCGCGGCCTGCACCGGCTGGGTCAAGCTGACCGTGGACCTGGGCACCGCGACCGCCTGGCAGGCCACCTTCACCAACGGCGGCGGCACCTGGGACAACAACGGCGGCGCCAACTACCAACTGGGCACGGGCACCATCACCGTCAAGGACGGAGTGGTCGCCCACAGCGACCCGTGCACCGGCACCGAGGAGCCGGCCGGTCACGGCGCGACCGTGTACTACGCGACGGACACCGTCGGCTGGACGACCTACAACCTGCACTGGGCACCGGCCGGGGGCGCCTGGACGACCGTGCCCGGCGTCGCCATGGACGCGGCCTGCACCGGTTGGGTGCGCAGGACCGTCGACCTCGGCAGCGCCACCGCCTGGCAGGCCACCTTCAACAACGGCAACGGCACCTGGGACAACGACAACGGAGCCAACTACCGGCTCACCGAGGGCGTCAGCACGGTCAGGAACAGGGTCGTCACCCCGGACGCCGACGACCCCTGCGCCGGGACGGAGCCCGACACGACCGCGCCCACCGCCCCCACCGGCGTCACCGCCGGGGCCACCGGCACGTCGGTCGTGGTGAGCTGGACCGCCGCCACCGACGACACAGCCGTCACCGGCTACGAGGTCACCCGCACCGGCGGCACCAAGGGCACGTCGATCTCCCACGTCACCTCCACCGTGACGACCCAGACCGGGCTGGAGGAGCACACCGCCTACACCTACACCGTCAAGGCGCTCGACGCGGCGGGCAATGTGTCGGCCGCCTCCTCCCCCGCGGGCGTCACCACAGGGGAGGCGCCGCGGACCACCCCCGGCGAGCCGCTGGGCGGCGACCCGCGCAAGGACCCGATCTACTTCGTCCTCACCGCCCGCTTCTACGACGGCGACAGCGCCAACAACCGCGGCGGCAGCCAGCACGTGAAGTCGGGCAACGCCGCCGGCGGCGACCCCATGTTCCGCGGGGACTTCAAGGGGCTGGTCGACAAGCTCGACTACGTCAAGGGCCTCGGCTTCTCCGCGATCTGGATCACGCCCGTCGTCCTCAACCGCTCGGACTACGACTACCACGGCTATCACGGCTACGACTTCTACCGGGTCGACCCCCGCCTGGAGTCGGCCGGCGCCTCCTACCAGGACCTGATCAACGCCGCCCACGCCAAGGGCATCAAGATCTACCAGGACGTCGTCTACAACCACAGTTCCCGCTGGGGCGCCAAGGGCCTGTTCACACCGACCGTCTACGGCGTGCGCGACGCCCAGTGGAGCTGGTACTACGACCAGAAGCAGGTCGGCTTCGAATACGACGGCCTCACCGTCGAGCCGGTCTCCGGCAAGTCGTACTACAACGGCGACCTGTGGTCGACCGCCGAGCCCAGCGGCAACACCTGCGTCAACTGGGGCGTCCCGACGGGCGGGAAGAGCGCCGAGGGCTACACCCTCTACAACTGCCAGTGGCCGAGCCCGACCTCCGGCATGTTCCCCTCGAAGTTCTACCACCAGTGCTGGATCGGCAACTGGGAGGGCGAGGACTCCCGCTCCTGCTGGCTCCACGAGGACCTGGCGGACTTCAACACCGAGAACGCGCAGGTGCAGAACTACCTGATCGGCGCCTACGACAAGTACATCGGCATGGGCGTGGACGGCTTCCGCATCGACACCGCCGTGCACATCCCCCGTGTCACCTGGAACCGCCGTTTCCTCCCAGCCATGTACGACGAGGTGACGGCGAGGTTCGGCGCGGACAAGGCGAAGGACTTCTTCGTCTTCGGCGAGGTCGCCGCCTTCGTCAACGACAAGTGGAACCGCGGCTCGGTCAACCACTCCGCGCAGTTCTACACGTGGAAGGAGCGCAGGACCTACAGCGACGACGACGCCACCGCCGCGCTGGAGCAGTACACCTACGAGGAGCAGCTCGGCACGGCCGACCAGCCGACGTCCGCGAACGCCCTCCTGGACGGCAACAGCTACCACACCCCGGACCACAGCCGGTTCTCCGGGATGAACGTCATCGACATGCGCATGCACATGAACTTCGGCTACGCGTCCAACGCCTTCAACAACGGCAAGGACTCCGACGACAGCACCAACGACGCCACGTACAACGTCGTCTACGTCGACAGCCACGACTACGGCCCCAACAAGTCGTCCTTCCGCTACGCCGAGGGCACCGACGCCTGGGCCGAGAACATGTCGCTGATGTGGACCTTCCGCGGGATCCCGACGCTGTACTACGGATCGGAGATCGAGTTCCAGAAGGGCAAGCAGATCGACTGCGGCCCCACCTGCCCGCTGGCGACCACCGGCCGCGCCTACTACGGGGCGAACCTGGAGGGCACCGTCACCGCCTCCGGTTTCGGCACCGTGGGCGCCGCGTCCGGGCCGGTGGCCACCACGCTGGCGCAGCCGCTGGTCAAGCACGTGCAGCGGCTCAACCAGATCCGGCGGGCGATCCCCGCGCTGCAGATGGGCCAGTACTCCACCGCCGGGGTCACCGGCGACATGGCCTTCAAGCGGCGCTACACCGACGGCGCCACCGGCGTGGACAGCTTCGTGCTGGTCGCGGTGAGCGGCGGCGCCACCTTCACCGGGATACCCGACGGTACGTACAAGGACGCGGTGACCGGTGCGGTGAGGACGGTGACCGGCGGAAGCCTGTCGGTCGACGCGCCCGGCAAGGGCAATCTGCGGGTGTACGTGCTCGACCTGGGCGGGAGCAACGCCGCGCCGGGCAAGGTCGGCTCGGACGGGCCGTATCTGAGGTAGCGCTCCCGCGGACGTGGGGAGGGGCGCGGCGAGGGGCCGCGGGGAGGGCATCCGGGTGAGCCCGACGCACCGCTCGGCGTGTCCTCCCCACACGATCCAGTCATATGAGCTGATGTTCATTTCATGGGTTCACACCGTGCGGCCAAGCACGCGCGCCGCGCGGCCAGGCGTCCGCGCCGTGTGACGGGCGTCTGGGCGACGGCCGCCGGGACAGCCTGCCTCGTCGCCGTGGCCGCACTGGGTGTGCACGGCGCGATCGTCCACAGCGACCCGCCCTCCGTCCACGCCCGCCCGGCACCCAGCCCCCAGCTCATGCCCTTCCCGGACCTCGCGGCCCGGGCCAGGTTGCAGCGCGTCCCCCTCTACCCGGCCCACCAGCCCGCCATCGTCTCCCGCAAGAGCTGGGGGGCCGACGAGTCCCTGCGCACCGAGCCCCCGCACTACGGGCACACCGTCAAGGCGGTGTTCCTGCACCACACCGACAGCGGCAACGACTACAAGTGCAAGGACGTGCCGCGCATCATCCGCGACATCTACTCCGGTCACATCCAGAGCCGCCACTGGGACGACGTCGCCTACAACTTCTTCGTCGACAAGTGCGGCACGATCTACGAGGGCCGCGCCGGCGGCACGAGCCGCCCCGTCACCGGGGCGCACGCGGTCGGCTTCAACCGCGACACGATGGGCATCGCCGCGATCGGCACCTACGACGCCAAGGGCAGTGTGCCCAAGGTGATGCTGGAGGCGATCGCGCGGATCGCCGCCTGGAAGCTCGGGCTGTCCGGCATCGATCCCCGGGGCGAGGTCACCTTGGTGTCCACCAACAGCAAGAGCCGCTTCAAGAAGGGCAAGCGCGCGGTCTTCCACGTCATCGCGGGCCACCGTGACGCCTACATGACCGACTGCCCGGGCAAGGAGCTCTACGCCAAGCTGCCGGAGATCCGTGCCGAGGCCGCCGGGCTGCAGGGCCGCCCCGGGCTGAACACCGCCAAGGGCAAGGGCTGACCTGCTCCGCGGGGCTCAGCGGGGTGCGAGCGCCAGGAGGGCGACGTCGTCACCCACCGCGCCCGCGTAGGCGGTGCAGATCCTCCCAGACGGCGTCCACGATCGCGTCCGGGGTGGCGTCGGTGCCCCCGGCCAGCCGGGCGGCGAGCCGGTCGTGGAGCGGATAGAAGGTGCCCGAGGCGTCGCGCGCCTCGGTGACGCCGTCGGTGTACGCGAGGATCACGTCCCCCGGCAGCAGGGTGACCACCGACGGGACGGGCGGTGACTGGCCGGGCAGGCCCGCGCCGAGCGGCGGGGCGGGATCGCAGTACAACTCCAGCACCTCGCGGCCGCGCAGCAGCAGCGCGGGAGGGTGTCCCTGGCAGACCAGGCGCACCCGCGACCCGCCGTCGGGGAACTCCAGCAGCAGCGCGGTCGCGAACAGCTCGCGGTCCCCGGCCGCGTCCAGGGAGATCCGCCGCTCCAGGCACTCCGCCACCCCGCGCAGCTCGCGCTGGTCGAGCACGGCCTCGCGGAAGGCACCGAGCAGCGCCGCGACCGTGCCGACCGCGGCGAGACCGTGTCCCTGGACGTCGGCGACCAGGGCCCGCACGCCGAAGGGCCCGGGCCTTACGTCGTAGAGGTCACCGCCCACCAGGGTGCCCCGCTGCGCGGCCCGGTACAGCGCGGCGCACCGCACCTCCCCGACCTCGGCGGGCACCGGGGCGAGCACGGCGAGCTGCGCCGCCTCGGCCACTGACCGGGCCAGCACGAGCCGGCCGCGGAAACGCTGCTGCACGGCGGCGATGACCACACTCAGGACGCCGATGAGGACCACGGCCCCCAGCTCGGCGCCGACCAGGGTGCCCGAGCCGACGACCGGGAGATCCATGACGACCACGACGGCGGCGGCGAGCACCGCGGTGCCCGGCACTCCGTAGGTGAGCGCGGCCAGCGGCGCCACCGCCGCGTAGTAGGCGCCCAGCTCCACGTCGCCGGGAGTGACGCCCTGGGCCAGGATCAGCGCGGCGAGCAGGACGACGGGGAGCAGCCGCAGCCAGCGCGGCGGTGTGCCGATCCGCAGTGTGCCGTCCTCGGCGGGACCCGTGCCCATGCAGGCACCGTAACCGCGGGCGCCGCGGGCCGCGCGTCTCAGCCGGTGCGGGCGCTACGCCCCGACGAGCTCCGGGTGGTACTTGCGGGCGACCTCGGGGTGGGCGCGCAGCCAGCCCTTGAGCTCGTTGCGGCCGTACTCGGCGAAGAGCGGGTTGGCCGGATCCCGGGTGGCGCCGGGCGCGCGGTGGGCGTGCTCGAAGGCGAGCGGCGCGACACGCGCGTCGAGCCGGGGGTTGTAGAAGAAGGGCACCGAGTAGCGCTCGCGGGCGCCGGGCGGGCTGACCACCCGGTGGTTGGTGGCCTTGAGGTAGCCGTCGGTCGCGACCTCCAGCAGTTCCCCCAGGTTGACGACGAAGGCGCCGGGCAGCGGGGGCACGTCGTGGAAGCGGCCGTCGGAGCGCTCCACCTGCAGGCCGCCGACCTCGTCCTGGAGCAGCAGGGTGAGGAAGCCGTAGTCCTTGTGCGCGCCGACACCCTGGTTGCCGCCGGTGGGAGCGGTGCCGGGGTAGCGCACGAGCTTCAGGTGCAGGTGCGGCTCATCGGCGAAGGCGTCGTCGTAGAAGTCCTCGGGGGCGCCGATGGAGGCCAGCAGCTCGTGGAGCAGCCGGTGGGCGACTCGGCTGAGCCGGTCGATCCAGGCCAGGGAGAGTTCGCGCAGCTCGGGCAGGGCGGCGGGCCACTGGTTGGGGCCCTCGAGCCACCAGTACGCGGGCTCGTCGCCGGCCGGGATGTGCTGCGGGCGCTCGGCTCCGATGTCGAGCTGGTCGCGCCAGTCCCGGCTGCCGCCGGTGCGCTCGTCGCCGGTGCGGGTGTAGCCGCGGAAGTGAGGGGAGTTCAGATTGCCGATGGCGAGCCGGTCTGCCTCGGGGAGGGCGAAGAACGCGCGGATGGCCCGCATCAGCGCGGCGGTCTCCCCGGCGGTCACACCGTGGCCGGTGAGCTGGAAGAAGCCGACCTCGTGGGCGGCGGCGTGCAGCTCACGGTGGAGGCGGGCACGGGCCTCGGGGCCGCGGTCGGCGGCGGACAGGTCGATCACGGGGAGCTGGAGCGTCATGGTGTCTTTTCCGCAGGCTGGGGACCCGGCACGCCGGCGGTGACCGGACGCTCCGCGACGCCGTCCTGGTGGGGGGCGGCCCGGGGCCGAGTGAAGGGTGAGGGGGTGGGGTGAGGATCAGCCGCTGCGGCGACAGGACATGCTCGTGACGCGGACGAAGTCCACATGACGGCGGCGCACGAGCAAGAGCATGGGCCAAGGGTACTGCGCGGCGTCACCATCGGTGGTGACGCATGTCACGCGGCCCCATGAGCGGGCCGGTACGGGCGTGGGGCGACGCCATGGCCGGGCCGGGGACGGACGGCCACGATGTGGCGGCAGCCATCCCCGACCCGCAATGGAGGCTCCCCATGCGCCCCTGGAGAGGCGTCCCCCTGCTCACCGCCGCCGTGCTCGCGCTCGGCGCCGCCGCGGTCCCCGCCGGGGCTGAGACGCCCGCGGGTACGGCCGGGCACTGCGCCCGGCTGGACCGGGTCACCGTGCCCGGCGCCGAGCACCAGCAGAAGGCCTGCCTGCCCGACATGACGACCACGGCTCTGGCGGGCACCGCGTACACCGACACCGCCGACCAGGCGGGCCTGTCCGCGGCGGGCACCAACCGCCCCTCCGGCGTGCCGGGCGTCCAGGTCGACGGCTACTTCCCGGACACATCGGGCTTCAACACCACGCACGGCTGGCGGCACGACGCCCAGTTCGTGCTGCGGCTGCCCGACCACTGGAACGGGGGCCTGATCGTCACGGGCGCGCCCGGCACCCGCAAGCAGTACTCGCTCGACGTGCTGATCTCCGACTGGGCGATCGCGCGGGGCTACGCCTTCGCCTCCACCGACAAGGGCAACAGCGGGCCCGACTTCTACACCGACGGCGGCCGCCCCGGGGACGCGATGGCCGAGTGGAACCGGCGCACGACCCAGCTCACGGTGGCCGCGAAGGCGGCGGTGGCCTCGCGGTACGGCCGCACGCCGCACCGTACGTACATGACCGGGATCTCCAACGGGGGCTATCTCACCCGCTGGCAGCTGGAGCACCACCCGGCCCTCTACGACGGCGGCGTGGACTGGGAGGGCACGCTCTGGACGGCGGACGGCCCCAATCTGCTGACCTCCCTGCCGGTCACGGTGGCCCGCGCCCAGGGCCGGGCGACCGACGACGATCTGCTGGCGGCGGGATTCGCGCCGGGCTCGGAGTTCCTGTGGGCCTACCACCAGCAGGCGTACTGGGGCCTGACGCAGAAGGTGTACCGGGCCGAGTTCGATCCCTCCTACGACCCGGCCTGCCCGGGCGCGAGCGCGGGCGCGACGGTTCCGGAGATCCTGGCGCCCTGCGCCTCGGACGCGGACTACGACTACGCCGCGCGCCCGGCCTCCGTGCACCGCGCCGTCGGCCGGGTGTCGCTCACCGGCAGGATCGGCAAGCCGATGATCACCCTGCACGGAACGCTGGACACGCTGCTGCCGATCGCGACCGACTCGGACGTCTACGCGCGCATGATCGACTCGGCCGGGCGGGGCGGGCTGCACCGCTACTACACGATCGAGGGGGGCAACCACGTGGACGGCCTGTACGACACGTATCCGGACCGGCTGCGCCCGATGCTGCCGTGCTACCGGGCCGCGTTCGACGTGCTGACGTCCTGGGTGGAGCAGGGACGGACACCGCCCGCCGACCGCACGGTGCCACGACCGGCCGGCGGGGACGTGGTCAACTCCTGCGCGCTGTCCTGAGCTCAGACCCGCTCGAGCGGACGGTGCGGCCCTTCGGGGAGCTCGACGGTGATCCGGTCGCCGGGCCGCACCTCTCCGCCGGCCAGGACGACGCCCATGATCCCGCCCCTGCGGACGATCGCGCCGTGCTCGTCACGGCCGACGACCTGCTTGAGCAGGCCCTCCTGGAACCCGTCGATCTGAAGGCAGGGGTTGCGCAGCCCGGTCACCTCGACGACGGCCTCGGCGCCGAGCCGCAGCCGCGTCCCGGTGGGAAGGCCGAGCAGGTCGATGCCGCGCGTGGTGACGTTCTCGCCGAGTTCGCCCGGCGCGACCTCGAAGCCGGCCGTGCGCAGCTCGTCGTGGAGTTCGCCGTGGATGAGGTGGACCTGGCGCAGGTTGGGCTGCGTCGGGTCCTGGGCCACGCGCGAACGGTGCTGGACCGTCACCCCGAGGTGGGCGTCACCCTCGACACCGAGCCCGGTCAGCAGCCGGATGCTCTGGCGGACGGGCTTGCTGAAGTGGTGCCCCTCGTCGCGGCTGACGGCGGTGACGGTCGCGGTCATGGTGCCTCTGCTCCCCTCGGTCGACGGGCGTCGGCCCTCGTGCGGTCAGCATATCGAGCTGGTTCATTGAAGTTTCAATGATGGCCCCGTAGGATCGTCCCATGCCTGTTCGCCGTCTGAACCACGCCGTGCTCTACATCCGCGACGTCGCCCGGTCCGTCGAGTTCTACACCGCCGTGTTCGGCTTCAAGGTCGACGTGGAGATACCCGGCCGCGCCGCCTTTTTGAGCGCCGAGGACACCCTCAACGACCACGACCTCGGCCTGTTCGCCATCGGCGCGGACGCGCCGGGACCCGAGCAGGGCCGCGTCGGGCTCTACCACCTGGCGTGGGAGGTCGGCACACTCGGCGAACTGGCCGACACGGCCCGGGTCCTCACCGAACGGGGCGCGCTGGTCGGCTCCAGCGACCACGTCGTGTCGAAGTCCCTGTACGCCAAGGACCCCGACGGCAACGAGTTCGAGATCATGTGGCGCGTCCCCCGCGAGGACTGGCCCACGACCCAGGAGCTCACCGGCCCGCTCCCGCTCGACCTGGAGGCCGCACTCGACCGCTGGGGCCCGGACCTCAGGACGGGTGCCGCCGCGGGCTCCGTGACCTGAGCGTCGGCCGGGCCCAGGGCGTCATCACCTGCCGATCTGACGCCGGTTGACCCTGCGGAGCCTGCGGCGCTGGGAGGGGTCGAGGGTGAGGTAGGCGGCCACGGGGACGCCCACGATGACCAGCAGGGCCAGCCATGCCGGCAGGATCCACAGCAGGATCAGACCGACAGCCACGCCGCCAACGGCGACCTTCGCGCGATTGGACATCTTCCCGCCTCCGTCTGCGGCACATGCCGCGCTCACTCCGGTAAACGCGGCATCCGGCGCGGCGGTTCCCCCGTGCGATCCCGGCCGTCGTGGTCCGCGTGCGGGTGTGCAGAGCGCCCGTCACGCCGTCGGTCACCCCGAAGCGCTCACGCGCCGTCTCCGCGTCGCG